>DATHHO010000125.1:0-17763 GCA_035317125.1 Puia sp.
GGGTGGACAGACTATCGAACAAGGCCAGCAATGCCCACCTGTATGTGACAATGGCAGCAGTGGTCTGGGTGGTGGTCATTAAGCATCGGATCGAATCATACACCAGCATCGCATGAGATCTATCATTTTCTTTCTGATCAGTCAATCGATCTTGCTGCCCCTGATAGCAGGGCTGATACGCTTACGCCGCATAGGCAAAGGGTATCAGCCCTTTTTTATCCTGCTGGTGATCGGCTTCCTCACCGAGATCCTCAGCTTTGTGCTGATCAAGGCCTTTCATACCAGCAATGCCATACCGATCAATATCTATATCCTCGTGGAATGGACGCTCATCGCGATACAATTCCATCTCTGGGGATTCCTGAAACAGCGAAAACAGCTTTTTTACGGATTTCTTATCGTTACGGCACTCGTGTGGGCGGTGGAAAATCTTTTTTTCGGGATGATCACCCAATTCAGCCCCTGGTTCCGCCTGTTCTACTCCTTCCTCATCGTCCTGCTCAGCGTCAACAAGATCAACTACATGATCACGTATGATAACCGCAACCTTTTCCGGAATCCATCCTTCCTCATCTGCATCGGGTTTATTATCTATTTCTTGTATATGATCCTTTACCGCTGGGCCATCGAGGTCAGCGTACCCGGCAAGTCGGATATCAGCTATAAGATTATCTTTCTCATTGCGTATGTAAACGCCCTTACAAATAGTATTTTTGCCATTGCCTTTCTGCTGATACCAGCACGGGTAAAGTTTTCGCTGAAATAGTTTGTGGATTAAAGTTTGTTTATGCTCTGAAATGGAAAGCAAGATCCTGAATATCACTATTCTTCTGTCTGTAATTATTGCAGTAATAATTATTTACTTTTTCGTATCGATCATCCGCTACCACCGCCGGTATATGAAGCTGCAAAGGGAAAGGATCTTTGCCGAGATCACCATCCGGGAGAATGAGCGCAAACGCATCGCCGCCGATCTTCACGACAGTCTGGGCCCCCTGCTGTCCGCCGTCAAACTGAATATCAGCAGTGTCGATATCCCCCATCCCGATGACCGGGTCGTGCTCGAAAAGACCGGCAAATACCTTGACGAGATCATCGGGAGTATGCGCAGGATCTCCTACGATCTGCTGCCCGCGACCCTCGAGCGGCAGGGACTGGTGGAGGCGATACGGGAATTTGTAGGGCAGGTGAACCTGAAGCAGACCATCAATATCCAGTTGTATGTAGTCAAGGATATTCAGGTGCCCAGAGAAAAAGAGATCCATATTTTCCGGATGATCCAGGAGATCGTCCACAATACCCTCAAGCATGCCCAGGCCCGCAATCTGCAGATCGGGCTGAGCGAAGAGGCCGGCCACCTGTTGTTCCTCACCAAGGACGATGGCAAAGGCTTCGACACCGAGAAGGAAAAAGGCCGGTCGAACGGGCTGGGACTCAAGAGCCTTGAAAGCCGCTGTGAGATCCTGAACGGGATCCTGTCGCTGGAATCCAAACCAGGCGCCGGCACCAATTATTTTATAAAAATACCCGTGGGATGATGTTGGTCCGGCGCTGCCGCGGATCATTGATCCGGCTTATCGCTCCCGCTCCTTCGCAAAATTTTCCTAAATTTGGAAGTTACCTCTTCCAGCATGACTACTACTATCCGCCTCGTTATTGCCGACGACCATGAGATTTTCCGCGATGGACTGACCCTTATGCTTTCTAAGCAAGACGCCATTATACTGGTCGGTCAGGCGGGTGATGGCAGGGAGCTGGTCCAAATGGTGGCGGATAAAAAACCGGATGTGGTGATGACAGATATCAAGATGCCGGGGCTGGACGGGATCGCGGCGTCCAAGCTGCTGTTGCAGAAGCATCCCAACCTGAAGATCATCGCCCTGTCCATGTTCGAGGAGGAGAACCTCATCGTTGAAATGCTGGAAGCTGGCGCCAAGGGCTACCTGCTGAAGAACGCGGACAAGAAAGAGATCCTCGAAGCCATTCACACCGTCTATGAAGGGAATATCTTCTATTGCAAACATACCTCGGCCCGGCTGGCCTCTCTCATCGTAAAAAGCAAGTTCGATCCACAAAAAAAGAAGATGAACGCCCTGTTCAGCGACCGGGAACGGGAGATCGTGCGGCTCATCTGCCGCCAGCATACGGCCCAGGAGATCGGCGAGCGGCTCTTTCTGAGCAAACGGACGGTGGAAGGCTACCGCGTGAAGATCCTTGAAAAAATGGACTCCAAGAATACGGCCGGCGTCGTCGTCTTTGCGCTAAGGCATGGGCTGATCACCGAAGGGGATTTGCAGTGAGCCATCCGATCGCCGCCTCCGCGCACGCGCGAAACCGCCGCATCCCGACAGGCCCGATCACGCGATCCCGCAGTGCAAGCGCCCGGCGCGGATCTGCAAGACACCCTCAACTGGCCGTCCCGAACAAGCGGAATATATAGGACAGCTCATAAAGGATAAAAAGGATCACCAGCATGGCGTGGAAGCTCCGGTTGGTCACCCGGATGGCCACGAGGCACAGAACGATATGCACGGCATTGCGTACCGGGTATTCCCAGCCGAAATGCATCAGATATTCCTTCCCTTTCATGGCCGTATCCACCAGGTCCGCCACGAAGGTGATCGCCAGCACGCCATAGAACCATTTCCTCCGCGAAAAGAAATAATCGGCAAAGCTCCCCTCATAATCATTTACATCGTCGGGGAACAGCAGGGCGCAGAGCGCAAAATAAAGCGTAATGAACACGATGATGAACAGGTATTCCTGGAACTGCCATTGCGCAAGGGAGCGCAGGCCGTATTCCCACCACCAGAAATGCACCAGCAACAGGAAGAGGTAAAGGGCCCACAGCAGGTGTACCCAGTAAGGCCGGTTGCGACCGGGATGCTGGATGAACTTGACGGCCCCCTGCAACAGTTTGGCGATGCTGAGACCAAGAATGATAGCGATCACGGATTTGATATGACCGAAGGCATCCATACATTTTGTATTTTGGGGTGGAGGGCCTGGACGGCTGGCAGAACCGGTCCGAGCCGGTAAGCGCCGATCCCGTCCGATCCGAATATACGGCATTTTGAAATTTCGGCGTTAATATCCCGTCAAGCGGGTATTTTTGTCCGTCGCGCCGTGAAGCCCGCGACGATGTCCACGGACGGAGCGGCCGGCAGCGCGATGCGGGGCCCGGCGAGGGGCCAGCGCGAAGGTCAGCGGAAGGCATTGCGAACGTAAATTGTATAACGGGGTAAAAACAACAGTTTGAGCAGTATAAAAAAATTAGCGGGGCAGACGATCTGGTACGGGGCGAGCTCTATTTTAGCCAGGTTTCTCTATTACCTGCTCACCCCCTACCTCACGCTGAAATTTGCGGGCACTTCGGAATACGGGAAGATGAGCCAGATCTTCTCCATCATACCCTTTCTGAATATCCTGGTCCTGTTCAGTTTCGAGACGGCCTATTTCCGCTATATCCAGAAAAAGGAATCGGAGAAAAACGTCTATGACACCCTTCTCGGCTCGCTGCTGGCTACCACCACGGCCATTATTGTCCTGATGGTCCTTTTCCGCCAGCAGATCGCCAGCTATATCCGCGTCGCCGAGCATCCCGGGTACATTACCATCAGCGCCTTTATCATCGCCGCCGACGCCCTCTGCGCCCTGCCTTTTGCCAGGCTGCGTCATGAAGGCCGGCCCAAAAAGTTTGCCGCGATCCGGGTGGCGGGCATCCTGCTGAATATCGGCCTTACTTATTTTTTTCTGACGATCTGTCCCCGCGTGATCCACTCCAACCCGAACAGCGTACTGCGGCTGATCTATAGCCCCGGCTTCGGAACCGGCTATGTGCTGATCGCCACCCTGGGCTCGTCCCTGCTCCAGCTGGTCTTTCTGTCCCGCGAACTGACGCAGTTCCGCTGGAGCTTCAACAGCAGGCTCTGGAAAGAGATCATGCTCTATTCGCTGCCGCTGACGATCGCCGGCTTCGGGGGGATGATCAACGAGACCTTCGACCGGATCATGCTTGCCAGAAGGTTGCCGCTGGGCGCCGAACAGGCCAGCTACCAGGTGGGGATCTATGCCGCCTGTTATAAGCTGTCGCTGCTGATCACCCTGTTCGTGCAGGCTTTCCGTATGGGCGCCGAGCCTTTCTTCTTCAAGCAGTCTTCGGAGGAGAACGCCCCCCGCACCTATGCCCGCATCATGAAATTCTTTGTGATCACCATCTGTCTGATGTTCCTGTTCGTGGCCCTTTACATCGATATCTGGAAATACTTTATCAAGGACGAGGGAATGTGGGTGGGGCTCAAAGTGGTGCCGATCCTCCTCTTTGCGAATATGTTCCTGGGGATTTATTATAATCTTTCCATCTGGTACAAACTCTCGAACCGGACCCTGTCGGGGGCATATATCACGCTCATCGGAGCCGCCATCACCCTGATCATCAACTATCTGTTCATACCGAAGTATGGCTATATGGCATCCGCCTGGGCTACTTTCTTCTGTTATGGGAGCATGATGGTGATCTCTTTTGTCTGGGGGCAGCGGGAATACCGGGTGCCTTATGCCTGGAAGAAGCTGGTCGCCTATATGGTGATCGTGGCGGTCCTGTATTTCCTGCATCATTTTGCGACGGGGCTGTGGAAGAGCGATATTTTCAGCCTGGCCCTGGCCACGCTGCTGGCGGGTGGGTATACGCTGTTCGTGCTGCGGGTCGAGCGGCGGGAGTTCCAGCGGATGCCCTATATCGGGAGATTCCTCGGCGGGGGAACTGGAGATGGGGTTGTGACTGATCTTCCCGGCGGGCCTGCCGACCCGGCAAGCATGGGACCAGAGGAAGGGCGGAGTTGAAGGCGGGGCGGTTGAACGCGAACGGTCGAAGGCGAAGCGGACCAGGGGGAAGACGGATTTAATCAACGCAAAACCCACCATAGTACTTGAACTTTTTGCAGCACATTGATTATCACATATTTGAAAAAAGTTCAACCTCTATGCGGCAAAACGTTACCCGCGGGGGGCGTAGGGCGTGTAAGGCATGGGGCGCGTGGGCACGCAGGCTGAGGACATTTTCACGACCTGCCGCAGCAAGCCTCGGCACCTGGCCCATCCGCAGCGCGCCGATCAGGACCGCAGAAAAGGGTTGTGCGCCCGCTCCCACCCGATCGTCGTTGGTTCACCGTGACCGGGCCACACGACCGTTTCATCCGGCAGCGGCCAGAGCTGTCCGCGGATGCTGCGCAGGAGTGTCGCATGGTCGCCGCCGGGAACGTCTGTCCGGCCTATGCTCTCCCGGAACAGCACATCTCCGCCGATGATAAAGCCCTGGGCCTCGCAATAAAAGCCGATGCTGCCCGGAGAATGTCCCGGCAGGAACAAGATCTTAAGCTCATTTTCCCCAAGGGTCACCACCCCTCCTGCCGGAAGAAAGACCAGTGGGCCGCGGTAATTCTCGAACGGCAGCCCCCATTGCAGGCCTGCGGTCGGGGCATATTCCAGCACGGGCTTCTCATTTTCGTGGAGGTGAAGGGGTAAGTCCCAGGTATCATAGACGAATTTGTTCCCGAAGACATGGTCGAGATGGCAATGCGTATTCAGCAAATATTCCGGGGTAAGGCCCTCCTGTTCCAGATATTCCTGCAGGGTGGCACGTTCATTGCCGAAATAACAGCCTGGATCGATGATGCAGCAGGCATCCTTTTCATTGGATAGCACGTATGTATTTTCCTGTACAGGATTGAATGTAAAAGATTTTACAGTAAGCATAGCTACCTGATTTATTGTTGATTCAGACTGTTTTAAAGTAGCAAAATCGATTTCACCGGTATTACGGATTGTTATAACTTTAAAAGCTCAAAGAATGGGTATGCAAGTTCATCAGAATAAGTTGAAGTCTCTCTATTTTTTTTGGGTTTTAACAGTACTATTCTTTTCTTCCGGGCAACTAAACGCTCAGGTGAACACGGTGGAATTCGGCAAGAACCGGGTGCAGTTCAAACAATTCAAATGGAAGTATTACCAGACCACTAATTTCAACACCTATTTCAGCCAGGGCGGCGACCCGCTGGGCAAATATGTCTGCCAGCTGGCCGAAAAAGAATTGGCCGGCATCGAGCAATTTGTGGAATATGGGCTACAGCGTCGCGCTAATATCGTCATTTACAACACTTTCAATGATCTTGAACAATCCAATATCGGGCTGAGCCTCGACTGGCAGACCACGGGTGGCATCACCAAGCTGGTCAATAACAAGATGGTGGTCTATTTCAACGGCGACCACAACAACCTGCGGATCCAGATCCGGCAGGGCATCGCCCGTATCCTGGTAGAAAACATCCTCTTCGGGGACGATCTGGGAGAGTTCGCCACCAACCAGGCGCTGCTGGACCTTCCACAGTGGCTGACGGACGGCTATATCGAATATGCCGCGGAAGCCTGGAACCCGGCGCTGGACGACCAGTTGAAGTCGGCGATGCTCGGGGGCAGGTATAAGAATTTCTACCAGTTCGCCTTTGAGAAGCCCAACCTGGCCGGTCATGCGTTCTGGGTTTATCTCGCCGATAAGTACAAGAAAGAGAACGTCACCTATTTTTTATACCTGGCGCGGGTCTACCGCAACCTCAACAATGCCTCTCAGCGCATCTGTAAGAAGAAGTTCAAGGAGGTGCTGAAGGATTTCATGTCCCAGGAAGAGGAGAAATATGAAAAGGATATCCGGGGCCGCCGGAATTTCCCGAAAGGGTCGGTGTCGGTGGTGGAGAACATCAACGACCACAAGGATTTCTTTCATTTCTCCCCCAACCCCGCCCCGCGCAGCCAGACCTATGCGGTGGTGGAATTCAAACATGGGCTGTACTCGGTCGTATTGCACGAGAATTTTATCTATACCAAGGTGTTGCTGAAGAGCGGGGTGCGTTCCGACGCGGAGCAGCTCGACCCCCATTATCCCCTGCTCGCCTGGGACAACAAGGGCACCCGGCTGACCGTCTGCTACTGGAAAGAGGGGAAAGTGCGGTTGTTCGTTTACGATGTGGTGGCCCGGTACAAACGGTTCGTTCAGGACCTGCCCGAGTTCGAACAGGTCCAGGACATGAAGTACATGCTGGACAACAACACCCTGCTGTTCACGGCCGTGAAGGGCGGGCAGACGGATATCTTTACCTATAAGATCGAACAGCAGACCCTGAAGCAGATCACCAACGACATCTACGATGAGCTCGATGCCTCCTTTGTCGCCTTCCCCAACAAGACCGGCATCATCTATTCCTCCAACCGACCGACCGGCCGCGCAAGGACCGGTGACACGGTGATGCCCTCCAACAACCATTACAATGTTTTTCTGGTGGACAACTGGAACGACACCGAGGCCAAACAGATCTCGCAGCTCACCTTTCTGAAATACGGGAACGCCCGTTACCCCACGCAGTACAACAACAATCATTTTACGTTTGTGAGTGATGAGAACGGGATCGCCAACCGCTATGCCGGGTTCTTCACCACCCACCGCGCGGGCATCGACACGGTCTATAAGGTGGGCGACGAACTCCTGCACAATCCCGAGCCAAAAGACCTGGATTCCGTGCTGAAGGCCAACCATAAGACAGAGGCCGATACGGTATATTCCTTTTCGATCACCAATGATTCCTCCTATATCTTCCCCATCACCAATTACGAGAGTGGCCTCACGGAGACCAAGTCGGCGGGCGATGTCGGCCAGGTGAGCGAAGTCCGTCAGGAGGGCGATCTGAAATTCCTGTACAAGCTGAAGGTAGATGAAGGCGCCCTCAAATCGAGGAACCTGACCGCACGCATGACGGACTACCGTAAGAAGACGGTTGCCGAGGCGATGGTGGCGGGTGCGGGCATACTGGTCCCCGAGCAGAAACTGCATGGGGACAGCGCCAGGAAGGCGCCATCGGATTTCTTCGAAAGCGAATTCGACCGGGAGAAAAAAGATTCCAGCCGCAATGCCCGGCCGGCCAACAATCCATCTGCGGGCATCAATCCCCTGACGGGCGGACGTACGGAACCCAGAGAGGAGCCCATCCTGAAAAACGCAAAATTATTCGATTACAAGCTCAAATTCTCGGTGGACAATTTCTCTGCCGGTTTTAATAACGATGTGCTGATCAGCCGTTACCAACCTTATACCGGCTCGCTGCCCATCAACCTCAGCGGGGCCGATGCGTTCAGCGGCATGCTCAAGGCGTCTATCTTCGATCTTTTCGAAGATATCCGGTTCACCGGCGCTATCCGGCTGCCCTTCTTTGGCGGCGGGTCGGGCTCTTCGCCGATCGCGGCACAAGGCAGCACCTTTACGCCCGGCAGCTCGTCCTTTTTTGATGGCAGCGGCGAATGGTTCGCAAGGGTTGACTATCTGAAAAGACGATTTGATTATTCTCTGCTCTATTACCGGGAGACGGAGACGGGTACCTACTCCGCCGATGGCACCAGCGGCCTCCTGGGCGGCGACTACGATGCAAAGGCCTATACCAATCTCTGGCAGGGCATCATCAAGTATCCATTCGACAAGGTGAAGAGCCTCCGGCTGTCGGTCGGTCTGCGTACCGACAAAGTGGTGGTGAGGCCGGATGGCAGCGTGTCCTTTATCGTGGACACGACCGCGCTGAAGGCGCCGCCGCAGAACAAACAGACCTATGCTATGGTGAGGCTGGAATATGTCTATGACAATACGCTGATGAAGGCCACCAATATCTGGAACGGGCTGCGCTACAAGATCTATATGGACTTCAACAACCAGCTGAATACCACGGCGGGCCAGGGAGAAGGGAAGTATATGTACAACTTCGGGTTCGACGCGCGTCATTATCTGCCTCTTTACCGCAATCTGATCTGGGCGGTGCGCGCGGCGGGTGATTTCTCCTGGGGCAACCACAAGGTGATCTATTATCTGGGTGGTACGGATGGATGGCTGTTCCCCAAAGCCAACAACCTTCCGCAGCCGGCCCCCGATGCCAGCTATGCCTTCCAGTCCCTGGCCGTGAACCTGCGTGGCTTCAACCAGAACGTCACCAACGGCAACAATGCCGTCGTCATCAACAGTGAGCTGAGATTGCCCGTATTCACCACCTTATTCAACAAGCCGATCAATAATGCTTTCCTCCGTAATTTCCAGCTGGTCCAGTTCTTCGACCTTGGCACGGCCTGGAATGGCAGGTACAATGGGATCACCCGGCCTACCGTCTCTTATTCGGATCCCAACAACAGCCCCAACCTCGTCGTGAATATCAAGGCCGGCGGCATCGGCCCCTTCGCGGGCGGCTATGGCTTCGGTGCGCGCAGCACCCTGCTGGGCTACTTCCTGCGGTTCGATGCCGGCTGGCAGATGAACACTTTCTTCGGCGGCAAGCCCGTGATGAATGTGTCGATGGGCGTGGATTTTTAGGCGTTGGCTTCAACATGATCTCTGTTGGCCGCCTGGCACGAGTTTTTATAGGATAACGGTTTCCCTGTAAGAATTTAAACCCAACGAATGGCGCTCAAAGAATATAAAAAGAAACGGTCTTTCCCGAAGACCCCGGAGCCGGAAGGTGGCAAGCCCTCGGGTGCAACGCTCCAGTTCGTGGTGCAGAAACATGCTGCCTCTCAACTTCACTACGATTTCCGGCTTGAATTAAATGGCGTGCTGAAGAGCTGGGCCGTTCCAAAGGGACCATCCCTGAACCCTGCCGACAAAAGGCTGGCCATGATGGTCGAAGATCATCCCTTCGACTACAAGCATTTCGAGGGGATCATTCCGGCGGGCAACTATGGTGCGGGAACGGTGATCGTCTGGGATGAAGGTACTTATGAGCCGCTGGAACCGGCTGGCAAGGGAAAAACGGGAACGCCGATCTATGCGGTGACCGGATCGACCAAGGCGGCACAGGAAAAAGCCCTGGTCAAGGCCCTCAAGGCTGGATCTGTAAAAATAAAAATGCATGGCAAAAAGCTGAAAGGGGAGTTTGCGCTGGTCAAGACCCGTGGGTGGGGCGACAATTCCTGGTTGCTGATCAAGCACCGGGATCAGTTTGCATCGGAAGAGCCCATTATAGAAAAAGATAAATCTGTCGTATCGCATAAAACCCTGGAGCAGGTGGCGAAGAACCCCCGGGCCAGGGAATGGAAAAGCCGGCCCGCGGAAAAACCGGGAGGGAAAGCAGAGAAGGCGGCTCCGGCGAAGGCGGCGGCTGGGAAAGTCCCGTCGGGGAGAAAACCAGCGGGCAACGGCACAACAGGGGCGACGGAGAAAGCCACAAGACGCGCGGCGGAGGCAGCGGCGGCAAAGGCCGGAGCAGTGCGGACGGCGAAAAACCTCGCTCCGCGGAAATCCCCGATGCCAAAGGACCTTGAGCCGATGCTGGCTACCCTGGTGGACAAACCCTTTGATGAAGAAGGCTGGCTGTACGAAATAAAATTCGATGGATACCGCTGTCTGAGCTATCTCCAAAAGGGCAAGGTGGAACTCCGGTCCCGCAACAACAAACCCTTTAACGAAAAATATTATCCCATCTATGATGTGCTGAAAAAATGGAAGCTCAACGCGGTGCTGGACGGGGAGATCGTGGTGATGAATGAAAAAGGATTGTCGGGATTTGGCGCCCTGCAGAACTGGCGCAGCGAGGCGGACGGGGAGCTGGCCTACTATATTTTCGATATCCTCTGGCATGAAGGGGGTGATCTTACCCATATGCCGCTGGAAGAAAGAAGGGAATTGCTACAGTCCCTGAAGCTGCCGCCCGGCGACAGCATCCGGCTGAGCCAGCATTTCGATACCAGCGGAACGGAATTTTTTGCGACCGCTCAGAAAATGGGGCTGGAAGGGATCATCGCCAAAAAAGCGGACAGCCATTATTTTCCTGGCGCAAGGTCGAAGGAATGGCTGAAGATCAAGACGTCCTTGCGGCAGGAGGTCATCATCGGCGGCTATACCCGGAATGTGGGCAGCAGCAAGCTGTTCAGCTCCCTGCTGGTGGGCGTAACCGAAAAAGGAAAATTACAGTATACCGGTAAGATCGGTACCGGCTTCACCGAGAAGATGCAGCGGGAGATGATGGAAAAATTCCGTCCGCTGGTCCAGCAAAAAAGCCCTTTTTCCAGCGAGCCGGATGTCAATAAGCCATCGCGGTTCCGTCCGGACCCGCCGCATGCCGATGCCGTCTGGCTGAAGCCCAGACTGATCTGCGAGGTCAGTTTCCGCGAAATGACGGAGGATGGGGTCATGCGACATCCCTCCTTCGAAGGCATGCGGGAGGATAAGAAGGCGGCCGATGTGGTCAGGGAGCGGGCATTGTCCACACCAGAAGTCGTGAGACCCACGGCGAAAAAATCCGCCGCATCAAAACCAAAAGCTATGGAACAAAAAGTCCTCACCCCCGCAAAGACCGGGGACCGCAAGACCTTGCTGAACCCGACCGACGAAACGCAGGTGCGGCAGATCAGCGGGCATGAACTCAGCTTCTCCCACCTGAGCAAGATCTTCTGGCCAAAAGAAAAGCTCAGCAAGCGCGACCTGCTCAACTATTACTATCAGGTGGCTCCCTATATCCTGCCCTACCTGAAGGACAGGCCCCAATCGCTCAACCGGCATCCGAATGGCATAGACGGAAAGAGCTTCTACCAGAAGGATGTCACGGGGAAAGTGCCGGATTGGATCGAGACCTTTCCTTACAAGGCCGATGGAGACAACCGGGACAAGAACTTCCTCGTCTGCACCGACGAGGCCAGCATCCTCTATATGGTTTCGCTGGGTTGCATCGAACTAAATCCCTGGAGCAGCCGGGCAAAGGCTCCGGACAACCCGGACTGGTGCATCATCGACCTGGACCCCGATAAGAAAACTCCTTTCAACCTCGTGATCGAGGCCGCCCAGATCACCAAAAAAGTGCTGGACGCCATCGGGGTAGCGTCCTGTTGCAAGACCTCGGGTTCCACGGGCATGCATGTTTATTTTCCACTGGGCGCAAAATATACTTATGAGCAGTCGAAGGAATTTGCAAGGCTGGTGGTGAAGATCGTCCATGCCGAGATCCCTGCCTATACCAGCATCGAGCGGATGACGGGCAACCGCAAAGGCAAGATGTACCTCGACTTTTTACAGAACCGCCCGCAGGCAACCCTGGCTGCGCCTTATTCCGCAAGGCCAAAACCCGGCGCTACGGTATCCGCGCCCCTGCACTGGGATGAAGTGAAGAAGGGCCTGACCACGCAGGATTTCACGATCCTCAATATGCCCCGTCGCCTGAAGTCGGAAGGCGATCTGTTCAAGCCGGTGCTGGGCAAAGGGATCGACATGCCAAAAGTGCTGAAAAAGCTCGAAGCCTTATACCGCGAGAATGTTGCGGAAGCATGATGGCCCGGAGCGCCACACGATGCAAAAACTAAAAAACTCAACATGACCCCAGAAACACATTCCGAAAAATCGCCGGCTACGGATCTCCGGCTGGCGGATCATTCTTATATCGATAACCTGAAGGTCGGCGATCGTCTTTTCCATTTCCCACGCAGGGGTGACGCCGAAAGATCGTTCCGCGAAAGCCCCTCCGCCGAACACACGTTATATTCCGTCATCGGTCTGCCCGATGAGCAGGATGTTACCCTGATCATGGCCTTTGATAAAAAAGAATCCCGTAAGAATTTCTCCCGGGATGAATTATTATCGTCCGGTGACTGGTGGTACAACCCTGCTGGGTGAAGCACAACAAAAAGAGGAATGGAGTCCGGCACGGGCCTGATAAATGGAGGAGTCTGATAAATGATAGTCAATTACAATAGATCGGGCTGGGAAATAATCACCCAGCGTGCTCATGGATTGCTGGCGGCGCAACTGGCTGGTCAATGGAAGGTATCGGAACGTCCGGGAAGATGGGTGGAGACGCTCATCGCCATAGCGGGGCATGATGATGCGGAGGTGGAACTCGATGGAGAGAATCTGCTTACTCCCCGGGGCGGACCTCTCAATTTTTCCATGAAGGCCTTCGACGAACCGCATTGTCAGCGGGTGAGCCGGTTCACCATTGCCAAAAGCCGGTACATCGCCCTGCTCACGTCCATGCACATGGATTTTCTCTACCATAAGGAAGAAAAAGAGAACCCGGCCGCCGCTGCATTCCTGAAAGCCCAACGCAAACTGCAGACTGCCTGGAGACGCGGGCTGCATATTACCAGGCCGGAAGCGGAAAAAATATATTGTCTGCTGGAATGGTGCGATGCCTTGTCCCTGCTGCTCTGCCGCCGGGATGTTCAGCCGGAGCACCGATCCGTGGAGATTGGTATCGGACCCGACAACAGGTCATATCAGTTGGTGCGGCAACAGGACAACAGACTGACGATCGATCCGTGGCCCTTCGAGCCCGCGTCCTTTACAGTCCATTATGAATATCGGGAGCTCAAAAAATTACAATTTAAAAGTTCGGCAGAATTCAGGGCAGCCTTTGTCGACGCGTCTGTCAAGGAGCAGGAATGGAAGCTGGTCAACCTTTAAAGAGGACAGCCCGATAGGCAGGAGGCCGATCCCTCAAATTCAGAACAAGGAGATCTGATTGGGATTGCGGGTTGACCTCGAACGAGGTTTCGCGGGACCGGCTGAAGGGATGGTCGTGGAGAGTGCGGATTGGCGTTCCGCCAGAACGGGATGGGATAGAGGCATGACGGCTCTGGAGGCCGCCGTGGCTGTCCGGGAGACCGTGGCTGTGCGGACCTCACAGTGCCCGATAAAATACACCGGCGTCTCCTGATATCGGGAGGCAATGATGATCCGGGTGCCGTCGGCATGCGGGATAAATAATTCACGTACCAGATCGGGGTTGTTGTTGTTATGGGACAGATGCGACAGGAGCAGGTGGCTCATATAAGTCGGGCGATGGGCGAGAAAGAGGTCGAGGGCCTGCCGGTTGGAAAGATGGCCGTTGCCGCCGCGGATACGCCTTTTCAGATGGATGGGATACGAACCGTTCTCGAGCATCTCCTCATCGTAATTGGCTTCCAGAAAGGCGGCGTGACATTGCTGGAAATGAAGGATCAGTTGTTCGCAGGGAACGCCGATGTCCGTGAACACGCCGATCCTTATCTCCCCGCAGGCCACGACAAAACTATAAGGGTCAGCCGCATCATGAAATTTCGGAAACGCCGTGATCAGCAGTTCGCCGACGCAGACAGGCTCATGGGCCTTGAAGGTAATGGGAAGATGGTCGAGATTGAGGCCACCATTCCTTTGGGTCGGCTCTGTGATATAAACAGGGAGCGCATATTTTTTGGAGAACACCGTCAGCCCCTTGATATGATCGCCATGCTCGTGCGAGATAAAGATCGCCTTGATCCTGTCGACCGGCAGCCCGAGACGCTGCAGTCGCTTCTCCGTCTCCCGGCAGGACAGGCCCATATCGACGAGGATGGCCTCCCTGTCATTGCCGACATAATAACAGTTACCGTTGCTTCCGGAATTGAGGGAGGTGATAAACAGGGACATGGGGACAAAGATAAGGTATTCGCACCCTTATTTTCGCCTGATCACGCTGATCTCCCCGCTCCTTTCGATAAAGATATTGGCCCGGTTTTTTAAGGGGCATGGTCGGATGACCGGAATACCGCAGCAAGGGCAAGGAGTGCAGGACGATGAAGAGGAGGGATGCCAGGGCAGCAGGAAAATCACTCAGTTATTATTTTCTTATCATTAAATTCAGACATATGGCAAAGTATTCAAGAACGGCCGGAGACAAGGTCGAAAAGACAATGGACGAAATGAAACAGGGTAAGCTGAAGAGCGGCCGGAGCGGCAAGACCGTGACAAACCCCAAACAGGCCATCGCCATCGGGCTTTCCGAGGCGAGAAAGGAAGGGGCGAAGGTGCCGGAGAAATCTTCCGGTCCATCGCGCGGAAGGTCGAAAAGATCCGCACCGAAGAAGAGCGCGTCCAAAAGGAGCGCTGCGAAAAAGTCCTCCGGTCGCAGCGCTTCCAGGGCCACCGCTCCCCGGAAAACAGCATCCAAAGCCGCAAGTCGTGGCAGAGGCGCATCCAGATCGGGGGGCCGCAGCAAGAGTTCTTCGGGGGGGCGCAGCCGTTCTTCTTCCCGGTCTAAATCCAGCCAATAAGCGTGGACCTTCGTTCGGGTTACCCCTTCTGGCTGCTCGACCAGGGTATCATCCGCAGCTACCCCTCCCTTGCACACCATATCCATACGGATGTCGTGGTGATGGGAGCAGGCATCAGCGGGGCCCTTGCCGCCTGGCAACTTTCGAAGGCCGGTCTGGATACAGTCGTTGTCGACAAGCGACATGTAGGCATGGGCAGCACTGCCGCCAGCACGGCTTTGCTGCAATACGAGATCGACACTCCACTCACGGAACTCAGCCGCATGGTCGGGGAACGGGCGGCGGCAAGAAGCTATCTGCTCTGCCTCCAGTCCATCTCCGATCTGGAGAAGATCTGTCAAAGATTCCCGGAAGCCGGATTTACCCGCAGACCGAGCCTGCAATATGCCTCCTTCAAAAAAGATGTGAAGGGACTGGAAGCGGAATTCCATGCACGGAAAAAGATCGGCATTCATCTGCAATGGCTGGATGCTGCCGCACTGAAGAAAAAATTCGGTTTCGAAAAAGATGCAGCTATCCTTTCCCGTGACGCTGCGGAAGTAAAGGCCTATTCGCTGACACACGCGCTGCTGGACCCTGCGGGGCGAAAAGGTATGCGGGTATACGATCATACGGCGATACGATCCTTCCACGAGCACCGGCGCGGTGTGGAACTGCTGACCGGAGACGGCAAAAAGATCACCGCGAAATGGCTGGTCATTGCCTGTGGGTATGAATCGGGTGCGTATATCCGACAGAAGGTGGAGAGGATCCACTCGACCTATGCCATCGTCAGCGAGCCCTTCGAAGCCGCGAAGTTCTGGCACCGCAATGCGCTGATCTGGGAGACGGCATCGCCCTATCTTTATCTGAGGACCACGCCGGATCACCGCATACTCATCGGCGGTAAGGACGACGACTTTTCCGACCCGCGGTTGCGTGACCGGGCGCTGCCCGCGAAGGCGAGGGCCCTCGAGGCGGCCTTTAAAAAACTTTTTCCCGCGCTGAACTTCAGGACGGATTTTAAATGGGCTGGGGCATTCGCCTCCACAAAGGACGGGTTGCCCTATATCGGCTCCGTGCCCGGCAGGCCGCGTACTTTCTTCGCCCTCGGCTTCGGCGGTAATGGCATCACCTTTAGCATGATGGCGGCGAACATCATAAAAAATTGTATAACGGGGAAGAAAGATCCGGATGCAAAGCTGTTTGGTTTCGGCCGGTGAATGGTGGCGGGGCTAATTGGGCGGGCCGATAAAGAACCGTTCGCGGGCGGGCCGGTGAATCGTCCTGGGGCGGTTTTTCTACAGAATACGGGAATGCCCGGTCAGGATGCAGCACCGGCAGGAGGTAAGGGCTTGCCGGCATGGCTGCTATGAGTTTTGCGTATATCCTTCATACAAAATATTTTCAGGATGCCTACAATCTCAAAAGGCTATGGGGCCAAAGGCTCCTTTCGCCAAAAGCTGGGGCCGATGAACATCGAAAGAGGCGAGCCCTCGGAAGACGAAGTAAAGATCAAAATTTTATACTGCGGTGTCTGCCATTCGGACCTTCATCAGGTGAAGAACGATTGGGGTAACACGATCTATCCCTGTGTGCCGGGCCACGAGATCATCGGCAAGGTGGAGGCGGCTGGGGATAAAGTAACCCGATTCAAGACAGGGGATGTGGTTGGGGTCGGCTGTATGATCGACTCCTGCGGGATCTGTCCTTCGTGCAAGGAAGGGCTGGAGCAATACTGCGAAGGCCCCAAAGGATGGACGGCTACGTATAACGGACCGCAGAAGCCGGATGGCAGCAACAGCTTTGGTGGTTATTCCGACGCCGTTGTCGTAAAGGAATCCTTTGTGCTGAGGATCCCGCCGGAACTGGATATCAAAGCCGCCGCGCCAATACTCTGCGCGGGAGTCACGACCTGGTCGCCGCTGAAACACTGGAAGGTCAAAGAAGGCGATAAGGTCGCGATAGTGGGACTCGGCGGGCTCGGGCATATGGGTGTGAAGCTCGCAGTGGCCATGGGGGCGGAAGTCACGGTGGTGACTACCCGGGAAGACAAGAGAAGGGAGGCCATCGGGCTCGGCGCGGAGCATGTGATCCTCTCGGATAATGAGGAGGAGTTGAGGCGTAACGAATTAAAATTCGATTTTATCCTGAATACCATCCCCGACAAATATGACATCAACGCCTATATCTGTATGCTCAAGCGGGATGGCACGCATGTATCGGTTGGGCTCCTGGGGCCGTATAAAGATCCGCTGGATAACGGGGAGATGGCCATGCACCGGCGCAGTCTGGCCGGATCGCTGATCGGGAGTATACGGGAGACGCAGGAGGTGCTTGATTTCTGCGCCGCACACGCCATCCTGCCGCAGGTGGAGATGATCCGCATCCAGCAGATCAACGAGGCCTTCGAAGAAATGGAAGACGAGGAGGTGAGGTATCGCTTCGTCATCGATTTGAGCTCGCTGGGCGAGGAGGAAAAAAAATCAATACTATGAGATATTTTCTGGGTATTCCCTTCGTCTTGCTGGCCGCCTGCTCCGGCAACGGCGGTGGAGGCAGCGCATCCGACTCTGCAAATGCCCGCTTCAAGGGAACCAAACCGGACGAAAAATGAACCGCTCCGAAGGGGAGATTGGCACGGGCGGCGGGGGTGGCGATCGCGGAGGAGCTGCGGGGCCGGGCTCGGGTAATGGTGCGGGGCCG
>DATHHO010000126.1:0-56946 GCA_035317125.1 Puia sp.
TGCATCCGGTTGATCCCTTCCATCGCCCCGCATCCCGACCCGGGTACGCGTTTGTTACAGGGCATGGACACCTCATAGAAATAAGGACAGCGGGTCCTTTGCATTAAATTGCCGCCATTGGTAGCCATATTCCTGATCTGGGCCGATGCCCCCGCGAGTATGGCCTGAGTAAGCAAGGGGTACTGCATACGAATAAGTTCATGATTGGCAGTTTCCGCATTTTTTGCAAGTGCGCCGATGGATACCCCGCCATTATTTATGCCATCGGTCAGGAACCTTATCTGTGTTAGTTTCAGGGCGCTAATGTCAATTAACTCATCCGGCTGCGCGACATCTTCTTTCATCAGATCGAGGATATTTGTACCACCCGCGAGAAACTTTGCATTTAGGTTAGCCCCGGCCAATTTTACAGCCGGGGGGATGGTGTCGACTCTGGTATATTTAAAGGGTCTCATAATTTTGTTTCTTTTTTGATATACTGTTTTTAACCTGCAAAGTTCCAGGTCTGCTCCACTGCTTTGCCCGACTGGACTTCGAGAATAGCTGCCACTATATTAGGGTAAGCACCGCAGCGGCAAATATTCCCCGACATGCGCTCCCTTATTTCGTTTTCGGATAGCAGAAGCGCCGCCGGGCGTTTCCTTATATCTGCTGTTACATAACTTATCTCGCCGTTTTTGGCCTCCGTGAGCAACGCCATCGCCGAGCAGATCTGTCCCGAAGTACAATAACCGCATTGAAAACCATCGTGCTTAATAAAGGACGCCTGCATTGGATGAATATCATGGCCGTTGGCAATTCCTTCTATTGTGGTAATCGACCTGCCTTCACAACTGGCTGCCAGGGTCAGGCACGACAAGATCCGCCTGCCGTCTGCCATTACTGTACAAGCGCCGCACTGTCCATGATCACACCCTTTTTTTGAGCCTGTTAATTGCATCCTTTCCCTGAGTGTGTCCAATAACGTCATTCGCGGATCGACTTCGAGGCTTTTTTTTGTTCCGTTAACTTTGAAAGAGACTTTAACAGCATTTTCAATACCCGCTGGTAAATTATCCACGTAAGCAGGATTTAGCGGCCGGGCAAGAAGCTGTTCGGTTCCTAACAGATGCGCTGCCAGCATGCCCGTGCCGGCTATAGCCATCAACTTGAGAAAATGCCGCCGGTTAAAGCCGGTGTCCATAATCTCGTTCAAGTCTTCAGGCATGAGGTCCTCAAACAGTTTCTTTTCGTCTGCCGTCAGCTCATGGTTTTCTGTTTCTCCGTTCATTAAATTGGATATATTTTGATGAATTAAGTTAAGCTATTCCTGTGACAACAAAAAACCCGATCGGGTTCATCTTGGCGAAGCTATAAAGCAACCGGGCCGTGGACAGTGAGGACCTGCCGCTCTTGATCAAGGGGGCTGACTGGACAGTTATGGCTTTTTCGTGGGAGTCCTGTTCGTCGGATATGCGGGATAACTGGTCCTGTCTACACCGATACTACTTGATATCGAAAACGTTTTGGCATCATTGATATACATCAGACCTGCCTCTACTCCCGAATTCAGGCCGAAGCCGTTTCCCATGGGAAGGTTGTGGCCGGGGTAAGAGAGATTTAGAACGGGCTGTGTATATAGACGATTGAAGCTAAAGAAGACCGGCGCTACGGAAACGCCGGCGAAACCATATAGATTCTTATTCAATGGACGGCTCAGTTGCAGACCGGCCGGCACCGAAATAAAGCTTGTGCTGCCAGCCCAAAAAATGGCACCAGCAGTGAACCCGGCATAGTGAGTGAGCTGCCATTTGTGATCGGAAGAATTGCTGTCGGCTAAAAGAGGATGATCGGGGGAGGGTACCCATTGTCCGTAACCTAACTGGCTGATGGGCAAATGCGTCTGGGCCTTCGCGAAAAGGAACGTTATCGACGCAACTATAGCCAGTATTAAACGCATCCTGGTGGATTATACTATAAAAATACCGATTTCTGTGCTAACGGAATCGCTCCCGGATGATTATTTTTTACTCAAAGAAGCACCGATATGATCGACTTTGCCTATAGCGGGGATATTCTGAATGAAGGCTTCATAGCACAACATATAAAGGTATTCAGTTTCAAGGACAACAATTATTACCTGATGGGTTTGCTTCATGATGCAAATGAAGTCAGGTATGTTGGCAGATCAGTATATAACATCTGTTGGCTTTGTCGCGAAAAACAATAGATTGTATGGAGCCCTTTATGGTGCAGGCCCCGGTGTCTCTCTTGATGAAAATTCAATTCATGCCCAATGGCTTCAAAAGAAAGTGATATTTTTTGTCCCTCACTTGTCCCTCGGCTGATTTAAGATGTTGATTTTCAGTATCGGGAAATGACCGGCAGGCTTGCAATGCGAAGTTGAGAAAAACAGTTCACAAAAATAAAATTTGCCCAATTCTAAACGAATTTGTGTAGACAATATTCCCGATTAACACTTTGGAAGATTAATGAATAAATACTTCTACGAGCTTTTCCGTCCATTTTTAGTGATTTACAGGTGTGGCACGCTTTTTTAGCATTTATTTAGTTAGTGAATTGCATAAACGCTTCACCTAAAAAACTAATCATATGTATATCGGCATTGGCACCCTGGTTGGCATCCGTCAATTTTGCGACGCATATTAATTAAACTAGCTTATAAAGCGATAAAAATAGCAAACTCCGCTTAATTTTCAATTTGCCCGCAAGGATTTGCTGGTCGCTGGAGTGCCCATAATGTACAAGCCAGGACTTCTTAATGTGGCATAACAATGATCTTCCATACCAAATAAGGTTAACTTTGAGCAAAACGGCCAATGACCAGCAGTGAAGTCAAAATTCAACTCACAGCTATACGTGAAAACCTGCCGCTGCAATATTCGCAGAGCGGGGCCCGAAAATTAATGTCGTCCTACGAGAACTATAAACATATCCTGCAGGTCCTGGGTCAAAGCTATTCCAGCATAAGTTCCTCGGTCCGGGCAGTGCTACCTGATATCGAAACAGCCATCAGGCAAGCCATGAAAGGCACACCGAAAAAGGAAGCAGAAGAATGCTTTAGTCGGGTAAAACGGCAGATGACTGAGGGCATCAACAGCATACTTTTGGCTGACGCAAAGAAGCTGGAGTAACAAAAATGAAAAGGTGTCGGTATTCAGCTCCTATGCCTCTAGTCTGCGGCCCGGTCAATGGGGATCCAGTCAGTCTGCGGCATTTTTTTACGTCCATTTACCACCTTTTAACTTTTGGCGTTCAATTAAATAGCAGCGGTGGGAGTGACCTCCTTTTTTTGCCAGCCAACATAAATTTCCGATTTTTTTTAAAAATATTTGCGTAACTCAAAAGTTACCTATACATTTGGGTAACTTTAAAGTTACTTATTATGACAAAAACTATTAAACACCAAATTTTCTTCCCTCATCCAGTCGAGACGGTTTGGGAATACCTGACGAAACCTGAACTGATGGAGCAATGGCTCATGAAAAATGATTTTCAGCCTATCATAGGACTTGATTTTCAATTCAGAACAAACCCGATACCAAGCCTCGATTTTGATGGAATCTTCTACTGCAAGGTATTGGAGATCGTTCCCTTTAAAAAGCTTTCTTATTCCTGGAAGAGCGGCCCCGGCGAAGGCGAGATCACGCTTGATTCCGTCGTTGTATGGAAATTGCAGCCAACAGATAAGGGCACGGAACTTTTCCTGGAGCATAGCGGCTTCACAAAAATTGAAAACCTGAATTTTTACAATGGTTTGATCGATGGCTGGCTGAAAAACATCCAAAAAATCGCTGACCGTTTAAACGCTGCACAACATGGCAATACCAACGCTTGACACCTTCCAGGTGATCGGCGATCCAAGCAGGAGAAAGATGCTGATGCTGCTCTCAGCCGATAGTCTGACCATCAACAGCCTGGCAGATAATTTCGATATGAGCCGTCCCGCCGTTTCAAAGCATATTAAAATCTTATACAGCGCCGGGTTTATTTCTATCAAGGATATCGGCCGGGAACGGTATTGCACGCTGAAAAAGGATGGCTTCGAAGAACTGCAAGCCTGGATCTCTCACTTTGACAAGTTCTGGACATCTAAACTGAAAAAGTTAGAAACCTTATTAAATAACAAATTATCCAACTGAAAAAATAAAAATTTTATGACGGCAAACAAGACAGCAATGACAACTCAGGAGGTTGCAGCACGGTTCAACGAGCTTGCTCAGCAAGAAAAATGGTTTGAAATACAGGATGAGTTTTTTGCAGATAATGTAAGAAGCGTAGATCCTCCAGATTCTCCGTATTTTAAGTATGCAGAGGGCAAAACTGCTGTTCGCAAAAAAGGCGAGGAGTTTGTGAAGAAGGTTCAGGAGTTTCATGGAGCTTATACAACCCAACCCGTTATAGGAGGTAATCATTTTGCGGTAGGACGGGGCGTAGAGATTACGGTGGAAGGTTTTGGAAGAATAAAAATGGATCAGATAATGTTATATGAAGTGAAAGACGGTCAGATTGTATTAGAACAATTCCTGTATTAAGAGATCTTTTCTCTATTCCGGAACATTAAATTAATAGACTTTAAAAAAATCAACAAAATGACTACGTCAGATTTTACCACTACTATATTAGTAGACCAAACTCCGAAAGAAGCTTTCAATGCCATCAACAATGTTCGCGGATGGTGGTCGGAAGAAATTGAAGGCAGGACAGACAGGCTCAATGATGAGTTTAAATACCATTTCGAAGACATTCATCGTTGTCAAATAAAATTAATAGACGTCATCGCCGACAAAAAAATTGTTTGGCTTGTGATGGACAACTATTTTAAGCCTGGGATATTCGATGATGCTTCCCATCCGTTGCGAAGCAACGATAGGCTCACGAAAGATCAAAGCGAATGGACAGGCACCAAAATTAGTTTTGAAATCTCTGAAAAGGACAACAAAACGCAAATCTGCTTCACTCACCTGGGTTTAGTTCCCGAGTATGAATGTTTTGATGTCTGTTCAAATGGGTGGAGCCACTATATACAGCAAAGTTTGTTGAGTTTGATAACCACGGGTGAAGGCCAGCCGAACAGCACTGGCAGTCCAATGACTACAGATGAAGAGAAATTTCATTCTGCCGTAGGCAAGGCCTGAAGTATAGCCTGATCATTACAGGAAAAGGCCAGCAAAATTCAAAGAAAGATACTAGGGCATAAATTTAAACAAGAGTATCATTTAAATATGGAATGATGAATATTGGAATTATCGGTTCAGGCGAAATGGGAAGCTGTCTGGCGTCAAAATTTGTTAAACTGGGACATACTGTTTCCATTGCTAACTCCCGGGGCCCAGCGTCCTTAAAACAACTTACCGAGGATATTGGAGCTGCCGCAGCCACCGTAGAAGAAGCTACAAAGAATAAACGAGTGATCATTGTTGCAATCCCTCAAAAAAATGTACAGGATCTTCCAAAAAAACTGTTTAAAGATCTTCCGGAGGACGTGGTTGTCCTTGACACGGGGAATTATTATCCAAGCCTCCGCGATGGAGCCATACCGGCACTTGACCAAGGTGGCATAGATAGCTTGTGGGTCCAGGAGCAATCAGGCATTCCTGTTGTTAAGGTATTTAACTCCATTCTTGCGACAAGCCTAAAAGTTATGGGCAGAACCAGAGGCGAAAAAAGCCGTATCGCTCTAGCGGTTTCAGGTGACGATACAAAAGCGAAGGAAGTGGTGTTTAGGCTGGTAGAAGAATTGGGTTTCGATCCATTTGACGTGGGTAACATTTCTCAATCATGGAAGCAGCAGCCAGGTTCTTCTATATATTGCAGGGACATCAATCTTGAAGAATTGAAAAAAAGGGTTGATACCATGGGAGCAGAGTGGTCTGCTATGCGTGACGTGATCATAGCAAAACGAAAAGCCAACGAAGCACTAATGAAGGCAGACTATCCGGCCTATCTGAAAGGCTTGCGGAAATGGATAATATGATGTGCAGTCAATGCATTCATTTTAGGCGTCTAGTAAAGTTTTAATATCAAACTTTGACATTTTCATAAATGCTTCGATTACGCCGGGCGCCTTTTTGGGGTCAGCCATTAGTTTATGCAAGACCGCCGGCACAACCTGCCAGGAAAATCCAAATTTGTCGTCAAGCCAGCCACATTGGTCATACCGGCCGCCTTCGCCCAACTTTTCCCAATAGTAATCAATTTCCTCCTGTGTTTCACATTCTATTACAAATGACGTCGCAGGCGTAAATTTATATTTTGGCCCGCCATTTAAACCCATAATTTTATGGCCGTTCAATTCAAAGTTTACAACGATTGAATTCTCTTCGGTTATTCTTGAGTTTTTAAAAATGGAACAATAGTATTCTGCTGCTGCTTTGGCTTGTCCGTCAAACCATAAGCAGGGATACAGTCGATTTGTCATTTTTTAGGTTTTGCTATTAATAATGTATGACAAAAGTATGTTTGATGGCAAAGCCAAAATAGAACAAAAACGACATTCTTGACTTTATGGGTGGGAGCCAAAATTGAGATATTCATTGGGTGTAAGGTTCGTAAACTCTTTGAAAGAACGGATGTAATGGCTTTGATCTGCATAGCCATTCCTAAATGCTATGTCCGATAATTTATGAAAATTTCTATTGTTTAACTGCTGAAAGGCCGCATTGAACTGGCGGATCCGTCTGAATAGGTTTGGTGAGATACCAATTTGTTTTTCAAACATTCTTTGAAAGGTTCTTTGGGTAACATACAGGTCCTTTTGAACCAAAGACAAAATTTCTGCCGAAGAATTGTGTGCAATTTTGGTCGCGGCGTATTTAATTATCGGGCAGTCGCTTTTGGCAACGGTTATTAAATCAGATATATAATTATCCAATAAGGCAATCCTGTTTCTTGTTGAACCGGCATTCAATAATTGTTCCTGAAGCCTGGTAGTTTTCTTTGGCGCTAACAAATTCAGGTCAACCGGCTTATCAGTCAATTCCTTACCTGTTACTCCGAAAATTGAGGATAATGAATAAGGTTTGAAAAAATAGGCAATCAATGTGAAGTCTTCTGTAAAAGTCAATACTTCGGGAAGAATGGTTTGCCCGAAGAGTGTAAGATTAGTGGTAGGATTATCCTTAAGGGTTCCTCTTACCGAGTTAAAAACCAAAGTTGGCGAGCCGTTGGCGAACAAGGGCAATGAAAAGGGGCTGGTAATTTGATAATTTTCAATTATCAAAATCCTTTCAACGTATTCTGCGATGTTGCCGTTTGGTGTAAGATTTCTTACTTTCATCCGGGTTACTTTTAAATGTTGGTAATGCCTCTTTAAGATAACAATTATTTGCATCTACCCGGGCTGCTTTATGCTATCTTTTCCAAAATCATTGGCAGAGCGCCAGAAGCAGTGTATGTGATTGCCATAATTCTCGCATTCTATCAATATGTTGCCGGTTATTATTCGATAGTAGTATTCTTGCCCTGCCTCCTTCCTGTCCATGTAAAAGAATTTGGTATTGCTGTTCAGGATCCGTTCGATGGGAGGTATTTCTGCGGGATGGAAATTGTTTATGAATTCCTCCGTAAGCGTTCTTAACAGCGCCTGCTGCCCTTTGCTGAGCTTATTGAAAAAAATGCCTTGCGCCGGTACTTTTATCTGCTGCCGGTTTTGCTCACTGAATACGATTTTTGGTTTTTTTTCGGCGGTGTAACCTTCTTTCAGCTGCGCATCATCGAATGAATTTACAAGCCGCCTGGCCAGCTCATCTTCATTGTTTAGTATCAGCAGGCCTGCACGAGCGCTGTCCGTTTTTCCATTTGCGGGGTTGGAACCAATAAGGAACGGGGTATGTGAGATCATCTTATCGCCCCTGAAGGTAAAATTCACCGTTAAATGGTGCCCCTCTATCTTCCATCCCCACCAACCGCCCGCGGATGGGTCGCCAAATATTTGCACCCAATATTCATTCCGCCCCAGGCCAGGCTCAAATTTCTTCTGGATATCTTCATTAAACATGACCGAGGTAACTTTTAAATAACCCTGGCTGCTCAGGCAATTGCGCATCAGTTCATGGAAAGCGATTTTTTGAGGCTCACTGAGGCTATCCATTTTTAAACCCTGCCGTTGACCCGGCTCCCTTAGCCAATGCTGTCGTATCGTATCCTCAAAGTTTACTTGGGCCAGCTTCTTTTGCCCCGGTGTAAGTGAATCAAGAAAAGTTTGCGCCAGCACCGGATATTTTGGCGGTTGTAATGCCGTGGCGGTATTTTGCGCTTTACTTTGCCATGAAATACTACAAAAAAAAGTAACCAGACAAATTTGTTGAAAGAGGAGATTGGGCATGCGGGTTTTTAGGTGTGAAAGTATTGAAAAAACCAATACTATCTGCCACTGGGATGATCCGTTATTTCTGCAAGGTTATCCTGACTCCTATGGCCACGTCGGCAATTCCAACCAAAGGGGCCAGAGCACCGGCGCTGGGCTCTCCATCAGGTAACAGCTCGAAACTCCAGCCGAGCGGAGCGCCCGGGCTGGGATCGCCGCCGAAAAAGTCCTGATAGCCATTATCGGTCGTGTACCGGAGCTTGGGCTCATGTGTTCCGTTCTGCGTGAATAACAGGCTCAGAAGCCTGCTGCCCGGTGTGCTGGTAAGAATTGAGGTGCCCACTACTCCGGTAGCATTTGTAATATTGATCTGACCGACCGGATCGGGAACAAAATAATAGGCCTCATGGGCATATACAAGCTGGGCAGGCGTCGCTTTTGATTCAAAATTGGTGATCTCCGATATAACAACAACGGTATCCCGGACCGTTATCTTCATACTCACCGAATCCCAGACCACCATATAATTGGGGTCCATTTGTATGACGCTGTCCAGTTTTTTCATTTCCAGCAGATACACCAGGGCATCGACGATCCGGATGCTGGCAAGGAGGAATGTATTATCAAATCTTTTACCATTATAGGTAAAATGAACATCTGCTTTTGCGCTGACCCCTACCGGGTTACCTGATCCGGAAGGAATTTTTGCAGGCGCGTGGTAGGAAGCTGAATTAGCTGAACCGGCAGACAACGTGCCGAAACTTGAATTTCCATTGACGACACCATTCGCAGACCATACGATCTTTTTATCGGATAGTACAATCAGCGGCGCTAATTCGTCGTCGGAGTTTGGTCCGAGCTTGACCGTTTCATCGTCTGAGCTTACGATATCTACCTTCAGAACCATGCTCTTGCCAACTCCCAAAGCTGCTATGGGAGGATTGATAAATAAGAGATCGAATGGCGCCCATCTGCTGAAATGCCTTATTGGAGCGGAGATGATCTTATTCACGGTGTCATTGGTGAAATTTTTAACCCTGTACCAGGCGCCGGTACTGTCCTGAAAAGCGATCCCCATCAGGTCGGCTAAAGTCGATGCCAGGTTCTCCGCCGTATAGTGAAATTTCAAAGTCACTGGTTGAAGGAATCTGGTCCCTTCGGGCAAAAAGCTATAGGAATTGCCAATACCGTTCGGAGCGGTGTTGGTAATGGGTTGGATACTGATATTGGTAGGGCCCGCCAGCGCACCAGCAGGGAACACGAGCTCCGCATTTCCATCCGCGGAAACAATGGCGCCGCCTTCTTTTCCGATCGTCTTGCTGACCAGATCGCCGACGGGGGTCCCCACTTCCGTCTGAGTTGGTTTATCCGGGACCGAAGCCATGGGGCTGCTGGTCTTTTTACAACCGGACAGATCGAGGAGTATTGCGACGGTAATGGAGAACTGGAGTATCTTTTTCATGCCTGAATGTTTTGGATAGATTTAGCGTGAAAGTAGATAACTGCATAAGGAATCCTATCCCCTGAAACAGTGAATCGGATGGAGGTGGCGGAGAATTACTGGAAAAGGGGCGGAAATACGCTCCTTACCGCTCGAATGGATTGCCTTTTTTGTCGGTGGCGACGACCCAGCGGAGGGCGGCGATGATCAGTTTATTCTGGGTGGCATCGGTGAAGATATGGGGTCCGTGGCCCATATTGAGATAGATCATGCGGTAGCCGGTATTTGTCCAGACGACCGGTATATCGCCGGAAGTGATGATGTCTTTGAGGCCCAGCGGATAATTTTCGGGCGAGAGCGTAACCAACACTTTTACTTTCTTATTTTCCCGCGGGTTGGGCTTCCACTGATACCATTCATTGATGGGCGCAATGAATGTCCGGGGCAATCCTTTTGTAACGCTGTGCAGGGTATCGTCAACGATCAGCTTTACCGGCATGGGTGGCCAGTTGTTGTTGTAAAAGACCGCTCCCCCCAGGAATTTTACGAACCATGGCCAGTTCGTGTCGCGGTCATTGTATGCCGCTACGTGGAAGCCCAGCCAGCCGCCGCCATTCTCCATATAATCCCTGAAGGCCTCTCGCTGCGCCTCGTTATGCGGAAAGTCATTGATCCACACCAGTAACTGATAATCTTTGATCCTGGCCGTATTCAGGTCTGCCATATTACTGGTCGTGTCGAACACAAAACCATTGCCCTCCGTGAGCGCTTTAAAGAACTTTATGGCGTCATTGGCAAATTCGACATGGGATGTCTCCACCTGGGTGCTGTAAAATGCCAATACCTTAAATCTGGGGAACTGCGCCTTTACGGTACTGCTTATTGTCAGCAGGATGGCGAGCCCCACAAAAAACCGGATAACTGATCTCATTATTTTTTGTTTTATTCTGCAACCATGGCGGTAACGGCCTGCAGGAACCAGCTGCTGTGTGGTATCCACTGCTCGCTCCACCGCCATTCGTTGCCGTTATCTTCCACTTTAAATTCAATGCCCGAGCCATCGCCTTCCTTTCCCGAGATGCCATTCGAAATGCCGCCTTTGCCAGACCCATGTCCATACATGGAAGCCATATAGGGCACATTGTTCTTACCGTAACCATACATCATGCACATATTATATGGATTCGCGCCCAGAACCCAGGAAACAAGATCCGATGCATAGCGCGCCAGTTCAGGTTTTACGCCAAGCGGACCGTCTGCGGGATACACCAATCGCCCGCCAACCAGCATGGCTGCCGCCAGGGAGCCCAGGCGAGCGTCCTCTCCCTGCCACCACCAGCCGCTCTCATTTTCATGCGGGATGAAAAAACCGTTCTTTACCTTCCCCTTATATAAAAAGCTTTGCCGGGGATATCCGAATGGATTGACTACTTCATGTGTTATCGTCAAATTATAATCAAGCGATCTTTTTATCGCCGACAGGGCTTTATTGCGGCTGGTTGAGTCAGTCTCTATATCCAGATACCGGGCTAAGGCCATGATGGGCAAACCGGCATCCGCGGCGTGCCAGAAAGGGCGATCGGCATCATTGGCAACGAAATAACCTGAGGGTGAGAGCCGGGTATTCAGATTGCCGGCCCGTTTACGGGCTTCCGTCCGATATATTGTTTTTCCAGTTGCTATCCACAACTCGGTTGCCGCCATCAGGGCACAATAATCGTCTATGACATTATCCTTTCCGTCATCGGCGTACCGGGTACTGAATTGTTGAAGATGTACAAATGCGCGCCCGGCCGCTGCGAGATATTGAGCGGAGGTATAGTCCCCGTCGCGCCCCCATTTTGAAATACGCGCCAGGGCGGCAATTGCCATCCCTCCGCCTTCCCGCCAGGCACATTGGTAATCGGATGTTGTCTTGCTGTCAGCCAGTAACCCAACCACTCTCCGGGCTTTGGCGTCCTTGTTGAAGTAGGTAAAGACCGTCATGTAAAAGTATCCTTCAGGTGACAGGGACCGCATGATATAGTCCGCACCATACAGGGCTTCATTTATCAGGGCATCTCTGGAGCCGATCTGATCCAGCAGTTTCGGGATCCTTTCCACGGTGTTGATCATCGACCAGTCCACCATCGGGATCTGCTGCGGGGACATGAAGTTCGTATAGGCCAGGTGCGAAAAATATTTGCTTACATCGCCGGAGGCGTCGCACCAACCTCCCCTGAGATCAACGGTCTTGTCGCTGCCGAAAAGCTGAATGCTCTTATCTGCCTCCTGTTCCTCGGGTGAACTGGCCCGCTGATGATAAAAGAAATTTATAATGGCCGGCACCGCAATTTTCGTAAGCGCCTTTTCTTCCAGCTGGAATGGGTAGGATCTGTAAATTTTTCCGTCTACTTCTATCTGGAGTTTATAAGATCCTGGCTGATGGAAATCTGAGAAATCAATCCGGCTGTACCATGTATTTTCCTGCCAGCTGCCGACCTGTTCAGCTTTCTTGAGCTTGCCGGTATAAACGGTTTTTGAGGTCTGTGTGTCTATCAGGCTGAAATCTGTGCTTTCAGGCAAGGGCTTCACGCTCCTGATCAGTGCGCTTCTGGGCGCCTCCATATTGTAGGCTACCTGATTGGCCAGTATGGTGATGGGTTGTTCCAACGCCCGGTCCGGGTCGTTACGCGACTGGCCGGAGACGCTGATCAGAAAGAGAGTCGATAAACAGATCGTCAGCAATACCCTTCTACTTTTTATCATGAGCACTGAAGAAGATTTTTTAATATTTTACAGGATTGTTTAAAAATTATTCATTATTTTGACAAGGTAGGTAAAAATTACATGGAACAACAAAAGAGCGCCCGCAAATTCCTTATAGCTACGCACGGCCATTTTGCAAAAGGGGTCAAATCTTCATTAGATATTATTTTAGGACAGACGGAGAATATTTTTTTAATCGAAGCCTATGTGGATGGGAACAAAGATATCGAAGCCGAGATAGCGGCTGTGCTGAAAAACACCGGCGAGGCGGATGAACTGATCATTTTTACGGATCTGCTTGGGGGCAGCATTACCAATCAGGTGCTGCGTGTTACGCAGGGGAGGAATGTGCATGTCGTTTCGGGTTTTAATCTTCCGTTGCTGATCGAAGTTATCATGGCCGATCCCGATATGCCTGTCGATGAAGTCATCGGATCGGCAATCGCCAATGCGAAGGAACAATTGGTGTATGTAAATAAATTAATTACTTCCAACAACGATGATTAAGCTGACAAGAATCGATGACCGGCTCGTACATGGCCAGGTGGCTTTTACATGGGTGCCAGCCTTAGGGGTGGATTGCCTGCTGGTGGCCAATGACAAGGTGGCGAAGGATGAATTTCAAAAAATGACCATGAACCTGGCACGACCCGCCAATACGAAACTGCTGATTAAAACGGTGGCCGATGCGATCGTTTTTTTAAACGACGAAAGGAACGGTAAGCTCAGGATACTTGTCCTTATCAACAGTATCCGGGATGCCGCCTCTCTGACAGCAGGGGTAAGCGAGATCAGATCCGTAAATTTTGGCGGGATAAGAGGCAGGGAAGGCTCGAGACTTATATCCAGGGCCATTGCCATTACCGATGAAGACCTGCCGGTCATAAAGGAAATGCAGGACAAGGGCGTGGAGCTGGAGATCAGACAGGTGCCGACGGACGGCAGACAAATGGTGGAGGGGTTATGTTAGTTTCCTTTGTCTTTATCACGCTGATAGCCATGTTTGGCCATTCGGAGGATTTTCTGGGCACCACGCTGCTCAGCAGGCCACTGGTGCTTGCGCCGCTTGTAGGCCTGGCGCTGGGTGATCTTAACCAGGGCGTCATCATCGGCGCTACGCTGGAGCTGATCTTTATGGGCAATATAAAGGTAGGGGCTGCGATCCCTCCGGATGTTATCACGGGCGGCGTCCTGAGTACGGCCTTCGCCATCCTTTCGGGTAAGGGACCGGCCATAGCCCTTGCCTTAGCCATACCGATCTCCATCCTTGCCGAAATGGTCATCAGTGGATTGTTTGTTTTCAGATCGGTCTTCAATAAGAAGTTTGTGCAATACGCCGAAGAGGGCAGTTACCGGAAGATACAACGGCTGCATGTATTGTCCGGTTTGTTGAAGCCATTGCTGATGGGCCTCATCACTTTCGCCGCATTGCAGCTTGGTGCGGATGTCATGAAGAAATTCCTCGACCTGATACCAGCCTGGGTGAATGATGGCCTGCGGGTTGCGGGCAATCTGCTGCCCGCCCTGGGCTTTGCCTTATTGCTCAACCTCATGTTCAATAAAAAGGTGGCGCCCTATTTTTTTCTCGGCTTTATCCTGACCAGCTATCTGAAGTTGCCGGTGATCGCGATCGGCGGCCTGGGTGTCATAGCCGCGCTTATAATTACGGATATCACGCATAAGCCCGCTGTCAATGAAGAGAGAGAAGGATATAAGGGTGAGGAGGAAGAAGGATACGATGGTGACGCAGCAACTCCCAAACCTGTGCCGGTGCTGTCGAAAAGAACGATCAGGAGTCTGTTTTTCCGGTCGCTGGCGCTGGAAGCCAATTTTAACTTCGAGACCTGGCAAAACAGCGGATTTGCCTTTGCCATTATTCCCGTCCTGAAAAAATTATATACTACCCGGGAGAGTATGGCTGCCGCCCTGAAGCGACATTTACAATTCTTTAATACCAGCCCGTATGGCTCTACGCTGATCATTGGGATCATCGCTGCGATGGAAGAACAGAACAGCCGGTCCGAAAATCATGATTTCGATGAGGAATCGATCAACTCCGTAAAGCTGGGACTTATGGGACCGCTGGCCGGTGTGTTCGATAGTCTGTTCTGGGGAACTTTTAAGGTCATTGCCGCAGGAGTCGGTGTTTCACTGGCCATCAAAGGTAATATCCTCGGCCCCATCCTGTTCCTGCTCATCTTCAATCTGCCGCATCTTATCCTGCGTTACCATCTTACTTTTATCGGGTATAACACCGGTACCCGGTTCCTGCAGAACCTTGCCAAAACCAATGTGATGGACAAACTGACGGCGGGCTCGTCTATTCTTGGCCTTATGGTTATCGGCGCTATGACGGCAACATTGATGAATGTCACTACGCCCATCACTATCGGCGGCACGGACTCGTCCGTCCATTTGCAAAGCATACTGGATCAGATCGTACCCAGCATCATCCCGCTGGGCATTACTTTTCTGACCTATCATTTTATCAAAAAAAATATAAAAACCACATGGTTGCTGCTGGGCCTGCTTGTACTGGGCTTTATAGGCAGCATAACGCATGTGCTGGCATAATCAAGTTTTAAGCAACCATCATCATGAAAGGAATCGGAGTTTCACCGGGTATTGCCATTGGCAGGGCGCAGGTCCTGAAAAAGCAGGAGATCCTTGTTACCGGGATAGGTTTGCGGAGTGAGGAGGAAGTACAGCAGGAAATCAAAAAGTTTGAGGATGCCGTAAAGGCGGCAGTCGGTGAGGTAGAGGCTCTTAAGGCAACGTTACCCGATGATGATCCGGGCCTGGACATCCTGGAGATCCAGACCGAGTTGTTGCAGGACGAGCAGATCGGCGTGGATGTGACCAAAAAAATAACGATTGAAAAAAGATGCGCCAACGATGCGGTGATCGAAGTGATCGAAATCGCCAGGGACGTGTTCCAGAATATGAACGACGAATATTTCAGCGCGAGGGAGGCCGATGTGCAGGATGCGGGTAACAGGATCCTGCGGCATCTGAACGGATCATTACAGGGCCTGGCGCAAAGCTTATGGGCAGGCCGGACGGAGCGCTCATTTTCAGGCGGTGCGCAGATTACCGGGGAGAATACCATTATTATTGCTGAGGATATAACGCCGTCGGATACCCTTATCATGGATACTGCCAGGGTCAGCGGTTTTGCAACGCAGACGGGAAGCAAGACCTCGCATGCGGCTATTATCGCCAGGGCGAAGGGCATCCCTGCCGTGGTGGGCTGTGGCGCAGGCCTGGAGGTTATCAGGACCAACGATCTGGTGATCGTGGATGGCTTGGAAGGGGTGATCCTTGTGCAACCTTCGCAAACGATGATCGACGAATACGCTGCGAGGAAAATGGCCTTTGCAAAACAGGTTGCTTTGTTGAATGACTTAAAAGATGTCGAGGCCCGTACGACGGATGGGGTGAAGATAACCCTGCTGGCTAATATTTCCGGAGTAGCCGAGATGGAAGCCTCTTTTTTGTCCGGTGGCGAGGGAAGTGGACTGTTGCGGACGGAAATGCTCTTTATGGGCAGGAACGCCCTGCCGGGGGAGGAGGAGCAGTTTGAGTTTTATAAAAGCATAGCCATAAAAGCAAAGGGCAGGCCTGTCACGGTAAGATCGCTGGATATCGGCGGGGATAAGCAACTGCCTTATTTAAACCTGCCCGCAGAGCCCAACCCCTTTCTTGGCTACCGGGCTATCCGGATCTCCCTCGACCAGAAGGAGATCTTTATCACCCAGCTGAGGGCCATATTAAGGGCAAGTCAGTTTGGTCAGTTGAAGATCATGCTGCCCATGATCAGCAATGTGCAGGAGGTGAGACAGGCCAGGGCGATACTGGAAGAAGTGAAAACCGACTTATCTTCGGCGGGCATCGCCTTCGACAGAGGTATACCATTGGGTATTATGATTGAAATACCGTCAGCGGCCGTTACTGCGGATATACTGGCCAGAGAGGTCGATTTTTTCAGCATCGGCACCAATGATCTTTGTCAGTACACGCTTGCCGTCGACCGGATGAACGAACGGGTAAAGCATTTGTACGATCCATTCAACCCGGGTGTACTGCGGTTGATCCAGCAGGTGATCGTGCAGGGCGACAAACATCATATCCACACGGGCATGTGTGGCGAACTGGCAGGGGATGTGCAGGCAACCTTATTATTACTGGGCATGGGACTTAAGGAGTTTTCCATGAGCGTCTCTTCGATACCATATGTAAAAAATATCATTATCCATAACAGCATGGCTACAGCCCGGGAGATCTGTCAGCGTGTAATGGCCATGGATAGTTCGGAGACCATACTCGATTATTTACAAGAAGCAATGCAATCATGATTGAAAAAAATTATCTGATCACGGCGACAGAAGGCCTGCATGCCCGTCCTGCCACCAACCTGATAAGACTGGTAAAGAAATATAAGTCTGCCACGAGCCTGAGAAGGGGTGATAAGACAGTCCGGCTTAACAGCATGCTGAATATATTGTCAATGGCCCTGAAAGGCGGGGATGGCATTACCATCCTTGTCGAGGGCGAGGACGAAGCGGCGGCGGCAGCAGCCATCGATCTATTTTTTACGGAAGAATTAAAGAAGCAATAACCATGAAAATAACGATCACGAAAGACGAACATGCATTCGACGTTGCGGCCGCATGGCGCATCATTGCGCAGATGCTGGAGAAGCCTGCTGCTGTCATTGGCCTCTCCACCGGGCAGACTACCCTTAACATGCATAATATCGTATCGGCCATTTATAAACAATACCCTTTCGATGTGTCCAGGATAACCGTTTTTAACGTGGATGAGCTGACCAACCTGCCGAGGGAATATGCGGGCAGTTGTTATACCATGATCCTTAATCAGCTGGCCGGACCGCTGGGTATTCCAGAGGAGAATTTTATCATGCCGCCAACCCTGTCGGATGATTTCGAGGCGGAGGCAAGGCTGTTCGAACGCCGTCTGGCCGAGCGGGGAGGGGCCGATCTGCAGATGTTGGGCATAGGGAGCAATGGGCACATAGGGATCAACCAGCCGGGCACTCCATTTGAAAGCGAGACCTGGGTATCGCCCATGGACCCCGATTTCGAAGCGCGTGTACGCCGGGAAACGCAGGTGCCACCGGAAACGGTGTTGGGCGGATTGACGAGGGGGATCAGGAATATCATGTATACGCGGAAGCTGATCCTGATCGCCAAAGGCGCACATAAGGCGGATATTATCGGGCAGGCTATACTCGGGCCAGTTACGACCGATATCCCGGCGTCGGTCGTACAGCTGCATCCCAATTGCGAGATATTATTGGATGCGGCAGCGGGGAGTAAGATCGTGGGGAAAATATAGGTGATCCGCTATCTGGATCGGACGAGCAGATGCATCAGCTCTCCAGTTCTTTCAGCATGTTCTCGGCATCCGTAGCCGTCCTGATATAGCATTTCAATACCCATCGGGAAACGCCATAGAAGAAAGGGAATGAAACAGCGTACCAAAGCCATAGTCTGGTGGCTGTAAAAAGATCTTTTCCGGCAATAAGCAGCCCCATGACAGGCAGGATGACCAGCATCAGTATGCATCCAAGGTAAAAGCTTAGTTTTTGAACGAATACGAACTGGACTCTGCCTTGTGCATACTCCAATAAGGATTGCCTGATGTTATTCTCCGAAATATTTACCGACCGGAGATTGCGGATTGCTTTTATAGACAGGACAGGCAAGAGGAATAGTATTAAAACAGAAGTGATCCCGCAAGCCATCAGATACCAGGTGTTCAGCTTTTGAAAGTCGATCAATATGAATGCGACACCTGCAAAACAACCCAGTGAGCTTATTGCTTCAGGGATCAGTATTTTGTTGAGCTTATTTCTGTAATCTGTCTTTGTCATTCTGATGATCAATGAATCGGTTAGTTTTTTTTGTTTTTCAAGCTCCACAGACATCTCGCCCCAGAGCGATTTCATTTCTTCTAATTCCATAATGGTTATTTTTTTATTTGAGATCTAATCTTTTGTTTGATCCTGGTCAGACGGGTGCCGATGTTGGTAGCAGTAAACCCGGTGATGTTTTCTATTTCTTCGTATGTCTTCCCTTCAAGGTAAAGGAGGATAATGGCTTTTTCTATCGTGTTGAGTTGCTTTATAATGGCATATAAGGCCTCGATCCGCTCATCTTTTACCAGATCGCTGGCATCCGTTTCGTTTGTCAGCCATTCACCGATGGGTAGATGCTCTCTTTTCTTTTTCGCCCTGGTCAGCCAGGCAATGGAGGTGTTCAAGGCTATACGATACATCCAGGTACTGATCTTCGCCTCCTTTCTGAAGGAACCAAAGGATCTCCAGAGCTGATAAACGATGTCCTGATACAGGTCCTGCTCATCCTCTTTATTATTGGCGTACAGCCTGGTGACCTTATAAATAAGGCCTTCGTTCTCTTTTATAATTCCGATAAATTCCTGTTCGTTATGCATGGAAAAATGGGGCTACATCCTATTAGTGTGGAAAGGGACGATAAAATCACAAAAAAAGGCCATTTTTTTGGAGCAAAACGATAATAAGGGATAAAAACGGGTCCTGGGGGGTGTCCGCGGGGAGCTTGTGTATGGGGGAGTAAAACTGGGGCTGAAGAGAATGATGTCAGGTTATCAAGACCTTGATCATATCACGACAATGGATATATGCCTATCAGCTATATGGCGAGCAGGTGCTCGGCCCACCGATGGTAGGCCAATAGCATCCGATGGAAAGGAAAGGGTGGCCGATCGTTAAAAGGCTGTTTAACAGGTCCCATTTCCTGTTTATCTTGCGGACCGAAATCAAATTAACGTTAATCATGAAACATTTCCTATCGGCCGCCTTTCTGGCTGTCATCAGTTTATTGGGGATCAATAATCCCGTTTTCTCTCAGAAATCCCAACCCTATATCATTAAAATGCCTGCAGCCCGGCCCTTGTTGCTGGAAGCGCTGAGTTTATATAATTCCACGGTAAGCACCAAGGCTATCAAGGATTTCAGGAACAGGTTCGGCATCGTCAAGGATGAAAAATGGGTGGAATATAAGGACAGGTTTGTGGTCTCCTTCACAACAGGAGATATCCAGACCAAGGTCGAGTATGACAGGAGGGGGAACTGGAGTGGGACTGAAAGAGATTATACGGAAGCGAAATTAGAGAGCGGTATCCGGAAGATCGTAAGAGCTGGCTATGCTGACTTTGAAATTTACTGGGTAAGGGAAATTACTTTACCGTATTTCTTTACCGGGCCTGTCTATATCCTTCATATTGAGAATGACAACAATATCAAGACGATATGTGTGTATGATGAAGACTTGAAAGTTGTGGAGGAATATCCCAAAAGCTGATGCGCACCTTAATTTGTATGCTGCCTGCCCATTGTATACTGCGTGCAGCTTTTTTTTCCAGCTGTTTGCTGATCGTTCTTCCGCGTGTATCTGCTCAGGACGATACGGTTAAAAAAGTGATCACGCTGAAAGAAGTATTGGTGACCGGCCGAAAGCAGCTATTCGAACAAAAGGTCGACAGGACGGTGATCAATGTAAGAAACAGTATCACAAGCGCAGGTGGCACTGCCCTGGATGTATTGGAAAAATCACCCGGAGTGACCGTAAACAGGCAGAGTAATGCCCTTTCCATCAACGGGAAAAGCGGTGTTTCGGTGATGATAAACGGGAGGATAAATTATATGCCCGCGGATGCCATGCTGCAATTATTGGCCAGTATTCCTGCGGGGAATATCGAGAAGATCGAACTGATCACAACGCCCCCATCGAAATATGACGCCTCTGGGAATGCCGGGTATATTAATATTATCCTTATCGACAGCCCCTATGCAGGCCTCAGCGGTTCCTGGTTCCTTTCCGCAGGGTATGGTAACCGGGAATTGGGCTCGGCGGGAGGCAATTTCAATTACAGGAGCGACAAAATATCCGTGTATGGCAATTATGCATTCAATCATGATCACTATATCCAGCCCAGCACGGGGTTTACGCAGTTTACAAAGGGGGGAACGGTTGTTACCAACAGCTCCTTCTCCAACCGGGATGCAACGATGGATGTTCATAATATAAGGATCGGTATGGACTATCAGGCAGATACTTCAACGACCATCGGCGCGTTGATAGGTGGATATACCAGTCGTTGGTCGATGATCGCCCATAACGGCGCGACGATAAGCAAAAACAATGTACTGGATACGACTATTACCAGCATTGACGATCCTGAGCTGAACCTTTGGCAAAATATAATGGCCAATCTCAACTTTCAGCATGTATTCAAGCCCGGCAAAGTTATCCAGTTCGATGCCAATTATATTTACTATAAGGATAATAATCCAAATTCCTATTCAACGGATTACTATGATCATGCAAACGATTTTCTATTTCATGAAGATGTGAGAAGCGGAAAGCTGACCCCCATTCATTTCTGGGTCTTCTCCTCCGGGTACACCACTCCATTGGGGAGGAAAATTACCCTGGAAGCAGGAGCTAAAATTTCTTTAGCCACATTTACCAATGAGGTGAGCGTAGATAAATATAACCAGGGGGTATGGATCGCCGATTCCGCTCTTTCCGCAACCTATCTGTTAAAAGAAAATATAGGTGCGGCTTATACCTCCCTTAACATGGACCTGGGCGGTAAAGTGTCCGTAAAGGCAGGGTTGCGGTATGAATACACCACATCCGATCTGGGGACGACGAAGACCGCAAACCTTGTCAACCGTAAATATGGAGAATTATTTCCGACCTTTTTTATTTCGAAGAAGCTGAATGAGGAGAACAATATTAACTTCTCGTATAGCAGACGGATTACCCGGCCCACTTTTAACGACCTGGCGCCTTTTACGGTGTTCTTTGACCCCAAGACCTTCTTTTCCGGCAACCCGGCGTTGCAGCCGGCGATTGCCAATACCCTGCAGGCAAGCTATGATTCCAGAAAATTTAGTTTGGCCATCAGTTATACCCATGAAACCAATACCATCAATAATTCTTATTTTCAGACTCAGCGAATAGATACGATAAGCAATCTGGTATATCTCTCCGTGGAAAATTTCAAGTACGAGCAATACCTGACAGCCAGCTTAGCGGCGCCGTTTAGCATAACCAGGGGATGGAGCATGCAAAATAATGTCAGCTTTAATTGGCGGCGTATCGGAGCTGTAGTCGATAATGGGCCAGTTTTGTTGCAATATGCCTATTACGAACTCAACTCGACACAGCGTTTTACTCTGCCAAAGGACTTCTCGGCGGAACTTACAGGATCATATTCTTCCACCGCCTATTTGGGTACGGCAAAACGCAAACCCATTTATCAGGCCGGAGCCGGGTTGCAAAAGAAGCTGGGTAAATCAAAGGACATTTTGCGGCTGGCGGCAAAGGATATCTTCAATTCAGTAGGTAATTACAGATTTGGCGAGGAGCTGTCCAGGGGAGCTGTTGTAAACCGGACCTTTAATTTTGGGCTCGTTGGCTATTCCCTTACGTATACGCATAATTTTGGCAACAAAGGAATGAATGTGAAAAAGGAAAGATCGACGGGTGCGGAGGATGAATTAAAAAGAGTGCATAATTGATGAGGTTTGTATAATCTATACACACATATAGCCAGCAACCCCAGCCGATGTGAGCGGCTTACCTGCAGGGATTCTCTGTTTACCCTTTATAACTGCGCGCTTAAAAGCAAATTCGAGGACCTCTGGAGCCACAACAACTATATCATATATGTGCTGGAAGGCAGGAAGATCTGGCATACGGCCCATGGACCGTTTGAGCTCAATAAAGGAAGTTGCGTATTTGTGCGAAAGGGAGCCTGTATCGTAGAGCAAATTGTAGATACTGAATTTTGTTTTTTGGTGTTCTTTGTACCGGATGAATTTATTTGTGAAGTATTAAAGAGTAAATCAACCCCAATCAGCGTATCTGCAAGGAAATACGACCCTGTTATCCAGATAGATAACAGTGCTACCGTCAAGGCATTCTTTCAATCCATGTTACCTTATTTGGGGCCGAGTCATAAACCCGATGAATCATTGGTGGAATTAAAATTCAAAGAATTGGTCCTTACCATCGCCGACAATCCGGGTAACAGTGAATTGTTGTCCTATTTCCAATTGTTGCTGAAGCAGCCCCAACATGTGTCTATGGAAAGGGTGATGGAGGACAATTTTTGTTTTAACCTGAAGCTGGAGGAGTTCGCCAAATTAACATCCCGAAGCCTCTCTGCCTTTAAGAGGGATTTTGTCCGACATTACGATGTATCGCCAGGCAAATGGCTTCTGGAAAGGAGATTAAGATTTGCGAAGCATTTGCTTAGTAATATGGGCAAAACTGTAGGAGAAACTGCATTTGAGAGCGGATTCAAGAGTGCCTCGCATTTTAGCCGGGCCTTCCGTCAACACTTTGGCGCATCTCCCGCGTCGTTGAAATAGGTCGCCGTCCTCTGAGCCTGTCGGTCATGTGGAGCGTGGAGCCACGGTAAAAATCGGGAGGTAAGAACATAAGTTTTCTTACCTTCCGTATTCAGTTATGTATCCATGAGCGTGAACATCAAACGAGTTGCGGAAGCCCTTAATTTGTCCATCAGCACGGTATCAAGGGCATTAAGAGATAGTTTTGAGATCAGCGAGGCGACGAAGGTCAAGGTGAGGGAAATGGCGCTTAAACTGGACTATCAGCCAAACCCGCACGCCAGCAGTTTACGTAAAAATAAGAGTAAGACCATTGCCGTTGTCATTCCGGAGGTAGCCAATAACTTTTTTGCGCTGGCCATCAATGGCATCGAATATATAGCCCAGGAGAAAGGCTATCATGTCCTTATCTATATCACCCATGAGAATATGCAGAAGGAGATCGTTTTTGTGAACCATCTTCTGAATGGGCGGGTGGATGGGGTGCTGATGTCCCTGTCCGCGGAAACGGATAATTTCAACCACCTGTTAAATCTGAAAGAAAAAGGGCTCCCGCTTGTTTTTTTCGACCGGGTGTGTGATACCATTGAAAGCAGCGCCATAACTACCGATGATTTCGAAAGCGGTTTTGCGGCTACGGAACATCTTATCCAGGCCGGTTGTAAACGGATCGCCTACCTTGATCTGTCGAGGCATCTGTCCATTTCCAATAAAAGAATGGAAGGATATTACCAGGCGCTCAAAAAATACAAGATCGCCATCGATGAAAGGCTGGTCATGGAATTCACGAATAATTCCGCCGCCAACGAAGAGATCCTCGAAAATGCGCTCACCGGCCCTTTAAAACCCGATGGTATATTCGCCTCTGCCGAAAAGCTGGCCATCGCCAGTTATTATACCTGTGAAAAGCTAAACATAAAGATCCCCCAGCAACTTAAGATAATCAGCTTTTCCAATCTCGAGATCTCCTCGCTGCTGAATCCTGGGCTTACTACGATCACTCAGCCAGCCTTTGAAATCGGGAAGCAGGCCGCCTTGCAATTGTTCAGGTACCTGGAAAAGAAGGATATGGCCAATGTGCATGAGAAGATCGTTCTGAAGTCGACGCTGATACCCAGGGGCAGCACCAAAAAATAAGCTTACAGAGAAAATTGACCCTTGCGGATGTCCAATCGTAGCCATACCGATTGTTATAGGTGTGTGATCCCTACATTTATAACCATTAAAATCAAGAGCGATGAGAAAGTTACTTGTATTTAACTTCGTGACCCTCAATGGCTATTTCAAAGGGCCAAACGGTGACCTTAGCTGGAACAGACAAGGCGGCGCGGAAGAAAGCGAATTTGCCGCCGAGAATGCCCAGTCGGGCAACGTCCTTCTTTTTGGGCGGGTGACCTACGAGCACATGGCCGGTTTCTGGCCGACCCCACAGGCGCTCAAGCATGCACCTGCCCTTGCCGAAGGAATGAATAAAGCCGAAAAGATCGTCTTTTCAAGGACCCTGAAAAAGGCAGAATGGAACAATACGAGGTTGGTCAAAGACAATATTGTAGAAGCCGTGAGGAAATTTAAGCAGGAGAAAGGTAATGATATGGTCATACTGGGCAGTGGGAGCATTGTGAACCAGTTTGCCGAAGAAGGCCTGATCGATGAATATCAGTTCATGGTGAATCCCGTTGCTCTGGGCGATGGTACGCCCTTGTTCAAGGGCATCAGGCAATCACTCAACCTGAAGCTGGTCAATACAAGGACATTTAAAAGCGGCGTTATCCTCCTGAGCTACCAGCCTGCACCCGATACCCCTGCGCCGGATTTCGCTCATCGGTAATTCATTAGTATCTTAACCATCAAACAAAACTAAAATGGACGAATTCTTATTATTATACCGCCTCGATATATTAACCAAAGAGGCCCAGCCTTCCCCGGAACTTTTGCAGGTGTATATGAAACAATATCAGGATTGGGCGGGTGGCATAGCCGCACAGAATAAGTTCGTGGGTGGCAAAGGCCTGTCGACGGAAGGAAGGGTGATAAAGAAAGATAACATGGTAACGGACGGTCCTTTTGCCGAGATCAAGGAGTCGATCGCCGGATATATCATCATAAGAGCAAAGGATTTTGACGAAGCGGTCAGTCTGGCAAAAGATTGCCCGATCCTGAATGGAGAAGGAAACAGCGTTGAAATAAGAAAGGTCGTAGCGGTGAATTATTAATGAGCCACGGCGAATTGATACCACATCTGTTCCGGACAGAGTACAGGAAGATCGTTTCTGTACTCTGTAAACGCTTTGGGTTCGGCCAGATCGAGATTGCGGAAGATATTGCCAGTGAAACATTTCTGACGGCGGCGCAAAGCTGGGGAGTGGAAGGCAATCCACCCAATCCAACGGCATGGCTTTATAATGTGGCGGGTAACAAGGCAAAAAACTTTTTGCAGCGGAACCAGGTCTTTGAACGGAAAATTGCACCGGAACTTAAAGCCAGTTCCTCCGGGATACAGGCATCTTCCGGGATGGAAGATACCGGGATCGATCTTTCCCCGCAAAACATCAACGACAGTCAGTTGCAGATGATGTTCGCGATCTGTCAGCCTTCGATCCCGGCTGAGGCGCAGATCGGGCTGTCCTTGCGGATCCTTTGCGGATTCGGCATCGAAGAAATTGCAGATGCCTTTCTTACCAGTAAGGAAACGATCAATAAAAGATTGTTCCGGGCAAAAGAAAAGCTGCGGGAGGAAAAGATCCGGATCGAGCTGCCGGTATTGTCCGAGATCGATGAACGGCTAGCCGTCGTGTTGAGAACCATATACCTTTTATTCAACGAAGGTTATTATTCCGTGAGTCAGGACCGCACCCTTCGAAAAGACCTTTGCTTTGAAGCCATGCGGCTCTGTACCATGCTTGTCGAAAACAGGGCAACCAATAAGCCAACCGTCAATGCCTTGTTGTCCCTGATGTGCTTCCACGCCTCCCGGTTCGAAGCGAGGACGGACAAAAATGGCCAGATCATTTTGTATGAAGAGCAGGACCCTTCCCTGTGGAATGTGGACTTGATCAGCAAGGGAGGATATTTTCTGAGTTGCTCGGCCAGCGGAGATGAAATATCAACGTATCATCTGGAGGCTAGTATTGCTTACTGGAATACGCAACGATCCGACACCAGAGAAAAATGGGAGAATATTTTGCAACTGTATAACCACTTGCTGAAAATGGAATATTCACCCATCGCCGCATTGAACCGGACCTATGCGCTGGCCAGATCAAATGGAAAACAAGAAGCGATCAGGGAGGCGGAAAAGCTGAACCTGACGGACAATCAATTCTATTTTGCCCTGCTTGGCGAGCTCTATACGGATATCGACGACCATACCGCAAAGGGAAATTATCAGAAGGCCATTTCACTGGCAAAGACGCAGGCTGACAGGGATGCCATTCAAAAGAAGATCGATAAATTTCATTAAAAAAAAGGGGGAAGTGAATACCATTCACTTCCCCCTTTCTGTTAGATCTGATTAAGCTACCCTTGCCTCATCGAATTCTTCCACTTCCACTTCTATCTGGGCGGTCTTTACCGTTTTTATGATGCGGCCGGCGACTTTATAAGGATCGGCGGCGCTGTTTGGCCTGCGGTCTTCCAGCCAGCCTTTCCATCCTCTCTCTACTGTGCCGATCGGTATCCTGATGGAGGCTCCTCTGTCGGAGACGCCGTATTTGAAGTCGAAAATAGCCGCGGTCTCGTGTTTGCCTGTGAGACGGAGGTGGTTGTCCGGGCCATACGCCTCGATGTGTTCGGGCACAACGGGACGGAACGCTTCGCAAACCTTCTCATAGACTTCCTTGCTGCCGCAGGTCCTCAGGAGCGAGTTGGAGAAATTAGCATGCATGCCGCTGCCGTTCCAATCGAGATTGCCCAATGGTTTACAATGCCAGTTGATGGCGATGCCGTATTTTTCTCCGATCCTTTCGAGTAAATAGCGGGCGATCCACACCTGGTCGCCGGCTTCTTTGGCGCCTTTGGCGAAGATCTGGAATTCCCACTGGCCGGTAGCTACTTCGGAGTTGATGCCTTCCACGTTCAGTCCGGCTTCCAGACAGGCGTCGAGGTGCTCTTCCACCATATTACGTCCGTAGGCATTCAGGGCGCCAACGGAACAGTAGTAGGGGCCCTGTGGTCTTGGGTAGCCGCCTTCGGGAAATCCGATAGGTTTGTCGGTCTCGGGATTCCACAAAAAATATTCCTGCTCAAAACCAAACCAGAAGTCACTGTCATCGTCGTCGATCATTGCCCGGCCATTGCTGATATGTGGTTTACCATTGGGACTTAATACTTCGCACATGACGAGATAGCCATTTTTGCGCTGGGGATCCTTCACGAGGTAAACGGGTTGTAACAAACAATCCGAAGATCCTCCGGGCGCCTGTTCGGTGGAAGATCCATCGAAGCACCAGACGGGGCAATCCTCAAGCTTCCCTGAGAAGTCTCTTTCAATTTTTGTTTTGCTGCGCAAACTTTGGATGGGCTGATATCCGTCGAGCCAGATATACTCTAATTTAGCAGGTGCCATATTTAGTTGTTTTTATGGTGAATAAATGGTTGGCCTGGACCGGAGATTGGATCGCTGAATCAAAAAGGTACTGCCAGGTGTCCCAGTTGGTCGTACACCGCAAGCAATACCCTTCGTGTCAATTTACAGCATTACGAAAGTAGAGGTTTTTTTATATATAAAAAATAGTGATTTAATATAATATGTATTTATTGCGTGAAATTCCTATTAAATCTTGCCTAAAATTGAAGAATTGAAATTTTTTACTTTTTTGATTTGAGTTTTTTCATTTCTGCGACCAATAAATATCATATATATAATTATTTAATATATTATTAAATGAGGATTGCTATAATTTTTTAGGAGGTTTGAATTGAGGGGAATTGGTTAACTTTTGGGTATGAATAATTTTTATATCAGGCTAAGGAACACCTTATTATGTCTTTTAGCCGGAGTCTGCCATCCAGGCGCAGCCCAGCTGGCCTATGCTCAGGACCAGCCTGTACACCGTTATCTCTATGTCGCCGCGCCGGGCGTCCGTAATTATCTGCAATACGGAGGTCATGGCCTCCTGGTGTTCGATATGGACAATCATTTCAAGTTTGTCAGGAGGATTGCGACGGGTGGACTGGACAGCACGGGCAAACCCTCGAATGTCAAAGGGGTTGCCGTAAGCCTGTACACGCATTGCATCTATATAAGTACTATTCAGGCCATGCAGTGTGTGGATCTGCTGACCGAAAAACTGCTGTGGGAGAAGAAATATGATGGTGGCTGTGACCGTATGTCCATCTCTCCCGATGGGAAGACGATCTATCTGCCTTCTTTTGAAGGGGATGACTGGAAGGTGGTGGATGCAAAGACGGGGGATGTGCTTCACCGTATCGTCCTTCATTCCGGATCCCACAATACGGTATATGGGCAGGATGGAAAAAAAGCCTATCTGGAAGGATTAAGATCCAACTATCTGGCCGTGGTGAACACGGCGGACCAGACCACGACGCAGGCAGGGCCATTTGCCAATCATATCAGGCCCTTCACGGTGAACGCAAAGCAAACCCTTTGTTTTGTCAATTGCGACAGCTTGCTGGGATTCGAGATCGGTGATCTGCAAACGGGAAAGAAGATCGCGCATGTCGAAGTGAAAGGATTTCAGATGGGCCCGGTGAAGCGGCATGGCTGTCCCAGCCACGGTATCGGCCTGACGCCCGACGAGAAGGAAGTCTGGATCTCCGATGCGTTCAACGAATCGATCCATATATTCGATATTGGCAGGCAGGATGTCAGCCAGATGGGCACCATTAAAGTAAGCGATCAGCCTGGATGGATCACGTTCAGCATCGATGGAAAATATGCCATGCCTTCCACCGGCGATATCATCGATGTTAAGAGCAGGAAGGTGATCACACATCTTATGGATGAAACAGGGGCGCAGGTGCAAAGCGAAAAAATGGTCGAGGTGCAGTTGTCAGGAAAGAAACCGGTGAGGGCCGGAGACCAATTTGGCATTGGAAGGAACCCAGGGGCAAACGATATTCAGCCTGTACAGCGGGATACCATCCCGATTGCCGGGAGATGGGATATCACCGTGCATCAGCCGGGGAAAGAAGTCCCTTCCTGGCTGGAGGTTAGGCATTCGGGTTCGAGGACTCTTGTCGGCCGGTTTGTCGGCGGGGGTGGCAGCGCCCGTCCGATCTCCCGTGTTAACTGGATGGATGGAAAGATGAGCTTTTCTATTCCACCGCAATGGGAGCGGGAAGATAAAGACCTTTCCGTCGAAGGCAGTCTCCAGGGGGATAGTCTTGTCGGCACCATGGTCACCAGCGGTGGGAAAGAATACCAGTGGGTAGGTGTCCGCGCGCCTTCTCTGCGCCGGAATGCCGGGCCCGTATGGGGCAAACCCGTCCCTCTTTTTTCCGGCGCCGATCTTAAAGGCTGGCATGCGCTTGGCGAGAACCAGTGGCAGGCGGAATCCGGCATCCTCCGCAGTCCCCGGTCGGGCGCCAACATCGCTACGGATGAGGTCTTTACCGATTTCAAGCTTCATATCGAGTTCCGTTACCCGAAGGGCAGCAACAGTGGCGTTTATCTGAGAGGAAGATATGAAGTGCAGATCGAGGATAGCAAAGGGATGGAACCGCTGAACGATCAGTTGAGCGCCGTTTATGGATTTTTGTCTCCCAGCGAAATGCTTGCAAAGAATGCGGGGGAATGGCAGACCTATGATATTACGCTGGTCGGCAGAATGGTGACCGTTGCGTTAAACGGGAAGACCGTTATCTGTAACCAGGAGATCCCCGGCATTACCGGTGGAGCACTCGATAGTAAGGAAGGGGAGCCGGGCCCGATCTATCTCCAGGGCGATCATGGGCCTGTCGAGTTCCGTAATATTATGATCACGCGGGCGGTCAGGCGCTAGCTGCGGGTATTTCTGATCACGGTGATCGCCAGGATTGCGGAAAGGAAAAGCGAGCCTGCCATAAATATATAGGATGCGCTGAAGCTGCCGGTGGTGCCGTTGAGATAGCCGACAAGATAGGAGCCCGCGAAGGACCCCAGCGCCCCGAAACTATTGATGAGGGCGATGGCGCCGCCTGCTACATTCGAAGGCAAGATCTCCGTAATGATGGCAAAGAACGGACCGTATGGAGTGTACATCGCCATGCCGGCTATACAGAGCAACGCGAACGAGATCCAGAAACTATGTGCCCCTACTAAATAAGAACAATAAAAAGTAATGGCGCCGATCAGCAGGAAGGGCCATATAAACAATTTTCTGTTTAATGTTTTATCGGAAAACCAGGATGCGCTGATCATTCCGATGATCGCCATCAGATAGGGGACGGCGGACAACCAGCCGGTTTTTATGATGTTCATGCCCGGCGCCGCATTGAGAATGGAAGGCAGCCAGATGACAAATCCATAAACGCCGATGCTCCACAGCGCATAGAGCAGGGAAAGGAGTATAACTGTGGGGGATTTAAATGCCGCAGCATAATTTTTAACCGGCCTTATCCCTTGTTGTTCCTTCCTCAGCTCTTCTTCCAGCGTGTCCTTGTCTTCCTGTTTCAACCATTTTGCAGTAGCCGGCTTATCATCCACCAGCCTCCACCAGAAAAAAGCCCATACAATTGCGGGAAGCCCTTCCCATATAAACATCCAACGCCAGCCCAGAGAATTTACGAGGTATCCCGACATGATCGACATCCACAGGATAGTAGCTGGATTGCCGAAGATCAAAAAGGTATTGGCCCTCGAGCGTTCGGCCTTGAGGAACCATCTGCTCAGTAAGATCAGCATGGAAGGGAATACGGCGCTTTCCACAACGCCAAGCATGAACCGGATGACGATCAGGACCTTTACATTACTGATGATGCCGGTGGCCATGGCAAACAACCCCCACAGGATGAGCGACCAGAAGATCAGTTTTTTGGCGCTCTTGTTGGCAGCGTAATAGACGCCTGGTATCTGAAAGAAAAAATAGCCGAGGAAGAACAATGATCCCAGCAGAGAAGACATGGTGGCGGTGATGTGCAGGTCCTTCGCCATTCCTCCCGCCATTCCGAATCCGAAATTTGCCCGATCGAGATAGGCCAGACTATAGGTGATAAAAGCCACCGGTATAAGACGGTACCAGCGTGAGACTGCGACAGTTTTTTTCATCGGCTCCATTGATCGGAGTAATTTACAATTATTTGCTGTAAATTCATTTTTTAGCGTTTATGACAACATTATTTTATGTATATGAATAAGCTTTTTCTTACCGTTATATGTTTTGCGATAGCCATTACCGGAAGAGCCCAGCAGGGGAATGCCCTCACGGCTAAAGATTATGAACATGCGGAAAACATGCTGGGTTATAATGCCGAGCCGCTGATCGATAATCAGTTCACCGGGCGGCCAACCTGGCTGTCCGGTGACCGGTGCTGGTACCGGATCCTGACCGTCCGGGGGAGTGAATTCATCTTGGCCGATCCGGCTAAAAAATCCCGTTCCGCCGCATTCGACCAGCAAAAACTGGCGGCAGCCCTTTCGGCGGCAGCGGGTAAACCATACGAAGCATTCGCACTCCCATTCCAAACCTTTGGTTTTTCACCCGATGAAAAGTCCATTCTTTTCCGGGCTAACGGAAAAAAATGGAGCTGCGACCTTCAGACCTATACCTGCACACCGGATAATTCCACGGCGATGGTCACGCCTGCAAGGGGCGAGGGGAGGAGAGGCCGGGGAGGCGATGAGGAATTATCTCCCGATGGAGCGCGTGCAGCCTTTATAAAAGAGTACAATTTGTGGGTCCGTGATGTGAAGACCGGCCAGCAGACGCAGCTTACTACGGACGGCATCAAAGATTTCGGATATGCTACGGATAATGCCGGCTGGAAAAGCGGCGATGGCCCCATACTGTTGTGGTCGCCGGATTCAAAAAAGATCGCTACGTTCAGACAGGATCAGCGCAATGTGAGCGATATGTATCTGGTGACGACCAATGTAGGTAAGCCAACCCTGAGAGCCTGGAAATATCCTCTGCCTGGCGATAAGGATATACCTATGATCGAACGGGTGATCATCGACGTCGATAACAAGAAAGTGATCAGCCTGCAGATCCCACCCGATCCGCACCGGGCTACGCTCAGCGATGATATTTCCAGCAGCGGCAGCTTTGACGATGTGGACTGGAACGATGGAGAGCAGCTGGCATTCGTATCCACTTCCCGCGATCATAAAAATGAGAAATTCCGTATTGCCGATCCTGCTACCGGTGCAGTCCGTGAAGTTTTTGAGGAAACGGCGCCCACGCAATATGAATCGGGATGGGGGAGCATCAACTGGAAATACCTGCATAAATCAAACGAAATTATCTGGTTCTCCGAGCGCGACAACTGGGGACAGCTTTATTTATACGATGCGCTGACGGGGAAGGTCAAGAACCAGATCACAAAGGGAGAGTGGGTGGTGACCAGGCTGCTCAGGACAGATGAAAAAAACCGCCTCCTGTATTTTATCGCCGATGGGCATGAGCCGGAGAATCCCTATTTCAGTCAATTGTTCAGGATAGGTTTCGACGGAAAGCATTTAACCCTGCTGACACCCGAACCGGGTAATCATGTCGTCAGCTTATCCCCATCGGGAAATTATTTTGTCGACAGCTATTCGAAGCCGGATGTTCCACCCGTAACGGTATTGAGGGATATGAACGGCAACCTTATCAGTACGCTGGAGAAAGCCGATATTTCAAGGCTGGTCGCTACGGGTTGGCATGCGCCGGTTCCGATCACGGTAAAGGCCCATGATGGGAAGACCGATCTGTATGGACTGCTGTTCACCCCGGCAAAACCCGATCCGTCGAAGAAGTATCCGGTCATCGATTATATCTATCCCGGTCCGCAGGGTGGCAGCGTCGGTAACTGGTCGTTCTCCGCAGCGAGAGGCGATCATCAGGCGCTGGCTGAATTAGGATTTATCGTGGTGTTGCTCGAGGGGACCAGCAATCCTTTACGTTCGAAGAGCTTCCATGACATGAGCTATGGCAATATGGCCGAAAATACCTTACCGGATCAGATCGCAGGCATCCGACAACTTGCGCAGCATTATCCTATCGATACCAACCGGGTAGGGATATGGGGCCATTCGGGCGGTGGGTTTGCAACTGCCGCGGCCATGTTCCGTTATCCGGATTTCTTCAAAGTGGGTATTTCGGAATCCGGCAATCATGACAACCGCAATTATGAAGATGACTGGGGCGAGCGTTATGATGGCTTGCTGGTCAAGAATGCGGAAGGCGTTTCCAATTATGAAGCGCAGGCAAACGAGAACTATGCTAAAAACCTGAAGGGTAAGCTGATGCTGGCGCATGGCCTGATGGATAATAATGTTCCGTCCTCCAACACGATGCTGGTCGTGGAGGCATTGGTGAAAGCGAATAAGAATTTCGATCTGGTGGTATTTCCGAATGCGCCGCATGGTTATGGCATGTATGCGCCGTATATGATGCGGAGGCGCTGGGACTATTTTGTCCGGAATTTAGCCGGGGTAGAACCACCACAAGAATATCAGCTGAAGACAAGGCCCGATCCGCGTAGTGGCGTTCAATAATCTGGCTGGAAGAGGGCCGGCACGCAGGGTCATGCTGGTCGCCGGTCCAGATTGGAGAGGCGGGCACGGTGGGATTATTTGGCTTTGGGTTTTGGCTTGCCTTTTTTGGGGACTTGTTTTGTTTTGGGCAGTTCCTGAGTGAGAAGGACAGCGGGGAATTCGCTGCTGTAGTCGGCACCATGTCTGAGCATGCCCTTCCCATTCGTTTTGGTCCAGAATTTTATAGGGATATAGGCCCAGTTTGCCTGATCGCCTGTCCTGCCTGCCTGCGGGTCCTGAATGGGCAGGTTATAGTAAACGCTGAACCTCACCTCCGAACCCCGGCCAAATTTGTCGCCGCCCACGAGCCCGATGGGTTGCCCTGCCTCCACGAGCTGACCGGCCTTTACCAATGCGCTGTTCCTCCGCAGGATCCCATAACGGCCGAAGCTACAATCCGCATGGACTATCTCTATATAATTCCCGCTGCCTGAATTGGCCGCACCTGAATCATTCAGACTGTCGCTGACATCGAGCATGGTTACCGTCCCCCGCCTTGCCGCATAGATCGTATCACCGGGCTTCATTTTCAGTCTGATCGCGTAGAGGCTTCCGGCATCCTTACCGGCTGCATCGGGTTTTGGCGCGCTGCCGATCTCGTAAGCCTGGACCTGCTTGCCGGGACTGACCGGTAATAAATAGGTAAAGTCCTGATCGACGTGCGGGTCGAGACATCCTTTGGCATAGCTGGTCTTGTAATTGATCTGTATAGGGTCTTTCGCGTTAGTGGCAGATATTTTAAACAGCTTATTGTTGCCCGGCCTGACCATTTCCATATACGGCAGGGCATGATCGGATCTCGCATTTTCAAACCTGGTGAAACCGAGCAGCAGAACATAGTTGCAATAAGCTCTGTTGATGCAGGTAAAATTATAATTGCCCTGTGCATCCTGCTGGTAGCTGACTTCGATGACCCGCTGCGAAATAGCGGTGAGGTTCAGCAAGAACAGGAAGAAGAGTACTGAATAACTTTTTTTCATTGCGGTGTTTTATTGGAGGAATGAAGCTCCATTAAAAAATCGAAGAGGTTGGTCTCCGTGGGTATCCGAAGCTTTTTCCTTAGCCGGTAGCGTCCGAGCTCCACTCCCCGGACGGAAATATTTTCCAGCTGTGCGATCTCCTTGCTGGACAGGTTCATGCGCAGCCAGGCGCAGAGTTTCAGCTCATGGGGGCTCAGGCGCGGGTGTGCGGTCTTCAGGATCTTTAAGAAATTGCTGTGCACGGCATCGAAGTGTATAGCAAACTGTTCCCAGTCCTTGTCCATTTTATTTTCTTCCCCGAGGATGCGGATGATCTTTCTGAACGCATCGGCCGATCCGTCTCCGTTGGCGCCATTTTTCAACCGGACCAGCTCTTCCCGGACATTGCCCAGCAACTCGCCTTTCTGCACCAGATGCATGGATGTAGATGCCAATTCCGTGTTTTTATATCCGATCTCGGCTTCGAGCTTTTCATTCTTCAGCTTTACGATCTCTTTTTCCGATTTCTCCAGTTCCAGCTGGTGCAGGTATTGCAATCTTTTCTGTTCGTCCTCGTGCCTCTGCTGCTGCCGCCGGAAGAGGCGTCGCTGCCAAAGGATCAGGAGGCAGGCCAATCCAGCGAACAGGAGCAAGTAGAGCAGCCAGGCCCAGCCGGTCTGATACCAGGGAGGAAGGACCGTGAAGCTGTAGGAACTTGCCGCCGATTCGTTGCCGAGATTGCTTTTGGACCTCACCTGAAAGGTATAATTGCCGGCGGGCAGGTTCGTATATTCTTTTTCCGTGTTCCTGGACCAGCCAGACCAGTCTTTGTCGAAGCCCTTCAGATAATAGCTGTACTTGACGCTGGCCTGAGCGGCATAGGAGGAAGAAGAATATTCGAAATGCAGGGAATTCCATTTGTTGGAGATACGATAAATGGAGCGGGCGGGTTGCTCCATATTCTCCCCCACTTCCCCGAAATACCCGCCGAACAAAAGGCTGTCCGTTTTACCCGATATCCGGACCGATCTTATTTTCACCTGTATCGGATAGCGATTCTTTTTGTATTCCTCATAATTGATATGATAAAACCCCTTTTCCGCGCCTACGAATACATTGAATTTGTCATACGGGTAGATATGCTCGAAATCCGCCACCATCTTGCCATTCAGCTCCGGAAAATAAATCGTCTCCGGCTGCGGGCCGGAAAAGTCAATGACCCCGACGCTGTTGTCTTCTATGAACCAGATGTTCCCGGAGGGGTCTTCCCTGAGATAGCGGATATTCCTTTCCCCGAAGAACGGAGTAAACCAGGGCGATGGGGTGAAACTGTCAAACCGGGTATTGTATTCATACACGCCTTTTTCGGTGGCCACCACGATGTGATCTTTTATCTTGAACAAATGGTTCTTCAGATCGGATGGAAGCCCGTTCTTCTCCGTGTAGAGTCTTGTCTCTGGGTTGCCCGGTTTATTCATGCCGATCCGGTAGACACCGCGATAGGGATGGGCTACCCATATCGTTTTGTCCTTGTCGATGGCCATGAATTGAGAAGAGGCGGAAAAGCCGGGTATATTTCCACCAGGAATAAAACGGCCGTTCTCGTAATGAAAAAGATCGATGCCCTGATCGTTGCCCGCAACGACAAGAGAGGATGGGGGAAGAGGAGGCGAGGATGCGGATGATGGTGTCGCCGAAGAAGCGGGCGAGGATGCGAAGGACTGGGCAAGGGCTGAAAAGGTCCAGTAGGCCGTGCGGGTGTCGACGGGGATCAATTTTTCACCCTGGATCTGGAAAGCGCCGTCATGATGACCCAGCAGGAGGCTCCCGTTTACTTCCACCAGACCCCAGGTAGAACCTTTGGTCCCCGGAACGGACCTGAACTCGCCGTTGAGAAAGCTCAGGTCTTCTTTTCCCGTGACGGGAACAACATATAATCCATTTGATGTCCCCACATACAATTGTTTGTTGTAGACGATGGAGGTGTAGCCGAGTCCTTCATTCAGCTTTTCCGGATAGATATGTTTCAGGGCATTGTTGTAGGCGATGAGATCGATGCCATTATCCAGTCCCAGCCAGAGATTCCTGCTTTTGTCGAGGAACAGTTTCAGGATGTTATTATTCTGCAGACCTTCTTTCCGGGAAAGGTTCTGGATGACCTGTCCTTTTTTATTGACGATGTAGATCCCGTTGAGATTGGTGCCAATGGCGAGCCATTCCTTGCTTACGGGGATGGCGGTAAGCACCCGCTGGCTTGAAAAGGGATCGGCGCCTGCAAAGCGGAAAGGGGTTATCGTGTCATGGCAGAGGATGTAGAATCCGGTGTTCACCGTAGCGATGAAGCTGCTGTCTTTTCCGAACGGGAACATACCCGTGACGAGGCCTCCCGGGGGAAGGGCGCTCATCTTTAAAAAAGGAGCCCACAGGCCATTGCTGAATTCGAGCAATCCATTCTTGCCGTCTTCCGCGATGAGGTGACCATTGCTCTCTCCGAGGAATTGCCATTCCTTAACGGCGGGATATACGGTGATCCTGTTATCGCTTAGCCGGAAGATCCGTTCGCGGGACCTGAAAAAGATCTCCTTGCCATAAGGAACGATGTTCCAGATATCGGAAAAGGAGTGGTTCTGTTCCTGCAACAGTCCTTTTAACGAAGTATAGGCGAGGCTACCGTTCTTCTGCGGAGAAAAATAACCGAAGTCGTCCTGACCTCCGGCGTAGATCTTATTGTCCATGCCAATGGCGACGGACCGCACTACAGTCTTGTTGGGGAGAGGAAAGGTCTTCCAGGTGGCGCCATCGAAGCTTAACAAGCCTTCATAATTGGCAAACCAGATCACCCCACTCTTATCCTGTACGATGGCGCGGTTCTGCGTTCCGGCATTATAAATATCTTTTGAATAATTAATGATGTCCGGAACCCCGATCGTGTTCTGGCTATAACAGGAACAGATCAAAGTCAGTAAAAAAATCGCTGTCAGGCTCGCCCTCATATTTTAGCCCTCCTATTTTAGCGCGGGTTGGAATATCCATTGAAATTAGTGAAATTTGGGGCTGTAAAATATACTGATGGATAAATTAAAGATCTCAACGGCACAGTTTGAGCACAGGAGCGGTGATAAAGCGTATAATCTTTCCGTGATCGACGGGCTTGCGCAGAAGGCCGCGCAGGAGGGTTCGAAGGTCATCGCCTTTCATGAGTGTTCCATAACCGGCTATACCTTTGCCCGGCGTCTTTCAAGAGAGCAGATGCTGGAGCTGGCGGAACCCCTTCCCGGTGGTGAAAGCATACGGGCGCTGACGGAAATGGCCGGAAAATACGGTATCGCCATCCTGGCGGGGCTTTTTGAAAAGGATGCGGAGGGAGGTCTGTTCAAGGCCTATGTCTGTGTGGATGGGAATGGGCTCGTCGCCAAATACCGGAAGCTGCATCCTTTTATCAATCCTTACCTGACGCCAGGAGACCAGTATTGCGTTTTCGACCTTTATGGCTGGAAATGCGGGATTCTGATCTGTTATGATAACAATATCATCGAAAACGTGAGGGCTACCGCCATTTTGGGTGCTCAGATCATCTTTATGCCGCATGTCACCATGTGTACACCTTCGACGCGTCCTGGAGCAGGCTTTGTCGATGCGACGCTCTGGGAGAACCGGGAGGCCGATCCTACCTCGCTGCGGCTGGAATTCGACGGGTTGAAAGGAAGGGAATGGCTGCTGAAATGGTTACCGGCCCGGGCTTATGATAATGGAGTCTATGTCGTCTTCTCCAATGCGATAGGGATGGACGATGACCAGCTGAAGAACGGATGTTCGATGATCCTCGATCCATTCGGAGATATTCTGGCGGAATGCCGGGCGCTTGGCAATGATTTTGTAACGGCTACGCTGACACCCGAAAAGTTGCAGCAGGCAGGAGGGCACCGGTATGTTATGGCAAGAAGGCCGGGGCTTTATAAAGATATCATCGGTCAGCCGCATGAGTCGGAGCAGAAGGTGGTGTGGTTGAAACAGGGATAGTGCACGGATCGTTCCGGGATGAGGACTGTCGGCGGGGTGTTAGCGGACTGGGGTGAATTCGAGATAATCGTAATTCATGTTCCCGGAGATGGAGTAAAGGGTAATAATATGGGTCCCTGCCGAAAGATGAACCTCTGCGATGGAGTCAATCTTGTTCCAGTGATGCCATTGACGCCATGCCACGGTATCCGTGTCACGGTGCGTGGTTGGAATGGATATTTTTCCTGCGATGTCTTTGCCATCGGCGGATAAACCGATGCGACCATCGGCATTACAGGTGTACATGAGGCCGATACGGTAGGAGCCGGTCTTTTTTACTTCCACCGTATAGTTGAGCCATTCACCGTTTACCGTCCATCCGACATAGAGTTGCTTCATTTCCGGATTTACGAAATTGTATGGATTATTATCGATATTACCCGGCTTGGTATAGGATATATCCACTCCTTCTTTTATTCTGAATTCATTGAAATAATCGCCGTTGGCGGGATTCAGGTTTCCACTTCCATGATTAGTGGTATCGCTGTCATGATAGGCCACTCCTTCGCCACCGGTATCGTATAATTCACACTGGACTCTGCCCGGTATGGGCTGTGGAATGCCTTTCCATGGCCGGGCGACTGGCTGGGCAGATGAGGAGAGGGCGACGGAAAAGAGCAGGGAACCCGTAAGGAATATGCGGATCGTCATATTAGTGCTTTAATATATAAAAAAGGTGTTTATACGGTTTTAAATCTACGCAATATTATCAATCTTTATATTGTTTCCCCAACCTGCATCGCTTTCGACTAAACTCTAAACACCCCACCCATGTTTACAAAAAGAAAATCCCTTTCTTTCACGCTGTCCCTGTGCCTGCTCGTCAGCTTCAGCTTTGCAAATAAGAAGGAATTACCCGTCCGGTCATCGCCGGCAACCGCGAAAGGGATGGCGCTTCGTGTGCCGGCAGTCGTGAAGTCGATACTTGCCACTCCGCTGAAGGAGGATTTTGAAGGCGCGTCCAAAACAACGTATACGGCAGCGGATGTACAACTCGGGTCGGGGATCTGGTTCTTTAACAATGCGCTGATCGGCACGCTGGGGAATGATCATAAAGAGGGGGCTAAGTCCGCGAGGATCCGCAATACGGGGAGTATCCGGATGAATTTCGATCATGGCGGGGGCGCTGGGGCGGTGACGGTGAAGTACGCAGTCTTTGGATCGGATGGTCCCAGCAACTGGGAATTGCAGGTGTCGTCGGATGGCGGCAATAGTTTTTCGAGGGTAGGGAGTGCGGTCGTCAATGCTACTTCCACTTTACAAACGGCAACCTTTGCCGTAAATATCTCCGGGAATATCCGCATTGCCATTGTAAAGACCGATGGGGGATCGAACAGGATCAATATCGATGATGTGGAGATCGCTCCCTTTACAGCGGGCGGCGGTGGAACGACGGGTCCGGATGATGATAATATGCTGATGGGAAACCCGAGCCATGCCATGGCCGACACCAATAACTTCGCCAACTATCTGATGGTCAAACCCTGGTATACCCTGTCCTATAACCGGGACCAGGGGAAGCCCAACTGGGTGAGCTGGCACCTGCATGTGTCCGATCTTGACAGTACGGACCGCAGCAATGATTTCCGGGCAGACAGTACGCTGCCTCCCAATTGGTACCATGTCAACGAGAACAGCTATAAATTCAGCGTAAACGGATTTGACCGGGGACATAATTGTCCTTCCGCCGACCGGACGGCTTCCCGGGAGATCAATTCAGGAACTTTTTTAATGACCAATATGATGCCGCAGGCCCCGAATAATAATCAGCAGACCTGGGGTAACCTGGAAAGCTATGAACGGGCGCTTGTCAATCAGGGAAACGAAGTGTATATCATTGCGGGGTCGTACGGGAAAGGCGGAACGGGCAAGAGTGGGACAAAGACCACTTTGGATAATGGGCATATCACCGTCCCTTCCAATACCTGGAAAGTGATCGTGGTCTTGCCGGATGGCAGTAACGATCTGAGCAGGGTGACGACATCGACCCGGGTCATAGCCGTCATCATGCCCAATATAAATACCATCGACAAGGACTGGAAAAAATTCAGGGTATCGGTCCGGGCGATCGAGCTGGCGACGGGATACGATCTGTTATCGAATGTGTCACCGGCGATCCAGCAGGTGATCGAAACAAAGGTGGATAATGAATGAGGGGATCGGGGGCGGGATCAGGAAGGGATCGCCGATGGTCAATGTTTTTTCAGTTCCTGCATAAATTGGGTCGGGGTCTTGCCAAATTCTTTTTTAAAGCTTTTTGTGAAATAGGACTGGGTCTGGATGCCTATCCTGTACATCACCTCCGTAAGGGAGACGTCTTCATGGGTCATGATCTGGACGGCTTTTTTCAACCGTATGGTCCTTATAAAGTCGCCTGTCGATTGCTGGCTGATATTCCTGATCTTCTGGTAGAGCTTAGTCCGGCTCATCCCTATTTTCCCGCAGAGGTATTCGATGTCGAAGTCGGGGTTTACCAGCTGAGTATCGATGATCTGCAGGAGTTGGCTCATAAACTCCCTGTCCTTCTCAGAATGGACGAGCTCCATCGCCGCTATATGATGATCTGTGGTATAGCGTTCTTTCAACCTCCTGCCCTGCTCGAAACGATTGCGTATGGTCAGCAGCAGCAGATCCATATTCAGCGGCTTGGCAAAATAATAATCGGCGCCGGAACCGAGGCCTTCCATCTGAGAGGACAGTGCGGTCCTTGCTGTGAGCATGATAAAGGGGATATGGCTGGTGTCGATGTCCTGCTTGATGGCCCGGCAAAGCTCGATGCCATTCATTCCCGGCATGATCACATCGCTGATGATCAGACCGGGGGATGTTTCTCTTGCGCTGGCAAGCCCCGCCTCTCCATCGGCCGCCTCCATCACCTTATACTGTGTGCTCAGGCTCTCTTTCAGGAACTGTCTCAGTTCGGCATTATCTTCCACGAGCAGGATCGACTCGGGTTGGGACGGGTCATGATCGGCAACCCCGGCAGTCATTCCATCCGTCATGCCGGGATAATATTCCTGCCTGGCGCCAAGCCCCTCCAGCCTGACCCCGCCTTCCGATCGGCCGGGAGCCCTTTTTTCTTCTTTTCTGTAATCATTTTCATTCACGGGTATCCCGATGATGATCTCGGTCCCTTTGAGGCGTTCACTATAAACATAAACGTCACCTTTATGCAACATGGCCAGGCTCTTTACGAAAGCAAGGCCGACACCCGAACCCAGATGCGAATCCGTTATCCGGTAATATCTTTCGAACAGGTGCTGTATGGATTCCTTTGAGATACCGATGCCATTATCCGCCACCCTTATATAGGCATATCTGCTTCCCCGGAAATCATTTTTCAAGACCAGTTCATTTTCAAAAGCCGGTACGAATTCAGCTAGTGATGGAACGATCTCCAGGGTGATGGCTCCTCCGATCTTTGTATATTTAAATGAATTATGGAGGAGGTTGAGCACGATCTTTTCAAGGACCTGACGGTCAAACCAGGTGTCGGATAACAGGACGGTATCCTTAACGGAAAAATCGATCTCCTTCTGAAGGGCCCAGTCCCTGAACTCTTCGGCTATTTCATTCAGGAAGGAGTGCATATTGCCTTTGACCACGCCGAGCTTCAGAGAGCCGCTCTCCAACTTGCCAAAGTCCATCAGTTCATTGATCAGGCTGAGCAGTCTTTGCGCATTCCGGTGCATGACGGAATAGTGTTGCCTGAATGCCGGATGAGGATTGTCCCTTATTATTTTTTCAAGAGGTCCGAGGATCAGCGAAAGGGGCGTCCGGAACTCATGCGAGATATTGGTGAAGAATTGCAATTGCACCTGGCGGATCTCTTCTCTTTTCTTTGCCTCCAGCTCTTTTAGTTTCAGCCTGGTCTTAAACTTATAAAAGGCGTATAAACAGCCAAGGATAAACGCGCAAAGCAGGGATATGAACCAGCTGGACCTCCAGAAAGGCGGGGTAATGGTTATTTTTACGGAGGCGCCATCTTCATTCCAGAGGCCATCGTTGTTGGAAGCCTTTACATGAAAGACATAATCGCCGGGGCCAAGATTGGTGTAAATGGATTTCTTTTCTTTCCCAACAAAATTCCAGTCTTTGTCGAGGCCTTCGAGCTTATAGGCATATTCATTGTTCTCGGGAATGGTGTAATTCAGGGCCGCAAAATTCAAAGAGAAAGTGGATTGCCGGTAGGACAGGGTTATCTCTTTGGTAAGGCCGATATCATTTTCCAGGATCGAGCCTTCTTCACCGGCATTTATTTTTTTATTAAAGACCTGTAGTCCGGTGATATACACCGGAGGGATGAATGGATTGGCTTTTATATTCCCCGGGTAGAAGGAGTTAAAGCCGTCTATCCCCCCAAAATACATTTCTCCGTCTTTGCTTTTCAAACAGGCATTGGCTTCAAATTCAAGGCCCTGCAAACCATCGCCGGTGTTATATTTTTTAAAATTATGCGTATCGGGGTTGAACTGGGTGAGGCCATTGGAAGTGGCAATCCAGAGATTGCCTTGCCCGTCCTCGGTGATCCCCTTGATGAATTCTTTATCCAGACCGGCCTTGTCCGTGTAAAGGCGGAAACTATCATTGGATGGATCTAAAAGATAGAGCCCTTTCTGTCCCACCCATAAACGTCCCTTGCCGTCGGAAAAAAGAACCCTGAGATCGGGCATTTTCTCGTCGTTGTTAAAATAGTGCGAGAAATGACGGGAAGCCTGGTGGTAGCAATTCAATCCTCCATCGTCGGTTCCTATCCAGATATTGCCTTCTTTGTCCTCGTGGAGGGCAACTATATTTTTACCCGACAGGCTGGTCATGCCGGATGGGTCCTGTATAAAGCGGGTAAACTTTTTCTTTTTCGGGTCGAAGAGATCCAGCCCTCCGTAATAGGTAGCGACCCATAATTTCCCTGCGTAATCCTCGAATGTCTTCTGGACAAAATCGGAACTTATGGAATTGCTGTCCCGGGGGTTGTTCTGAAAACGGGTAAAGCTGCCATTAGCCCTGTTGAGGAGATTAAGCCCACCGCCCCAGGTAGCGATCCAGATATTGCCCTCCCTGTCCTGCATAACGTCCAGCACGGCATCGGATCCGATGCTTTTCTCATTGAAAGGATCGTACCGGTAATGCTGGAAAATATTCCTGCCTCTTAAGAAAAGGTCGAGGCCACCCCCATCCGTGCCTACCCAGATATTTCCGGTATTGTCCTCGCAGAACGCTTTTACATCATTGTAACCAAGGCTGTTCGGAGATGATTCCTGCCGGTAAAGGTTGAATTTTTCCGTACCCGGCGAGTATATGTTGATGCCCCCGCGATGGGTGCCGATCCAGAGATTGCCCTGGTTGTCCTCGAACAGGGCGGATACCGTCCTTTGTGAAAGGCTCGAAATATTTCCGGGTTCGTATTCGTAATGGAAAAAAGAACTTTTGGGAGGGTTGAATAAATTCAGACCCCCATTGATGCTGCCCGTCCATAACCTGCCCTTTCTATCTATTAGTAAGGTCTTGACCATATTATTACCGAGGCTTGCGGGGTCTTTGTCGGAATGGCTGAAGCGGGTGAAGGTCCTTTGAGCAGGATCGAAGAGATAAACGCCGTCATCTTTTGTACCGAGCCATAAATTTCCCTGTCTGTCTTCCTGGATCGCGTTTATGGCATCGGGGGGCCTGGCCGGGGGAAGGTCGGGGCAAAGGGTAAAAGAATTGTTTTTGGTATCGAACAGGTCGAGACCAGCCTCCGTCCCAACCCAAAGATTTCCTTTTTTGTCTTCATAGACCGCATTTACCCGGTCGTCGGTAAGACTGTTGTCGCCGGGCGCATGATGCCGCAAATGGGTAAACGCTCCTTTCTTTTTATCAAAAAGGTTCAGCCCTCCTCCATAGGTCCCGACCCAGAGGTTGCCATTTTTATCTTCCTCTATGCTGGTGACCAGGCTGGAACTGAGACTATTGGGGTCGCCGGACTTGTGCTTGTAGCGGAAAAAATTATTCTTTGCCCTGCTCAATCGGTTTAGCCCATTGATGGTGCCGATCCAGAGCTCGTGTTCCCGGTCTTCGTATATACAGCGGATATAACTGTCGCTCAAACTGGTCGTATCGGCAGGATCGTGGCGGTATGTCAAGATCTCATTGCCATCGTATCGGTTGAGGCCGTCCCGGGTGCCAAACCACATGAATCCCTTATTGTCCTGGAATATGGATTCGATGGTGCTGTTGGACAGGCCCTGTTCGTTGGAAATATGGGAGAACTTCAGCTTTGGGCCCTGGCCAAACAGGGAGGACGCGCAGCAGAGCAGGAACGCCGGATAAATAATATGATTTTTACGGACAAGCAATTTCCAAATTTATCAACTAACCGATGATTTTCCCGGTGAAAAAGAGCCGACAAGGATGGTTAGTCAATTAGAACCATAAAAATGGACGTTTGAACAAGCCGAAAACAGTCGTTACCTATACCTTGTGTATGCTTTAACCAAAACTAGTCAATAATGAAAAAACGATTGCTTGCAGGGATTAACGTCCTTTTTTTCTTGCTATTTGTAGGCACTGCTGCGCATGCACAAAAAAGAACCGTCACCGGGAAGGTATCCGATGCCAGGGATGGATCGCCGCTCCAGGGGGTGACGGTCCTGCCAAAGGGCTCCCATTCCGCGGTAATTACCGGAAACGATGGCAGCTTTCGGATTTCCGTCGACGCGGGAACCAGTACGCTGGTCTTCTCTTTTGTAGGATTTCTTATAAAAGAGGTCCCGGCAGGGAATGGCCCCATCCTGGTATCGCTGTCCCCAGTCAACAACTCTCTCAACGAGATCATCGTGATCGGTTATGGGACGGCAAAGAAAAAAGACCTGACGGGTTCCATCGCCACTATCGGGGAGAAAGATTTTCAAAAAGGGAATATCACCAGTCCAGAGCAGATGATCGCGGGTAAGATCCCTGGGGTCTCCGTTATCTCCAACGGCGGTCAGCCCGGTGCGGGCAGTACCATCCGCATCCGTGGTGGGTCTTCGCTGAACGCCAGTAATGATCCGCTGATCGTGATAGATGGCGTACCGATGGATAATGAGGTCCTCGGAGGGCAGACGAGCGCCATACCCGGGGCCAGCAGTCCGCTGAGCTTTATCAACCCCAACGATATCGAATCTTTTACGGTGTTAAAGGATGCATCCGCCGCCGCTATTTATGGGACGAGGGCATCCAACGGAGTGATCCTGATCACTACCAAGAAGGGAAGGGGTGGCGAGCTGAAGGTGAACCTTAGTTCGGTGAACTCGGTCTCCGCCGTTACCCAACAAATTTCTGTCTTAAATGCCACCCAATTCCGGGCCGTCGTCAATGCAAAGGGCAGCGCCGCGCAGATCGCCATGCTTGGAGGGGCCAATACCAACTGGCAGGATCAGATCTATCAGACCGCGATCGGCACGGACAATAATATCGGTATCAGCGGGGGTCTCAAAAAGATCCCTTACCGGGTTACCGTAGGATACCAGGATCAGAATGGCGTGCTGAAAACGGATAACCTGCAAAGGGTCTCGGCATCGCTGGCGCTGAACCCGACTTTTTTTAATAATACATTGAAAGTCGATATCAACCTGAAGGGGACCCGGGAAGATACCCGGTTTGGGAACCAGGCTGCTATTGGCGGAGCGAGCAGCTTTGACCCGACCCAGCCTATATATTCAAAGAGCCCCCGGTTCGGCGGTTATTATGAATGGCTGGATCCCGCTGCCGCGACGGGTCTGAGGAATCTTGTCGGAAGGAACCCATTGGGCTTGCTGAACGAGACCTATAATACGTCGAAGCCGGAGAGAAGCATCGGCAATATACAGCTGGATTATAAATTTCCTTTCCTGTCCGGCTTGCGTGCCAACCTGAATGCGGGATACGATATTGCCGATGGGCGGGGGAAGTCATTTGTGACGGATAGTGCGGCTTCCTCCTATATAGTGGGAGGGACCGGGGGTACGAATAATCCCTACAGGCTCACGAAAAAGAATTCCTTGCTGGAGTTCTACCTGAATTATACCAGGGATCTGAAATCCATTAAAAGCCGGATAGACGTGCTGGCGGGTTATTCTTACAACGATTATCTTTCGACCGTTTATTTTTACCCATCGTATTATGCGAATGGCACCAAGGTGGTCAATTCGGATCCCCCTGCCAAATTCGATAAGCCCGAGCATACCCTGCTGTCCTATTTCGGGCGTCTGAATTACTCTTTTGAAGACCGTTATTTATTAACGGCTACTCTGCGTCGTGACGGATCATCCCGGTTTGGCCCCTCTAATAAATACGGTCTTTTCCCATCCGTGGCCCTGGCCTGGAAGATAAAAGACGAAGCATTCCTGATCAATAGTTCGGTCGTCTCGGACCTTAAGCTTCGGCTGGGTTATGGCGTTACCGGCCAGCAGGATGGCATTGGTAATTATGCGTTCAAAGCCGTTTATGATCTGAGCTCCCCCAATGCCTCCTACCAGTTTGGGAATAGCTTTAGCCAGGGGTACAGACCGGAGGGATATGATCCTGCCTTGAAATGGGAGCAGACTGCCGCGACGAATATTGGCCTGGACTACGGATTTTTGGATAACCGGATCAGCGGCAGCATCGATCTTTATGAGAAAAAAACATCCGATCTCCTGAATGATGTGCCCCAGCCCGCGGGCAGCAATTTTGCGGCTTTTTTCCTGGTGAATGCGGGCAATATGACCAATAAGGGAGTGGAGTTCAATATCAATACCCGGCCCATCGAGAGCAAGGACCTGAGCTGGGATGTAGGATTTAATATTACCTATAACGAGAACAAGATCACCAAGCTGACCGTCATTCCAAATGATACGAGCTATATCGGGTTCCCTAGTGGAAATATCGCGGGGGGTATCGGAGGACAATTTGCCTTTATGAATTCGGTGGGCAGTCCCAAGAACAGCTTTTATTTGTTCCAGCAGGTGTATGACAAAACGGGCAAGCCGATCGAAGGGGTATTTACGGACAGGAACGGGGACGGTATCATCAACCAGGATGATATGTACAAAGGCAAATCCGCCGATCCGAAACTATTCCTGGGATTCAGCACCAATCTGACCTATAAGAACTGGAGCGGGGGCTTTGTATTACGCGGCAGTTTTGGGAACTATGATTATAATAATATTTATAGCCAGACGGGTAACTTGGGGCAGATCCTGGGCAATGCCGTAATAAATAATGGGTCCGCGAATTACCTGACGACGGGGTTCAAAGGGGGTAATAGTCAGCAGTTGCTCAGCGATTATTATATCCAGAACGCATCTTTCCTGAGGATGGATAATATCAATATCGGGTATAATGTGGGGAAGCTGTATCATACCAGGACAACCCTGCGGTTGAACGCCTATGTGCAGAATGTGTTTGTTATTACGAAGTACACAGGCCTCGATCCTGAAATCGCCGCCAGGGCACAGACATTAGGTAATCCCGGGATCGATAATAACCTGTACCCCAGGCCCCGGACCTTCGCCCTGGGAATAAACCTTGGTTTTTAATTAGCTTAACTATTGAAAGAAAGTATATGAAAAGAAATTATTTTAAAATCATCATAAGCGCCGGAGTGGTCATTCTGACCCTGGCTTCCTGTACGAAGAAGCTGGACCTGTCCCCGACGAATGCGATCACGGCCGCGGCGGTGTATAATACCCCGGCGGGATATCGCCAGGCCCTGGCAAAGGTGTATGGCTCTTTTGCCCTTACCGGCAACACAGGCGGCACGGGTAGCCCGGATATTTCCACGCAGATCATTTCGGATGAAGGTAATTCCGATTTTTTACGGATGTACTTCAATCTGCAGGAGCTGACTACGGACGAAGCGGCCTGGACCTGGCAGAACGACGCCGGGATCCAGGGTTTGCATGAGATGAGTTGGTCGGCTATCAACCCGATCATCGACGGTCTTTATTACCGTTCTTTTTTCCAGATCACCTTATGTAATGATTTTATCAGGCAGTCTACGGACGCGAGCCTGAGCAGCAGGGGAATTACCGGCGCCAGTGCGGACTCCATCCGTCATGAAAGGGCGGAGGTCCGTTTTCTGAGGGCTTACCAGTATTGGGTGCTGATGGATCTTTACGCCAATCCTCCTTTTGTGACCGAAAACGATCAGATCGCTACCACGGTGCCTAAGCAGATCAAGCGTAAGGACCTGTTTGCGTATATCGAATCCGAGTTGAAGGGTGTGGACTCCAACCTGGTCGCGCCGAGGACGAACGAATACGGCCGCGCCGATAAGGCCGCTGCCTGGTCCTTATTAGCCAGGCTGTATCTGAATGCGCAGGTGTACACGGGCGCTGGCAGGTATACGGATGCCGTTACCTATTGTAATAAGATCATCAATGCGGGATACACACTGCATCCCAAGTACCGCGAATTGGTGCTGGCGGACGATAACCTGAACACGGATGAATTTATATTCACGATCAATTATGACGGGACCTATACCCAGACCTATGGTGGCACGACGTACCTGATCCATGGTCCGGCGGCGGTGCCCGGGTCCATTTCCGGTTCGAACGGTACCTGGGGCGGATTGCGTTGCACGCAGAATTTTGTAAATCTTTTTTCCGACTACAGCGGCAACACGGATCAGCGGGCCCAATTCTATCAGACTGGTCAAAACCTGACCATGAAGGACCTGTATACGGGTACCGACGGGTTCTCCACGGATAAGTTCAGGAACCTGACGAGGTCCGGCGGTGCGGCCCCTCATGCGGATGCCGGTGGGAATTTTTCCGATATCGATTTTCCTTTATTCCGGCTGGGCGAGATCTACCTGATCTATGCCGAAGCGGTGTTGCGTGGAGGCAGCGGGGGTGATGCCGGTACGGCGCTGGGCTATATCAATACCCTGCGTATGCGGGCCTATGGCGGCGGCACGGGGGGGAATATTACGGCAGGGCTGTTGACCACCGACTTTATTCTTGATGAGAGAGCCCGTGAACTGTATTATGAGGCTACCCGGCGGACCGATCTCATCCGGTATGGAAAATTCACCACCGCCGCTTATCTGTGGGCATGGAAGGGGGGCGTAGCCGGGGGGACCTCCGTATCGGATAAGTATAATATTTTTCCCTTACCCAGCACTGATCTGTCTGCGAACCCGAATTTGATCCAGAATACGGGGTATTGAGGGGCGAAGCGTCGCTGGATTTTGTAAAAAAATATATTAATCAGTAAAAGAGCTTTTATGAAAAAATTATATGGCCTGTTATTTTTAATAAGCGCGCTCGGCCTTCTTTTCACGGGTTGTAAAAGGGACCTGGCAAATCCCGTATTGATAAGCCCTTCAGGCGTTACGGGCTTTGGCGTATCGGCCTCTACAGTCGTGTTGTCCAGCGCCAATGATTCTACGATGGTAGCTAAATTCTCCTGGCAGAAACCCAATTATGCTACTCCCGTTGTCAGCACCTATACCCTGCTCTTCGATATTCCTTCCGATACCAGCGGAGCGACGGGCTGGGCAAATGCCATCAAGGTCAATATCGCAACAAGCAGCCTTCAGAATTCCTGGCTGGGAACGGATTTCAACAGACTGCTTAACCAGCTGGGGTTGCCGTTTGGCTCGCCAAGCACGATCGTGGTGCGGCTTAAGGCGGATGTTAACCAGGGCACGGGAGCCGTCTCTACGGTGCCGGCCATAAACGCGGTCCTGAGCATGACGGTGACGCCTTATAAAGTGGTGCTGATCTTTCCGAAACTGTATGTAGCCGGGGATTTTCTGGTCCCGAACTGGACGCAGATCGACCAGGGCGGATGGATACTGGCCTCGGTCAAGAGTGATGGGTTCTATGAAGGGTATATCAACTTTGTCAATACAGGTAACAGCTTTAAATTATGTACGCAGGCGAGCTGGAACGGCACCAATTATGGATGGGGTGGAACGGCCACTACGCTGAGCGGGGCTGGCAGCGCCGGGAATTGTTACTCCGGGGGCCCGGGTTATTATAAGGTAGCCGCGGATGTGACCGCGCTGACCATTTCCTATGTACTCACCAAGTGGGTAGTAGCCGGTGATTTTAACAACTGGAGCCTGACTGCCAACCCGATGAGCTTTAATGCGACCACGAATCAGTGGACGGCCACGGGAGTGAGCATGACCGCGGGCGCCGGTTATAAGTTTGTGGGTGATGGCAACTGGACTACCGCTTTTGGAGCTGATTCAAAGGGCAACCTGTCTTATAGCGGTGGCAATATCGCGGTAACCAAGACGGGCACCTATACGGTTACGCTGGACCTGAGCGGGGGAGCTGGAAATTATTCGTATTCGTTAAAATAGATGGAAAGGCGCCTTGAGTGTGGTCCGGAAGACGATCCATGCGCCGATAAAAAATAATTCGGATGAAAATGCCTCAGATCGTTTACAGTGTACTGCTGGTGATCCTGTTCTCCGGTTGTAAGAAGAATGGGGCTGCCACACCCAATAAGCCGCCGGTCGCCGACACCCCTTTTGCCCGGGGCGCCGATATCAGCTGGCTGACGCAGATGGAAGCATCGGGCTATAAATTTTATAATGCGGCGGGAACGGCTATGGACTGTATGCAGCTGATGCAAAGCCTTGGTCTTAATTCCATCCGGCTCAGGGCCTGGGTAAATCCCGCCGGTGGGTGGAACAATAATGCCGATCTGGTCGCCAAGGCGGTGCGGGCGAAAAAACTGGGCTTTAAAATTTTGCTGGACCTTCATTACAGCGATACCTGGGCCGACCCGGGGCACCAGGCAAAACCCGCGGCATGGACGGGCTATGATCTTGCCACCCTGAATACAACGGTGTATAGTTATACCCTGGCCGTATTGGATACTCTCCGGAAGAATGGGGCGTCACCCAGCTGGGTGCAGATCGGGAATGAGACGAATGATGGGATGTTATGGCCGGATGGAAAGGCATCGGTAAACATGGCCAATTTCGCCGCCCTGGTGAATTCGGGATACAGGGCGGTGAAAGCCGTCAATGACTCCATCAAAGTAATTGTGCACATCTCGAATGGGTATGATAACGGGTTGTTCCGGTGGATGTTTGACGGGCTGAAGGCGAATGGCGCGCAGTGGGATATAATTGGCATGTCCCTTTATCCCAGCTCAGCGAACTGGCAATCCTATAATGAATCCTGCCTGACCAATATGAAAGATATGGTGTCGAGGTATAGCAAGCAGGTCATGATCTGTGAGGTAGGGATGCCTGTTACCGATGCGGTGGCCTGTCAGTCCTTTATAAGGGACCTGATCGCCAAAACGAAGTCTGTTGGCGGTGGCAACGGGCTGGGGGTTTTTTACTGGGAGCCCGAATGTTATAATAACTGGCAGGGATATGGGTTGGGTGCTTTTGATAATACGGGCAAGCCCACGGTGGCCATGGATGCATTTATGAATTAAAAACAAATGATTTGAAAGCTGCACTATTTGCCCGCAAACAGGTGTTCGGGAAGAAAAGTTTTTTATGTCTGTGCATTTTCGTGCCGAGCCTTGTCCTGGCTTTGTTGCCGGGTAGCCTGCGGGCGCAGGCGTCGCGGGAGCATCTCAACTTCGATGAGGGATGGAGATTTCATCCCGGGCACGCGGCGGACCCCGCAAAGGATTTCAATTTTACGACAAGGACCATCTTTTCAAAATCGGGCAGGGCGGCGGGAACGGCCATAGCTCCTGACTTTAACGACAGTTCGTGGCGCAAGCTGCAATTGCCACATGACTGGGCCGTTGAACTACCCTTTGTAAACTCTTCCGACTTTGAAGTGATGTCGCATGGCTATAAGCCGGTGGGCGGATTGTATCCACAGAACAGCATAGGATGGTACCGGAAACATTTCAGCATTGCGAGGTCGGACTCGGGGCAACGTTTTGTCATTCAGTTCGACGGGATCTTCCGGGACAGTAAGATATGGGTCAATGGAATTTATCTTGGCAATAATGAGAGCGGGTATTGTGGTGTTTCCTACGATATTACGGATTATCTGAATTTCGATAAAGAGAATGTGCTGGTGGTGCGTGCAGATGCGTCTCAGTATGAAGGATGGTATTATGAGGGGGCGGGTATTTACCGGCATGTATGGCTGAACCGGTATAATAATTTGCATGTGGCACCGGATGGATTGTTCGTGTACAGCATGGTGAGGTCCAATGCGGCAACGGTGAATGTCGAGGCCACGATCGTCAATCAGGGCCGGGCCACATCGGGCTGCCAGGTCGTGGTGTCTGTCCTGGACAGGGAAGGAAGGCTTGCGGGCCAGAGTATGTCGCAGAAACTATCATTGGCTGGTAACGAGACGTTGACGGTGAAGCAGAGCGTCAGCATCGATCAGCCGTTATTATGGTCCCCTGAAACGCCTTATTTGTACCGCGCGGCGGCGGTGATCAGGTCGGGGGGCAAGACCATCGATTCGGTGAAGATCCGGTTTGGCGTACGGACCATCCGGATCGATAGCTCAGGGTTGTATGTAAATGGGAATTACACAAAGCTCAGGGGGGTGAATTGCCACCAGGATTATGCCGGTGTCGGCAGCGCTTTGCCGGACTATCTGCAATATTATCGTATTCACCTGTTGAAGGGGTCGGGTGCAAATGCTTACAGGACCAGCCACAATCCACCCACACCGGAATTGCTGGACGCCTGTGACAGCCTGGGCATGCTGGTGCTGGACGAAAACCGATTGCTAAACAGCAGTCCGGAATATCTTGATCAGTTCGACCGTCTGATCCTGCGTGACCGCAGCCGGGCGTCGGTGTTCATGTGGAGCATTGGAAATGAGGAAGGGCATATTCAGACCAATACTATCGGCAAACGGATCGCGCAGACCCTGATCGAGCGGCAGCGGGAGCTGGACCCCACGCGGACCTGTACCTATGCTGCGGATCTCGCCAATGTCTATAAAGGAGTGAACGAGGTCATTCCGGTGCGGGGGTTCAATTACCGAATATTCGGTGTGGACGCTTATCACCGGGACCATCCCGGGCAGCCGATCATCGGTACGGAGATGGGGAGTACGGTCACTACACGGGGGATGTATGTAAGGGACAGTATTGCGGGTTATTTACCCGACGAAGATATGACAGCCCCCTGGTGGGCCAATACGGCGGAGCAATGGTGGCCGCTGGCTGCGGACCGCAGTTGGTGGGCAGGCGGGTTTGTCTGGACCGGGTTCGACTACCGGGGCGAACCGACGCCTTTTGCCTGGCCCGATATCAATTCACATTTCGGGATCATGGATATGTGTGGTTTCCCAAAGAATATTTATTACTATTATCAGTCGTGGTGGACGGATGAGGATGTGCTGCATATTTCTCCGCACTGGAACTGGAAGGGAAAAGAAGGGCAGCCGGTGAATGTCTGGGTGAACTCGAATGCGGATAACGTGGAGTTGTTGCTGAATGGGAAAAGCCTTGGTAAAAAGGATATGCCCCGTAACAGGCATCTTGAATGGAATGTGCCCTATGAGAAGGGCACGCTGGAGGCGATAGCCTTAAAGAAAGGGAAAAGGATCGTCGCTAAGGTGGAGACTACCGGGGAACCTTATGAGATCGTGGTGACCCCGTATAAAACAACTATGCTGGCGGATGGCAGGGACGCGACGGTCATCAATATCAGTGTCGTGGACAGGCAGGGCCGGGAAGTGCCCGATGCCGATAATCTCATACATTTTTCGCTGGGAGATGAGCAACCCGCCGGAGATGGAGGTGGCGCCGGAGATTTCCGGCCGGCTGGGGATGATGGGGCCGCTGCAGATGGCCGGTCCACCGGAGACTTCGATGGCGGTGGAAACCTCCGTATCCTTGGGGTCGGCAACGGAGATCCTGCAAGTCATGAGCAGGACAGGTGCCTGAATGGCGTCTGGCAGCGTCATTTATTCAATGGCAAGTGCCAGATCATTTTGCAGGCCGGCGTAGGTAGTGGCCAGTTCCGATTTGAAGCAAAGGGAGCGGGGTTGCAGACCGGGTCCACCGATATTTATACCGTCCGGCCCGGAGCAGCCGTTGCTGCTGTACAGATGGCCCCGCGGGCAGAGAAAAAGATCGGCAAAATGCTGGGAGCGGATATTTCTTTCTTGCCGCAGCTGGAGGACAGGGGGATCCGGTTCTCCGACAAGGGGATACAAAAAGATGTCCTTCAGATCCTGAAGGACCATGGATTCAATTATATCCGCCTGCGTATTTTCAATGACCCGGCGCGGGACAGCGGGTATTCCCCGGGAAAGGGATTTTGCGATCTGGAGCACACCAAACAAATGGCGAAAAGGATCAGGGCCGCGGGCATGATGTTCCTGCTTGATTTTCATTACAGCGATTACTGGGCCGATCCCGGGAAACAATATAAACCTGCAGCCTGGAAGAACAAGGATTTTCCAACGCTCAGGAACCTGGTATATGCGTATACCCGGGATGTGATGAAGGCATTGAAAGACCAGGGAACGACACCCGATATGGTTCAGGTAGGCAATGAGATCAACCACGGCATGATCTGGCCGGAGGGGAATATCAGCAGCCCCGATAGCCTGGCGCAACTTATCATCGGAGGGATCAATGGAGTGAAGGCGGTCGATCCTTCCGTGCCGGTAATGCTGCACATGGCCCTGGGTGGTCAGAATGATGAATCCCATTTATTCCTTGACAATATGCTGGCCAGAGGAGTTGTATTTGATGTGATCGGTCTGTCCTATTATCCCAAATGGCATGGAACGCTGGCCGATCTGAAATATAATGCGAATGATCTCGCGCAGGAGTATAAGAAGGATGTCATCATTGTGGAATATTCCCAGTTGAAGCGGGAAGTGAATGAGATCGCCTTTACTATCCCCGGAGGAAGAGGTAAAGGCACCTGTATCTGGGAGCCGCTGAGCACCTGGGAGAGCTTTTTCGATAAGGACGGGAAGTCCAATGAGCATATCCAGGTGTATGATGAGATCAGTAAGAAATATATCAGGGGTTCTGATTAATGTACTTCTTCGAACTGGCCGGTCCGCTTGTTCTTGCGGACATTGTCCCAGTTGAAATAGCGGCCGTTCATGGCCACATAGACACCGGGGGGAAGGATCTGGGCGAAGGCCAGCGCGCTACCCAGGTTGAAAAACCCATCCGAGCTGCCGAATTTGTAGGGGATCATGGCGCCTGTCAGCACAATCGTCTTTCCAGGAACTTTTTCGGCCAGCACCCTTGCGGTGACGGACATGGTATCGGTGCCATGGGTGATGATGATCTTATCTTCTCCGGCGGACCGGCACTGGTGTGCGATGAGCTCGCGGTCGTCGTCGTTCATATGAAGGCTGTCGATCATCATGAGCGTCCTTACTGTCGTATCCAGTGTGCTGCGGCTGCGCAGCAGCATTTCGGGAAGGTGGGTCTCTTTGAAGAAGAGTTCGCCGGTGAGCTCATTGTATTCTTTGTCGAATGTGCCTCCCGTGACAAATATGCGGATTCCCATAAGCAAGTTTAATGATTGTGGGGACAAATATACTAATGTGGATGGAGGTTTAAATATTATTGAAAATAATATTTAAACCGATTACATTTATGAAATAAAGCACTGCTGCCCGAGGCTGCTGCCTGAAAAAAATGTATATGAAAAATATAAAAGTTGCCCTCCTTTCCTTGCTGACCTTTTCTTGCTGTGCCGGTGTTGTTGCGCAGCGGCCAGACCGCGATCCGGACGATGGGTCCGGCGCCTTTGCTACCGGGAAATACCGTAACCTTTTTGTGGAGAACGGTCACACCGAAAAGGAGATCACGGCGAAGATACATGCGGCCTTCAGGCAGCTTTTTCATGGAGATACCGCAACGCAGGCGGTGTATTTCAGCGCAGGGAAAAATGCGAATGGCCCGCTGGCCTATGTGAGCGATGTGCCGCACCATGATATCCGTTCGGAAGGCATGTCGTATGGCATGATGATCGCGGTGCAGCTGGATAAGAAAGCCGAGTTCGATGCGATCTGGAATTATGCGATGACCTATATGTACCTGAGCTCCCCGGAGCATCCGGCGGAAGGCTATTTTTCGTGGTCGCTTAAACGCAACAGCGAGGCCAATGAGGAAACTCCGGCCCCGGATGGCGAGGAATATTTCGTGATGTCGCTCTATTTTGCCTCTGCACGCTGGGGAAATGGGAAAGGAATATATAATTACCGGGAATGGGCGGACAAGATCCTTACGACGATGCGGCATCATCCGCTGAAGTCCGGACCAACCAAATTCGGTACGAGGACGATCGCCACGATGGTCAATGAAGATACGAAGATGATCCGTTTCGTTCCGGGCGTAGAGCGGGGCAATTTCACGGACCCATCTTATCATCTGCCCGCATTTTATGAGCTGTGGGCGCGG
>DATHHO010000127.1:0-10219 GCA_035317125.1 Puia sp.
TCCTGATCCGGGAGCGTGAAGCCGATCGGCCTCCATTTTTACCACACGACCACTGTCTGGTTCTGCTGCCCCACAGGATACCTTAGCCGCCCGGAGCCTGCCCGCAATTCAATATAATATTCAAAGCTTTTATGTCTAAATTCCGCCGCTGACAGCTGCGCGAAATATACGCCCCGGGCCAGATGCGGAACAGGCTTGCTCCTGAATTTGCCCGCCCCCATCGGTTTCCAGTGGATGGTAGCCATGGCGGCCCCTTCCCGGGAGAGCAGCCTGAGTCTTAGCTCAAGCGATTCTCCGGCGCAGAGCAGCGTTCTTCTGGTGGTTACCACGAGCCGGGGCTTACCCTGGTATTTACGCGGAAAGTTTAAAGGAGGTTGCGGCTTATCCAGAATAGTATTCAGTAAACTGTCATGCCTGGTCAGCACCTTTAACAAGCCAAGATTATGCCCCTCCAGGTTGGTGATCGTGCCCATGGCCCCGGTTGAATTGACGGTTTGTAGCAGATAATTCATCATCTGGCCCCAGGCTCCGATAGCCTGACTCCTGGCTTTGGCCATATCATTACCCATCCGGATGCGCATGGGCCTGTCCGTTACCAGAAGCAGTTGTTTGCTTAAGGTGTCGATAGTACCGAGAAGACAGCTCAGACGTCCCTGGGCCCTTGAATAATAAAACGTATTCAACCAGTACGAATACCGTTCCTTGTTGCCGGCTCCCCGGATCAGCGGCCTCAGGTTTTCGAACGCTTCTACAAAGGCATATTTCTTCTGCACCTGTTCCCAGGGTTCTGCGTTGCTTTTTATGCCCCCCGGTCCATCCATCCAGTCGGATGTGCGGGGCAGCTTTGCATTCATATGGTTCTCATTGGATCTCCATTCTCTCACCCCGTCCAGACCGTTAAACAGACCAGCCGCCAGATCGCCGGCCGCTGTACCGAATTCTGTTCTTGCCCATGCCTGGTACAGGCCAGCCACCGGATAATCCCTCCCGTCCGTTGTCAGGGCAGTATCATATTTATCCGCTTCCCATCCGGCCTGGGATAAAGCAGCAATAGCCGGGGAAAGGATTTCCGTCCGCCAGTGGATGCCCATCATGCCGCTGCAATGATATGTATAAGCGTCCGCCGCATCTTTCAGCACCCTGCCGGCCCAGAGCTGGGGAGTAGTCAGCCCCGGATCGTCTTCCAGCCAGCTGATCTGCCAGGTTGGTCGCCCGCTGATATTTCTAAAAGAAGGTTCCACCGGCGCGAACCCGACTTCGCGGTTGATAACGGCAAAAGGCATGGCTTTTGGCAGCAGCCGATCAAATTCGGTGCGGTCCCTCGATGGACCGAGCACCCAGCCACAGGTGGCCAGCGTGAACGTGCAGTTCAGCTTCTTTGCAGCCTGGACAGCCAGAAGCAGGTCCTTTTCCGTTGCTTCGACGGCTCCCTGTTTTTCCCCTTTCCAGGTCCAATCCTCTGGGGTCCACAGCCAGTAGTAATCCAGCGGATGCGTAATGTTGATCCTGGAAAAGATGCCCTCATAGACAGCGGACCGGACGGAATCCGAAGCCGGATCTTTACCTTCGGCACGTAGGGACGCTTGCAGTTGTCTAGGGACCGTCAACGGCGTCTCCGTTCCGATACAGGTCCTGATGCCCAGCTCATGGGCAAGGTTGAATGCCCTGTTCAGCCAACCGCCCAACAGATTGAAGTGCTGTCTGTTTTCCTCGTCACGGTGTGGCCATGTGGAATTGTTCTTTGTGTAATCTGCGCCGAAGACATCACGCTCAAAAAGGCTCGCCGCGCCGAAGGAATAGGACGAGGTCTTTACAGGAATATACCCCCAGCCGGTGTCCCCCGTGCTGAAATGCCCGTTCGGATAGGCAGCCTTCACCGTGCCATCGGAATTGAAGCCGTCTTTGTCGCCGATCCATACGACAGGCTCGGCCTGCGGCCCCTTTTCAGGATAGGTGTGGAGGCCGATGAAGTTCATCCTGAGCTTGGCCAGTTGAACGATCACCGCCTTATAATCATCCTCATTCCACCAGTCCGGCCCTTCAGGAAAATCGTGAAAGGGCTGGATTCCCCGCAGCGCAAAAGCAGGCCTGTAGCGAGGCCCGTGGAATCCGCCCAGCAGGATCGTATTTGTCTTTTCATCCGGAATGATGTCCTTGTCCAGCCGGAATCCGATGCCCGTGCTTTCCAGGAACTGATAGGTGCCGTACAGCACCGCCGTCCCGCTACCGCCGAGGATCAACAAGCGGTCATCCGTAACCGATACCAACTGATATTCCTCTTCCTGAAAGGAATCGGTGCGGCTTACCAGAATGCCATGCGCAGGACAGTTATGATTCGCCTCCAGGGGATGCAGCAGCGGCATGCGTCCCGTCCTTACATATAGATACCGCTGCAACTCCCTGGCCGCTAACAGCTCGGTCCCCTTAGCCCCCCGCAGATAATAAATGGCAGGAGGCTGCGCGGATACGGTTCCCCGGCAGAATAACAGCAATAAGGGAATGACAAAGGGTAAAATCTTAGAGGGTAGCATCTTCATGAGCGGACAGCATTAATAGGGTCGCGGTAATTTTTATCGGAGGATTTACGGACGATGAGTTCCGCGTCGATTATTTTCAGCACGGACAGTCCAGCAGCGCCCGGTTTGTTTTCGATCATATCCAGCAGTATACCGGCAGCAGCCCGCCCGATCTCCTTTGTCGGCTGCGCCATCGTGCTCAGCCCCGGCTCGATGATCCCCGAGACCGGATCGTTGCTGAAGCCGATCACGCAAAGTTCCTCTGGTATCCGGATACCATTCTCTTTCCCGGTGAGGATCACCTGAATGCCCACCGGGTCGTTCACCGCAAAGATGGCGTCAGGCTTCCTTCTCAGGCTCAGCAACTGCCGGGCACAGGCCTTTGCATTCTCCTGACTGAGATCACAGTATACCAGCCATTCCTCCTTGGCGGGAAGTTGGTGCTTCTTCAGGGCATCCCGGTAGCCCTCCAGTCTTTTCTTGCTGAGCAGGAGGTTATTGGGTCCCGCAATATGCGCGATCCGGGTGCAGCCCTGGCCGATCAGTTGTTCCACCGCCCGGAAAGCCCCGTCATAATCGTTCACCACCACCTTGGGCGTATCGATGGATTCGCAGATCCTGTTGAAGAAAACGATCGGGATCCCGTATTTGCCGAAAGTCGTGAAATGCTCGAAATTTTTTGTTTCAGAAGTAACGGAGATCAATACCCCATCTACGCGGTTGGCGATAAGCTGCTTGACATTGGCGACTTCGGTATCATAAGATTCCGCAGACTGGGCGATAAGTACATTAAACCCTTTGACGGAGACAATTTCCTGGGCGCCCATGATGATGGAGGAGAAAAAATTATTGTTGAGCTCCGGCACGATGATGCCGATCACGTTCGTTTTGCTCTTGCGCAGTCCCTGGGCCAGGATATTGGGCCGGTAATCAAGCTGCCCCGCCAGCTCCTGCACTTTTTTTCTTGTGGCTTCACTGATATCCGGCTTGTTGAGCAGGGCTTTGGACACTGTGGTGGCCGACAGTCCCAGTTTGAACGCGATATCCTGTAAGGTGACCATCGCCTTTCTGGCTGGCTCCTTATCGAGGGCCGGCCCTTTCGTGAAATGAAGGTTACAATGCCGGCAGTAATACCGCTGCAGGTTTCGCACCTTTCCCGCTTTCGAAATGGAATTCACTTTTTTACATCGGATACACTTGATCATCGTGGTCGTGGTTGGCGGAGGAAAATTCCGCCCTTAAAGATAGGGAAGAATGCAGGTAACCTCCTTGTTTTACGGTAACGATAACGATAGGTTTCATCACTTTTTAATGGGCATTCATCAGCTTAATACAGCAATTTTACAGCCAGGTCTGCCAATCACAGGACCACCACTTTTTGCCAATCCGGGGATTTCCCCACATACTAAAACTTCTTGCATATGAAATGGTTCAGCTTCCGTTCCTCTTTCCTGATCTTCTTTTTTCCCACACTGTTCTTTTTCTTTCGTACGAGCGCGCAGACGCCGGAGAGGATATTAAAAGGCACCGTCTACAACGAAAGAAGAGAGCCCGTCCCCTTTGTCAGCATCACGATAGCGGGAAGGGAAGGCGCAACACTCTCCGACAGCCTGGGAAATTTCAGCATCCGTTGTTCGGACCGCAGCGTGCTTTCTTTTTCTTCGGCAGGATATGAGCCCCGGCAGACCCTTGCAGGGGCGGGCCCCACGCTGACCATAACGCTCAGGGCGAAGAGCAATCTGGAGGACGTCATCGTGATCGGCTACGGCGAAAGAAAGAAGAGCGAGGTCACCGGCGCGATCTCCACCGTGAGATCGTCCGAGCTGTTGCAGACCCCGATCGCGAATCTTGCACAGGGCCTTCAGGGACGTGTTGCCGGCGCCCAGATCACACAGAATAATGCGGCGCCAGGGGGCAGCATCAGCGTGCGCATCCGCGGCACCAATTCCATCAACGGCTCTTCCGAGCCACTGTACGTGATCGACGGTATACAGGTGCAGAACAATACAGGCGGCGGCCTTTATCTGGGCCAGACCGCCAACGGCATGGGGGTCGGCAACGTGGGAGGCGGCGCCAATGAGATCAGCCCCCTTTCCAGCCTCAACCCCGATGACATCGAATCCGTGGAGGTCCTCAAGGATGCTTCCGCTTCGGCCATCTATGGATCCCAGGCAGCCAACGGCGTCGTCATCATCACCACCCGCCGCGGCAAGGCAGGCGCTACCAAAATAAGCTACGACGGCTACACCGGCATTCAGAATGTCACCAAGATGCTCTCCGTCATGAAAGCCCCCGATTTCGCCCGGCTGGAGAATGAGATCTATAATGACCCGAACCGCTTCCCCAAACCCGATTCGCTTGGTGCGGGCACGGACTGGCAAAAGCAGATCTTCCGTCAGGCGAAGATGCAGAACCACCAGCTTACTTTTTCCGGCGGGAACGACAAGACCCAACTGCTGCTGTCCTTCAATTATTTCGATCAGACCGGCGTGGTGCTCAGCTCTAAACTGGACCGCTATTCCGTGAGGATCAACCTTGACCACCAGGCGACTCCCTGGCTCAAGATGGGGACAAGCACCACGTTCACCCGCACGCTCAACCACCGCATCCAGACCGGCTCGGTCATCACCGACCAGGGCGCCCTGCAGCAGTCCATCGTAGGCGCAGCGCTTGCAGCGCCTCCCGTGCTCAAGCCCTATAACTCCGATGGGAGCATTTTCGATTTCGGAGCACAGGTCAATGGCATTTATACGGAGTTGCGTGATCCCGTCACCGCCTCTAAAGTAATGGACAACACGACGGCCAACACCGTGCTGAGCGATATCTATTTTGATTTTAATATCGCCAGAGGGCTCCACTATAAGGCCAGTCTGGATGTCTACACGAGCAATACGCTGGGCGATTTCTACTTCCCCGCCTCTGCTTTTTCGAAGGCCGATCTGGCGTCGAACGGCGGGTTGGGCGGTTTTGCGGCCAAGAATAACTTCAATTTCATCCGCGTCATGCACGAGAGCGTCCTGAGCTACGACAAGGTCATCGCGCGTAAGCATACCTTCCGGCTGACGGGTGTATTCAGCGCCCTAGAGAACAACAGTAATACCAATTATATCATTGGCCAGGGGTTCGTCAACGATGCCACCACCAATGAGGCCCTGCAACTTGCACAGACCTATTCCGTGTTCAGTGACCGGTCAAAGGACGATCTCCTGTCCTGGCTGGGTCGTGTGAGCTATAATTATATGGGTAAATATTTTCTGGACATCAGCGGCAGGTATGATGGCTCCAGCAAGTTTGGCGAGAACAACAAATACGGCTTCTTCCCGGCCGCCTCACTGGCCTACAATATCTCGAAAGAAGCCTTCATGGCCAATATAAGGGCCATCAACAGCCTCAAGCTCCGGTTGAGCTATGGCAGGACCGGTAACCAGGGCGCACTCGGCCCCTACCAATCCCTGGCCACAGTTGCGTCCGGCAGCGACTACGACTTCAACGGCGTCTATACCCGCGGCATCGCCCCGACCCTTGTGCCGAACCCCGATCTTCGCTGGGAAAAATCCACCCAGTCCAATGCAGGGATGGACATCGATCTTTTTAACAACCGCCTGCATTTCACCGTCGACGCCTATTATAAAAGGACCAACGACCTCTTATTCGCCAAGGCACTACCCTTATCTTCGGGTTATGCCACCGTTACGGGGAATTTCGCCTCCCTGGAGAACAAAGGGCTGGAGATCGCCACAAACTTCATCCCCGTCCGCACAAAGAACCTGACCTGGACGGTCGGCGCCAATATCTCCTTCAACCGGAACAAGCTGCTGAGACTGGCGGACGACACCACAAAATCCTTCGACATCAATAATTACAATATCCTTCAGGTGGGACAGCCCCTGGGTATCTTCAAGACCTATGTCTATGACGGTATCCAGCAGACCGGTCAGCCCATTTTGCCGGGACAGGCCAATCCCCGTGTCGGCACCCAGAAAGTTAAGGACATATCGGGTCCGGCGGGCAAGCCGGATGGCGTTATCTCGGACGCCGACCGGATCATCACCGGGAATGCCAACCCGAAATTCGTATTCGGGTTCTCGACCAATATCAATTACAAGCGATTCGATTTCGCCGCCCTGTTTTCAGGGGTCTATGGCAACCAGATCTACAACCTGGCCAATTACCAGCTGGAGAACCCGATCGGTAGCCGCAATGCCCTCACGGGACTGATCAACCGCTGGACGCCGTCCAATCCAAACAATACGTACCAGACCGGCGTCGGCAGCCTGAACGGAAGATTACCCATATCCAACCGGTATGTCGAGGACGGATCATTTCTGCGTTGCAAGAACATCTCGGTCGGCTACAGCCTGCCAAAGATCAGAGGGCTAAGCGCCGCCCGTATCTACGTCAGTGCGAACAACCTGTTCCTGCTGACCAGCTATACAGGCTTCGATCCGGAAGTGGGCACCTTCGGGGGGTCCAACACACAGATCGGGGTAGACAATATCGTTTATCCGCAATCCAGGTCATTCCTGGCAGGCGTCCAAATTACCTTCTGATTGATATAGTATTCAGATCTCTGATAAAAAAAATAAAAGATGAAAAAAATAAAAATATATAGTTGTGCGATCGGCCTCTTGCTTTTTTATGGCTGTAATAAATTAAAGGAGACTCCCTTTTCCTCCATCTATACCCAGAATTTCTATTCCAATGCCACCGAGGCGGAGGCAGCCATCACCGCCGTCTACGGCGGACTCTACAATCTGTACACCGCAGGCGCCACGATCTTCGTTCCCGAGTGGTCGGCGGACGTCATGTTCCCCCGCAATGTGGTCGCCCGCAGTTCGCTCACCCTCTATACCTATGATCCGCAATATTCCGCGCAGACCAGTTTTGCAAGGACAAATGAATCCCCGATCGAGATCTGGAAGCAGGCCTATGGAGGCGTGGAAAAAGCCAACTGGGTGATCGCAAAAGTGCCCGCTACGCCGATGGACACGGCCCGGAGGAATTCCATCCTCGGAGAAGCCTATTTCTTCCGCGCCTTTTTTAACTGGACCCTTACCCGTAATTTTCAGAACATCGTGCTCAAGATCACCCCGAGCAACAGCATCGCCAACAGCTATGTGGGCAAGACCGATCAGAAAGCCGTCTACCAGCAGATCTATAAGGACCTTACCACTGCCGATTCGCTGCTGCCCGATTATACCCCTACCATTGTAAAGGGGCGTGTGTCCAGACAGGTGGCGCAGCTGCTGTTTGCCAAGGCGGCCCTGTACGATCAGAACTGGCCCCTCGCGCTGCAGATGGCGCAGACTGTCATCAACTCTGGAAAGTACACGCTGATGCCCAATTTTGCCGACGCCTTCGATGTCAGCAAAAAGGATGCGGCCAGACAGGAGAATATGTTTGCTGTGGAGCTGAGCAGCAGCCTGAACCCCAGCCGCTTTTCGCAGGTGGCTTATTACTTTGCGCCGATCAGTGCGGGAGCGGCCTATAACAAGGGACCAGCCGGGGCCATGTATGCTTTTCAGTCCTTCTACAACAGCTTCGCTCCGAATGACGGCCGGCGCGCGCTCCTCGATACCTCCTTTCCGGGTGTGCCTCAGATTAAAATAGACACCCGCCTGCTGACCAAGAACCTGGTTGCCGTAGGGAAGTACAAGGACCCCAATGCCGTTGGCTCCCTTTCCAACAACAATATCCCTATCTTACGTTATGCCGATGCCTTTCTCATAGCGGCGGAGGCCGAGGCCATGCAGAATGGCGCCAGCGGTCTGGCCTATTCCTATGTGAATACGATCCGCACCCGGGCGCATATACCCGGATTGACGGCGGGCCTTGGCAAGGACGATTTTGTCGATTCGGTCCTCGTGGAAAGGGCAAAAGAATTTTATGGGGAAGGCGACCGCTGGTATGACCTCACCCGCACCAACAAGTTTCTAACGGTGATCCCTACGGCCATAAATGCCGACTACCCGGTCAGAACACCCCTTCCTAAACACCGTTATTTCCCCATCCCTCAACTGGAGATCAATGCCAACCCGGAGCTCGTGCAGAATCCCGACTGGCAATAAGTAAATGACCATGGAACCCTGGGTAAAACATATCGTCAAAAGGATTATCCTGCTGGGCAGCCTGCTGCTCGCTTTCCGATGCCTTCCGGCGCAGGAGCCCCCGGCCCTGCGTCTGGGCCGGGACAGGTCGGTGACCTGGGTTCGTGGGAATGAACGGTTGCTGATCCGCCCCCGTTTCCTTATCCTGCACAGCACCGAAGACCCGAAGCTCCGCTACGACCGTGCCGGCGAGGCCATCGAAAAAGACGACCAGGACATCGTTCTCCCGGCTTGGCAATTACCCGGCGGAAAAGGGCTGACCCGGGATTATTTCAGGGCAGTCTCTCCGGCCCTGACCATGGCCGATAAGGCAACGGAAAATTCCGGGACCATAGCATGGGCCTTTCCGGCTCAGCCGGCGTTTTCCCTCGAAGCCACCCTGGAGCCGGGAGCCGCAGGCACGCTGGCGCTCCATTTTATTCTGCACATACGGCAGGACGGCTGGTACTCCGTTGGCTTTGCGGGACTGCCGGAATTATCACCCGATGCGGCGGATGGGATCTGGCAACCCTGGGTCTGGCAGGAAAAACGGTTTCCCAGGGTCTCTTACCTTTCCGTGGAAGAAATGTGCCCCTTGCCGGCAACCCTGGTCGAAAAGAACGGCGCCACGTATGGGATCGTCGCCGATCCCGCGGAGATGCCCTTCCGTCTTCCCAACCTGTCAGCAGGAAATATCCGCTGTGGAGTTTTGCTGCGTAATCCGGCCGGCATGGCGCAGCCTATGCTCTTTGCGCCCGTGTTGGGCAACCGGGACTCCTGGCTTCGCGCAGGGTCCACCTACGATTTCCGCATGCAACTGGTCTGGCGGCAAACCACACTGCCTGCCACCCATCGGTTTATCGCCGAACAGCTCTATAAGTTTAAGGACTACCGGGAAAACTTGTCCGAAAACCTGAATACCAGCCTTGAAAATATGATCGGCTTCGCCATGGATGACCGCGCCGCCGGCTGGGACGAAGAGCTCAAGGGCTTTGACTATACCGCAGACGTGGCGCGGACCGTGAAAGTCGTCTCCGGTCTCCATGCCCTGTCCGTAGCCGTTATAACGGATAATGAGGCCATTTACCGGCGCAGGGCCGTGCCGATGACTGAATTCAACCTCTCCCGGCAACGCTTTTTATTCAGCCCCGACCAGGGCGTAAATGGGCAGAATGCTTCCAGCAAGCTCAGCGGTCCGGGCATCGAAGTAGCGGAACTGGCGGCCAATGAGATCTTCTGGCGGCGGCTTTCCCCCGTATTCGCCTATTTTGCCGACAGCCTTCGTCATCATACCCGCATCCTCAACCTGTCGGTGCCCAGTCCTGGTGACTCCTGGTCCAACCTGGCAGGGCTCTTTAAAATGAGCGGCGATTCTGCCATTCTGCGCGAAGCTATTAACAAGGCAGACGTCTATATCGCAGCAAGGATCGGGCGGCCGCAGACGGATTTCACCGCTTCCGGCGCCGATACCCCCGCAGGGGGCACCCGTGGCATGTCCTCTCATTTCTGGACGGACTATGCCCCACAATGGATGGAGCTGCTGGACTTGTACGAGTTCACCGGTCTCCCGCGTTTCCTGGAGGCAGCCCGGCAGGGAGCGGAACGCTACACCCAGTT
>DATHHO010000128.1:0-2216 GCA_035317125.1 Puia sp.
CATGATGGCGGCGGAGCGGTCTTTTATCTTTATCAGGCTGGGACCCACTACCCCATCCTCCGGGGCCTGCTCCAGCGCCACTTTGCTCAGGATATTGATGCTGGTAAGCGTCGACCCGATATCGTCATGCAGGTCCCTCGCAATGGTATTGCGCATCCTTTCCATATCGACTTCCTGCCGGATCCGCTGCACCACCCTGTTCCTGCTGAAGATAAGGAAGCCTGTCAGCAACACGAAAAAGAAGAACAGAAAGAGACCGATCTGAAAATTCTTTTGTTTCTGAAAGTTGAGCTCGCCCAGCTCCTTGTCCTTCTTCAGCACCAGGATCTGCTCTTCTTTTTTTTCATTCTGATATTTGGATTCCATTTCCGCCATGTGCCGCGAGGCCGTCTCCGAATAGGCGCTGTCCTTATATACGCTGAAGAGCTTCTGGTACGCATAGGCCTTTGCATAATTATGCAGGGCATATTCGTTCTCCGCAAGGTCCCAGTATGCCTCGATGGATTCTTCGGTATTCTTCTCCTGTCTGGCCTGCGCCAGTTGTTTTTCAAACCAGGGCTTTGCCCTGGCCGGTTGTTTTTCCCCCATATACATTTCTCCAAGGGCCTGGTACGAATCCATCAGGGCGCTCTGCATACCCAGCGTCTCCCCGATGCTGATGGACAACTGCAGATAATTCTCCGCCTCGGGGAATTGTTTCCGCCGCTTATAAATATTTCCAAGATGCATATAACCGTACACCTGGTATGACTTCTCGTTCAGCTCTTCCGCGATCGTGAGGGCCTTCCGCACGGCCGTTTCGGCGGAATCCAGCTTACCGGCCGTATAATACAGGTCCGTAATGTTCAACAGCTCATTGCCCAGCTCATAGCGTCTGCCCAGCCGGGTGAGCAGGTCCGCGGCCTGCCGGTGATAACTCAGCGCTTTATCCGTCTGCCCCAGAATGTCAATTACGTTCGCAAGGGAGATATACATGGTCGCCATGTTCATCGAATCTTTGATCAGGGTGAAATTCTTCAGGCCGCGGTAGTAATGTTGCAGCGCTTCGTCATATTTTGCCTTGTGCTTGGCCTCATGGCCCAGGACCAGCTCCAGCCTTGCCCTTTCGTTGCCGTTGCTGTCCAGCTGCGATACGATCCCCGACAGATAAACGATCATGGCAGCCGCCGAGTCGGCCTTGCCCCTCCTGTTGTAGATGGCATACAGTTCCAGCCGGATCAGCGCCCTCAGCCTGATATACTGGTTACGGTCGGCCAGCTGCGCCCCATCCTTTAAAAAATAACAGGCCGAATCATAGACGGCCCTGTACCGGTAGGCAATACCCAGCGAATAAAGACTGGCGCCTGCAAAGCTGTCGAGGGATGCCTGGCGCGAAATCTTCAGCGCTTCAAAAAAAATGGGGATCGCCTGCGCGGATTGCTGCTTGCGGACCGCATCCTGGCCATATTTAAGGATCGCCCCCAGCTTCTCTCTGGTGTCGGCGTACCTGTTCCAGTCGGGTTGCTGCGCCATGGCCCCGGAAATGGACCCCAGGAACAACAGGGCAGTCAGCCAGGCAGTTTTAACGGTATAAGTTGCCAAAGTTTTCAATATCTTAAATATAGCCAATATGCTCAATACTTAAAAGATTCTTACCTGCTCCTTTCATTGTACACGCCGAATTCTGCTATCGCGGGCGGCGTATCGGACTGGTCGATAAGGATCCTGACCTTGCTGCCCCGGACGGCTTCAAACCGGTGGATCTTGACCCGGCCTTGCTTTTCACCCGCCAATATGGGTTTCCATACCCCGTCCTGAAAATATTCCAGCCGGTATTTCCGGATGGACGGCTTGCTTTCCGTGAGTGTGATCGTGTTGAACTCCGTTTCGTGATCAAAAAGGACCTCATACCAGGGCGTCTTCACCGTTGGATTGGATTCCCAGGCCGTGTTAAAATTATCATCGTTGCCAAAGTCCATGATCATCATATCATCGCTCCAGCTGGACTCGGCCTTCTGCTTCTTTGCGAGGTTGTGCGAGATCACCGGCGCTTCCCCACCGGGGAGTGGACTGACTGGACCTTCGTTCCTCCAGGAACTGCCGATCACCTTCAGGGCCGCCAGCGCGTTGTCATCGATAAGCCCATCCCGGTTGGGCGCCACGTTGAGAATAAAATTGCACCAGGCATTGTTAAAAGGAACGATGTCCTCTTTCACCAGCAGGGCCGGGTCTTTTAC
>DATHHO010000129.1:0-19376 GCA_035317125.1 Puia sp.
GATCATGACGGCAAATCCGGCGGAGCTGGTCGTCTCTTTACAGCAGCCTGTCCGGGCAGGCGATCTGCTGCTGCTGACCGACAATTCGGATGCCAGTCAGGATCAGGCCATCGTGATCAGTCAGGTGGTCAAATATACGGGAGCTGACGGTCTGCTGTATACGAAGCTGGTGTTTGCTGCGGCGACGAACCTGAAGGCGGGTACGATATTAAAAAATCTCCAACTATTTAAACCTCAGCAGTCGGCGGCGCTGTGGACGACCAACCCGGTGTCGGGTCAGGATTCGCTGACGGATACTACCCTGACGCTGAATGTGCCGGATAACCGGATCAAACCCGGTGACTCGATTCTGGTGGCGTATCAATCGGACATCCGCAGCTTCAGTATATCAGGCGTCGCGCTGGTGGGCAGGGCACTCTTCCCCGATTCGCCCGTTACGGTCGTCGCCGTTGCCTATACCATGCCGGGGGCACAGGTGCAGGTCACGCAGCTGGCGCTGAACAAATCCATCAATGCCGGCGCAGCCTCTAGTTGGACGAACGCCCTTATCTCGGGGATCACCGTGTATTCCGGCATGCAGCCCGCAGCAACGGTGCTGGATGAACCCAACCCTGCCGTGACGCCAGCGGATACGCTGGGGCTGGATAACCCGGTAGAGATCCCCTTTGGAGGAAATGCACCTGCCGAATTCTTGTTGCAGGATAAAAATATTCAGGGGGCAAAGGTGGAAGGCCGGCTTGATTTCCAGGCAAAACAAGTGATCCCGGATATGGGCACGCCTGGCAATCCATCGCTGACGATGCCGGTGACCGTGTTTGGAAAAATATTGGAGGCATCGAGGGGGGAAAGCGTGAAGAATGAAAAGCTGGGGAGCGGTAATGCGTCTATGGCCAGCCAGGCTTTCAAGCTCAAGAAAAAACCACTGGCCTATTATCTTTCACCGACGGCCAGCAATGATAACGGCGTTGCCAATACGCTGACCGTATATGTGAATGGTACGCTGTGGTCGGAAATGAGCAATTTTTATGGCGTAACGGAAAATGAACAGGTATATATCGTCCGGCAGAATGACGATGGAGACTCTCTGGTGATCTTCGGCGATGGGATCAGGGGACAGCGCCTGCCCAGTGGGGTAGATAATATCATCGTCAATTACCGATTTGGCGCGGAACTCGCCTGCCCGCCGGCGGGATCGGTGAACCAGATCTCCAAACCCGTCAAGGGATTGCAAAGCGTGGTGAATATCCTTGCCGCGTCCGGCGGCGAGGATGCGCAGACGACGGATGATCTGCGCCGGCTTGCCCCGCCATCGGTGTTACTCCTGGGCCGTGTGGTATCGCTTGCGGATATGGAAGCGCTGGCAGCCAGCTTTCCAGGCGTCCGGGCGGTGAAGGCAGAGTGGCGCTGGGATAAGACCAAGCAGCGAACGGCGGCGCATATCTTTTATATCGGCGATGATGGCCTGGCCATCCCGCTGTCGCAGCGGCTGCGGAGCTACTCCGATCCCACGGTCGCCATCCGGGTCGAAAAGGCTCAGGCAAGGATTGTCGTGCTGTCCCTGAATATCCGCATCGATCCCCGGTCGCTTGCCGCCGATGTGATCGCCGATGTCCGCGAGGCGTTGACGGACCCGCTGAAAGGGTTGCTGGCCCCGGAAAATATCGGGATCGGCGATCCCCTGTACCGGAGCAGGATCTTTGGCGAAGTGCTGAAGATAAAGGGCGCGGTGGCCGTCGAAAGCATCAATATAAACGGAGCCGGCTTTTACGAGTTTGCCGTCGTGCCGGGAACGGGATATTATTTCGATGTGCAGCAGGGGCAGCTTATCATTAACGGAATGAATAGTTGAAAATTAATTACTATGGCAGAAGATCAGTTTGAAAGATATTATACCGAGAAATTGTGGGAAGGGATCCCCGCCATCTACCGGTATGAAGACGGGATCGCCGACCAGCCGGGGACGCTACGCGCGCTGGTCCAGGTCATAGCCCGTCAGGCGGCCGTATTGAGGCGCAGCCAGGACCATCTCTGGGATGACCAGTTCATCGAGCTGTGTAATGAATGGGCGGTGCCTTATATCGGGCAGCTTGTGGCGACGAGGTTGTTGTCGGCGATGAATAAAAGAGGCCGGCGTATCGATGTCGCGAAGACGATCTATTACCGGCGGAGAAAAGGCACCCCACGGATCCTCGAGGAGTTGATCAACGATATCAGCGGATGGGAGGGTAAGCTGGTGGAACAATTTACAAAACTGGGCCGTGCGAGACATGGACTGGACCCACATCCGCTGCCGCTGGCCGGCAGATACTCGGGTACGATGCCCGGTGGATGGGCCGATCTCCGCAACCCGCGGATCGGCGAGCTGACGAACGGGCCTTTCGAAGAATATTTTCATACACCGGATATGCGCCGCTATAATGGATCTGTCGGGAGATATTCCATTCCGAAGCTGGCATTTTATCTCTATCGTTTACGCGCATTTGCTGCCATCGGGGTCACACCTTTTGCGAAGGGGGATGGGATGAGCTATACGTTCGATCCTTCCGGCCGCGATATCCCCCTCTTCAGTAAGCGGCTGCGTTCGGACGACTGGGATGAGTGGCACAGCGCCCTTGAGTGGGAGCTGCCGGCGCCGATCCCCTGTCGTCTGCTGGGTCATGCGGAATATGTGATCGATGACACGGTCATTCTTCAACTGGTGGCGGGAGGGCTGAGCGTAGCTGCGGAGCAGGAACTGGGCAAGATAGAAGGGTTGCGCTTCAAAAACGAAAGCAGTCTGGTAACGGTGCTGGACAGCTTCAGCAACAAGGCCGAGCTGCTGGACCCAGCACATTTTATCCCGTTGCTGGCGGCGGCGCTGGTGCCCGATTGCGGCAAGCAGGCCCTTTTGCCGGATGCGGATACCTTATTGAGCGATCCGCTGGAGACCAGCTCCATCGTCGTCGGGTTCGATACCCCTGTGAACAGCATCATCAGCGTTGAACATATTGTGGCGGCCAACCTTCAGTCCTGGACGGCTGACACCGACAAGGACCTTGCCATCGATGCGGAAAGAGGCCGGTTTAAATTCACCATCGCTCCAAATCCTGCAAAGGTGATCTATACGGCCTACCATTATGGTTTTTCAGGACCGGTGGGAGCGGGTCCTTATGACAGGATGGAGACGGGAGTCAAGCCAGCCGATGTGACCAGGACAGGGGGCGGCGCCCTTGTGGCGGCCGATCTTCCCGATCAGGGGATAACACAGCTCGACGACAGCAAGACCTATGGCCCCTTACCAGACCTGGTCAGCATAAAAGATCTTGAGTTCCGGGCCGCAAATTCGCAACGGCCTTATTGCCGTCTGGACGGCGACTGGGTACTCGACAGCGGCGCCAATACGGATTCGTCGCTGACCCTTGATGGGTTATGGATCGGGTCGGCGGGCGATGTGAAAGCCGCCATCGTTATCCAGGGAAATTTCGACTGTGTGGTGATCCGCAACTGTACGATCGATCCCGGCGGCAGCAATAATGCCACAGGAGAAATCCTGCATCCGCTGTCCCTGATCATAAAAGGCAGGGTGGCTAACCTCTGTATCGAGGCGAGCATACTCGGACCTGTCGTCCTCGATGCGGCGGGAGATCTTCCGGAGTTATCCATCACGGATTCGATCGTACAATCGGTGGATGCGGGGGTGGCCGCATTACAGATCGGCATGGGGCTTACCAACCTGCAAAGCAGTACTGTCTTCGGGAATGCCCAGGTACACCGGCTGGAGGCATCGGAGGCGCTGATCACGGGGCTGGTGATCACGACGGATACGCAGAACGGCTGTTTCCGGTTCAGCGCCGCGCCAGCGGCGAGCAGGCTGCCAAGACCTTATGAATCCTTTCTCTTTGATAAAGACGCCAACCATTGGTTCACTTCCCGTCTTTTTGGCAACCCAGGGTATGGCCAGCTGAGCGAGACCGCGGAGGCGAAGATCGTGCGGGGAGCGGAGAACGGTTCGGAAATGGGAGCATTCAGCAGTCTGCTCAATCCGGTGAAGTTGGATGGACTGAAGAGTAAGGTCGATGAATATATGCCATTCGGGCTTATCCCGGTATTTATTAATAAAACATAAACCGATCATATGGGAAGCGATATCTCCAGAATAAATTTCGATGCGGCAAAGCATTATAAGAGCGTCCGCATGCAGCAGGGCCGGGTCCTGACCGACGACGATTACAATGAAGGGAACCGGATCCAGGAGGATGACCTCCGTAAGTCGAGAGTGGACATCATCGGTCCCTACGGGAGTCCCGATGACGGATGGCTGATCTCTTCGCCCCGTATAGACAAGGGGCTTATCAATTTCGATATTCTGGCGGGCGTGTTGTATCTCGGCGGGCTGCGGCTGGAGCTGGAGCAGCTGGAGACGTACCGGTTGCAGAAAGACTGGCTGCAACAGCCGGCTGACCTGGATAAGATGCCGCCCTTTTCGGACAAGCCAAGATATGACCTGGTCTTTATCGAAGCCTGGCAGCAGACCGTTACGGCGGTGGAGGACGATGCCTTGTTCGAAGTAGCGCTGGGAGGGCCCGATACCACGACCCGGCTGAGGAATATGCGGCGGGTCCATCTCGCAACGGATATCGGCACCTGCGATTGTTCGGATGCGTGGCAGCAACTGATTAAGAACTGGGCAGGAGAGAAGCTGGGCGCCGTGCAGAATTATCTGCGGGTGCCGGATGAATGGCTGAAAGTCAGCTATGGCGATACCGGGCTACCCCCCGATCTTTGCACGCCAACGGCGGCGGGTGGCTATCTGGGTGCGGAGAACCAGGCCATAAGAGTGCAGATAACGGACCCGGGGAATTTCACCTGGGGATTCGACAACGCCTCTCCATTATACCGGGTACAGATATCCGCAGATCAGAAAACGATCACGCTGCTGACCGATCCAAAGGACCAGTATCACTGGCCCTTGTCGGGACAGGTCGTAGAGCTGCTGCCCTGGTCGGCGGTGTTGTCCGACGGGGAAAAGCTGGCGGAGATGACGGGTCATCTCACCACGGTAGACGCTTCCTATGATCCGGATTCGAATGTCTTCACGCTGCTGGATGCCGTGCCGGCTACGCTGGGCGTCGACTGGACGAAGCGGGATGATTTTCCGGACCTCGACAAACCGGCGCCAAGCGATATCGTTGACCGGAAGCCTGCGGAATACTGGTATTTACGGGTATGGAACCGTGGTGACGATCTCAGCTCACCGGCGAAGATCCCCATTACGGCCGGGCCTGTCGCGCTGGGTCATACCGGTCTGGAAGTAACGATCACGGGTAATGACAGCGTGGCCGGGGATTTCTGGGTCATTGCCGCGCGGCCGGAAAGCCCGAACCTTGTCGTACCGTGGGAACTGGAAAAGGGCATGAGACCGATGGGGCCTGCGCGTTGGTTTGCACCCTTGGCCGTACTTCGCTGGACGCCCGATCCGAATGGCAAGTTGTCGGTCGGGGAGTTCGTGCATGACTGCCGGAAGAAATTCAATCCGCTGACAGCGGACGATTGCTGCTGTACCTTCAGCGTCGGCGATGGGATAAAAAGCTTTGGAGATTATAATTCCATTCAGCAAGCCGTAGATGCCTTGCCATCGCAGGGCGGCAAGATATGTGTGCTGGCGGGTGAGCATGTGGCTAATGTCAGGATCTCACAGAAGAAGCAGATCCGGATCAGCGGCTGTGGCGACCAGAGCATCGTGCGTCCCGGGCCAAAGCAGATCACCGACCCCATATTCAGCATTGCGAACGCACAGAAGATCAGGATCGATCAGCTGACGCTGGTGGCGCTGGATGGGACGGCGATCGAGGTATTGGATGATGCAAAAGGGACGACGGCATCCTCGACGATCACGATTCACGAAAATAATATCCTTGCCTTTGTCAATGCCATCCGGATCCGGGTCCTGGAGGCAGCCAATGACAACGACATCACTATTTCCTATAACCGGATCGGGATGGTGGACAGGGCCGACGGGGCATTGGGAGGAGTGGCGATCTTCAGCGCCGCCGACAAGGTGCTTATCGAACGCAACCGGATCATCGTGGTGCCGCAACCCGATCCAAAGGACCCTGACGATCCCAGACCCAAGGATCCATCGGGTGGCGATCCGTTCGATCCCTGCCGGGATATCCAAAAAACATACGCGAACGGGTTCTCGATAAAATTTCAGGTCTTTCTGTTGCTGAAGTATGTGATCCTCTATATGCCCAGCTTCCGGGTCAGGAAGAATTATAATACTCTCGGGGGTATTCAGATCGGGAGCGGGTCGGAGCGCGTGCGGATCTGGCAGAATGAGATCACGGGGGGCAGGGGCAATGGGATCACGCTTGGCGATCTGCCTGTTCCTAATGCGCAGGGAGCGCAACTGTATACCTTTACTTTTGCCAAAACCATCTATACGTATTCGGCGCTTTACGAGATCGATATCGAAGGGAATACGATCTTGCAGATGAGCCTCAATGGCATCAGTGCGGTCCAGCAGTTCGACACGGCGCCGCATATCGTGCATATCGACGATATCACTATTTACCGGAATGAGATACGCAATTGTGCGCAGTTTATCCCGGCGAAGATCGCCGCCGCCGCTGTACCCTATGTGGCATTTGGGGGAGTGGTGTTACATGATACCCAGCATGCTACCATCGCAGAGAACAGGATCGAAGAGAATGGGCAGAGCTATCTGGACCCCATCTGCGGGGTGTTCATATTGTATGGCGAAAGAACGGAGCTGTCCAGCAACAAGATCGTCAATAACGGGATGTTCGTGGAGCCAACGGTACTGCTGACGAAAACGCCGATACCGAGGCAGGGGGCGAGGGGTGGCATCGTAGTCATGATGTCCTTTAAGGCCCCAGATCTGAAGAATGTGCTTGCGGGGAATACCCCATCCTTTGACGGAGTGCCGGCGGTGAATGTGAATGATAATATCGTACATCAGCCGATGGGGCATGCGCTTTTTCTGGTCGCCTTCGGGCCGGTGTCTGTGGTGAGCAATCAGTTCACCAGCCAGGCTACCGATCCCGTCAATCCGCTGGCAACGCTGGGCACCATGGTGATGATCCTGGACCTTGGCGTATCGAAAGACACGCTGCTGCTCGATTTTCAGCTGCTGGCCAATATCAATCCGGCTGCCTTTCTGGCGCTGCTGTCGAACCCTGCATTCCAGCAACTGTTGCGGATCCTGGAATATCTTCCGTCCGGAAAGGTGATGTTCTCCGACAATCAGGGAACGCTGGATATGCGGTCGGATACGAAGACGGTGTGTCTGAGCTCTATCCTGATCGCCTCGCTGGATGATATAGCGTTTAACAGCAACCAATCGGAGTGCGCGGGGTTTATCTCGCTGTTAAAGGGGAATACGACGCTGGATATCGTGCTGGTGAATACGGTGCTGGCCGGGGCCTCTGTCCGGTCGAACGACAACCGGTTTATGGACGGGCTGACCCTGACGCTGTATTCGTTGTTCTCGCTTGGCTTTATGAATACGGCGGTTGGCAACCAGGCCACGCGATGTCTGATGGCGTTTGGCACACTCCATTCGGTACACAACAATGTCGTCTTTATAAACAATCCTTGCGCCGGGCAGAAGGCGGGACTGATGGCCGCGCTGGGGATACCGGCGGGCGTGGATTTTAATTAAATGATTTATAAAATTACTTTATGGATAACAAAACACCTCCTACGGATGCCGATGTTTCGGCAAATATCAGCGATTCGCTGTCGAGGCTGAATGACCAGCGGTCGGCGGAACTGAATAACCTGAAATCGTTTCAGCAGCTGAGGGATGCGATGCTGCAGGTGGAAACCAAACGGCTTACTGCAAAATATGGTCAGGACCATCCACGTGTTGTGCAGTTGCAGGCAAGGCTGGTCTATCATGAGCAGCTGTTCCAGGGCCTGGATACCGAGATCGCGAGGGTGAACATCAAGACGACCCCGCTGCCTGTCGATGCCTGGCGTATACAGGGAAGGGTATTCGATGCGAAGAACAACCCGATGAAGGGTATTACCGTATTCCTCGCCGATGGGAACAAGGAATGGCTGCGTCTGACGGGCAGCAGCTGTACGGATGACGGGGGAAATTATTCACTGACCCTCGATAGTAAGACGATCGATAGTACCAAACAACAACCGCTGTTCCTGTCCGCGTCGGACAAGGACAAAAAGCTCCTCTATACCGCTGCCAGCTCCGTTATTCCCACCAGAGGCATTGCGGACTTCGCCGACATCCATCTGGGTGGCGAGGCCGATGCCTGTATTCCCCCGCCAACACCCGGTAATGATACAAAGCCGGTCGACACCAAGCCAGTTGATACCAAGCCCGCCGATGGCAAGATTGCAGATGGTAAGACCGCCGATGGTAAGACCGCTGACGGTAAGACCGGGGCAGACAAAAAAACGAAGTAAGGTGCATTTTCCGCGAGGATCGAGATAGCAGGGAGCATGGGGCTGGACCCCGGGACGGTCAGGTTCTGTCAGGAGCTAAACGCTTCACCAAAGTTTTCCCGCCGTTCACCGAGATTTTTGCCCCGTTGACAGTAATGGGCTGGATGAGAAGAGAGGAGGAAAGTATATTTGTGTTCTAAATATACGTCTGTGAGAAATACGTCTGTGGGAAAACTGATCTTTACATTATCCTTGTTGTTATTACTGGCATCTTTTTGCATGGCCCAGGCTCCCGCCTCCGGTCAGGCAGGCGCCGCAAAGCCGGGCGGTCCGGGTGCTCCCGGCGCTCAGGCAGGACCTCCCTCCATTGGTCGTGCATACGGCAAGGTTACGGATTCGACGGGTCAGCCGATGGCTGCATCCGCCCTTGTGCTCCGGTCAACGGTAGACCCCACCACCAAGAAAAAGAAATTGTTGTTGCTCAAGGGAATGGATACGAAGGCCAATGGGCAATTCGACTTCGAAGACCTGCCGATCGCCTCGCAGCTGGTGCTGAAAGTATCGGCTACAGGATATAAAGCCCAGGATATTTCATTTATGATCATTCCTGCGGCTGCGGCGGCAAAACCCGGCGATCAGAACAATCCAATGGGCAACCTGCCTTCCTTCAGCAAGGACCTGGGTATTGTAAAGCTGGTCACCGATACGAAGGAACTGGGGGTCGTCACCGTTGTCGCCAAGGCTCCCGCCATGCGGCTGGATATGGATAAGAAGGTGTTCAATGTAGAGCGGAATATCGTCAGCGCAGGCGGAACGGCGCTGGATGTCATGCGCAATGTGCCTTCGGTAAATGTGGACATCGATGGAAATGTCAGTCTCCGCGGAGCGTCACCAACGATCTTTGTAGACGGTCGGCCAACGACGCTGTCCCTCGATCAGATCCCTGCGGATGCGATCGAGAGCGTGGAAGTCATGACCAACCCTTCCGCCAAATACGATGCTTCCGGCGGCGGTTCCGGCATCCTCAATATCATCCTGAAGAAAAATAAGAAGCAGGGATATAACGGCAGCATTTCGACAGGGATGGATTCGCATGGTGCGCCCAATGCCCTTGTCGGATTAAACGCCCGCCAGGGAAAGGTGAACCTGAGCCTTAATGGCATGTACAACGGGATGAATGGAAAAACGGTGGGTAATACCAACCGCTATACCTATCTCAGCAATACCACTCATCTGTTACAAGAAGATCTGCAACGCAATAAGGGTCATTTTATGTTTGGTCAGATCGGCCTGGATTATTTTGTCAGCAATAAAACAACCCTATCCGCCTCTTATATCAAGGTGCACGGTTCCTTCACTCCCACGGATGTTTCCAATATACAGACCGACAGCATTCTTTCCGGGGGAACGAAGACTGCCTACTCCCTGCGGAACTCCAATTCCACGCGTAATTTCGATGTCAACGGCGTACAGCTGGGGATGAAGCATCTTTTTGCCAAAGAGGGCGAGCAGCTGACGGCTGACGGTTCTTATTTCGGCGTGACATCTCACAGCAGCTCTTTATACACTACGGATTATTATGCTGGTCTGCCCAATTCGGCGGTGATCGCAACCACGCGGCAGCAGGTGCTGGGTACGGCTTCGCCCGCCTTTACCACGGTACAAACGGATTACACCAATCCGCTTGGCGGAAAGACAAAACTGGAAGCCGGCCTGCGGACCAGCATCCAGCGGCTGAGCAATTACAACGATACCTATACGCTGGACAAGAATGGCGGTCAGACGCTGACGCCGCTGGGGACAAGCAACTACAAGAGCACAAGCCGGGTGTATGCGGCGTATATCAATTTCAGCAGCACGATTGGTAATTTCGGTTATTCGCTCGGTCTGAGAGGGGAGAGTTCCAATTATTCGGGGGATCTGCTGAATACGGGACAGCATTTCCATAATACCTATCCGACGAGCCTGTTCCCTTCTATCTTCGTCAGCGAGAAGCTGAAGCATGACCAGGAGCTGCAGTTCAGCGCCACCCGTAAGGTGAACCGGCCCGGGTTCTTCCAGCTGATACCGTATACGGACTATTCGGATACGCTGAATATCACACGTGGTAATCCCGATCTCGTCCCGGAATTTACCAATTCCTTCGAGTTGTCCTATATGAAGACATTCCCGCACAGCAACACGTTGCTGATATCGGGTTATTACAAATATACTTCGAACCTGATCACGCGTTATCAGGACAGCGGTCTGAACCCGCTGGGCCAGCCTGTGCTGATCAATACTTACGAAAATGCCAACAACGCGTATACGGTGGGCGGTGAGATCACGACTACGGACAATATCGCCAAATGGTGGGATATTTCTGCAAATTTAAATATCTATAACGCCCATATCAATACGGACAATCTGAAGCAGCCATCGCAGGATGCCATCTGGAGCTGGTTTGGCAAATTCAACAGCAATTTCAAGCTGCCGGCCAATTTCACGTTGCAACTTACGGCCATCTATCAGTCGAGGACCAACCTGCCGGTAAACCAGAATACGAACCAGTTCGGCCCTCCGGGCTCGACCACGCAAAGCTCATCGCAGGGATATATCAAATCCTTCTATGGCGTCGATCTTGCGGTGAAGAAAAGTTTCCTGAAGAACAATGCGGCATCGCTGACCGTGAGCATGAGTGATATCTTCCGTACACGCTGGTCAGACCAGTATAGCCAGAGCGCCTACTTCTCGCAGGAGTACAACCGGCTGAAGGACCCGCAACTGGTGAGGATGGTGTTCGCGTACCGGTTTGGCAAGATGGACCTGAACCTGTTCAAACGGAAGGATATGAATTCGCAGGGACCGCCGGCGATGTAGGGGAGGCCGGATGGTCTGTGGGTTGTGCGGCCACCGTGGGCGTGGCCTGTGCGGGCAGGGGAGGATTGAAACTTAAATTTTCTTGACAATGATCACCAGAATATGGCATGGGAGAACAAGCCTTGAAAAGGCGGGGGGCTATCTGGAATTTTTGCTGCATGCCGGTACGCAGGAATATTTACAAACGGAAGGAAACCTGTCTGTAAAAGTGTGGGAGCGCAAAGAAGTCGATTGTTGCCATTTCTGGACGGTTACCGAATGGGTGGATATCGAAGCCGTCAAAAGGTTTGCGGGGGAGGATTTTGAAAAAGCTGTCTATTATCCGGAGGACGATGGTGTTTTGCTGGAAATGGAGGAGACGGTAATTCATTGTGAGACGTATCTGATCTGACGCGGGCGATGGGGCAGACGCGGGCCGATGGGGCTTTTTTCTTACGCCAGGATGCCTTCTATCGCTTTTGCGATGCTCTCCAATAAACTTTTGTCTATATCCTTTGGCTCCTTTTCGGCGGGTATGATCGCGCGGTACTGGCCTTCTTCATCCCTTTCGAATAGTATGTCCGTCCCTTCGATGAGGACGTGGAAGCGGTGGGAGTAGCCGAAAACTTGTAGCGAGGCTTCGAAATTCTTTTCGGTACCGTTGTGGGTGATGGTGATGATGAAGGGATCGTCCATGCGTGCCGCAAATGTATATTATTTTTATTTCACGGGCAGGAGACTGTTCTCCAGGACATACTTTCCGATCTTCCGGCCCATGTCCTCGCCGGCGACCACGGCATTTTTGAAATGGAAGCCTACATAGATGCGGGAAAGCGCCACTTCCGTCGCGGCCTGGGACAGGCTGGTGAAGCTGCGGGTGACATCCGGGAGGGTCGTGCTTTTTACGGTGAAGCTCCATTCATCCTTTCCGAAATAATTTTTTAACAGCTCGGCGGCGGCTCCGCCATCACCCGCGTGGTTGGAAGGATAGTCGGGTACCGGTGGAGTGGGAGGCGCTAAGATATTCCATCCGGCATCGCCGGCTGTGCCGCCGTTGCCATCGGTATCACCCAGACGGACTGCTGTAATAGGGCGCCAGTAATTGTAAAAGAACTTCGCGTCAAATACGCCGATGTTGGCATCGGCTTCGGCCATATGCAGCAGGGCCAGCACCCTCGCCGTTTCCCATCCCTTCAGCCCTTTCTGTCCGATGAGGATCCGCGCGATGCGGTTCCAGCTGCTCGGAATATTCTCAAGCCAGAAAACGCCCAGCTGTGTCTGGTCTGCGCTGCGAGCCGGGCAGGTAGGACATCCCAGGGCCTTGACATCCGTAAAATCATCCGTGTATTGCTGGCTGTTGACCGCATAGGGTGGCACCGGTCTGAATTGTGCTGCGCTGGTCAATGCCCAGGGTGTAACCTTACCCCATCCGGGCAGGCTGGTAAAGCCCGCCGCAAAAGGAGGCGTAGACTGGTATTGGCCGGGGATGATGCCGTCAACAACCGGGTACTGTGCCGTGGAAGCGCCATCCCCGCCGCGTTTGCCGAGCATAGCCTGAGCCGACGCCTTGCCAAGGGCAGTGCCCTGGTCCTTTGCCGGACCGGCCGGGATGGCGGCAAGCGTCACCGTCAATAAACTGTCGGCATAGACCTGCTGTGGAGGCAACAGCGCAACGATCACATCATGCGCAGCCTGAGCCACCGCGGCGTCGGGGTTGGTGCTGACATCGGGAGTTGTCGTCAGGGCATAGGTAGCATATTTTTTTACGATATTGTTCAATGCGTCATGTACGGCTACATTTACCATGGCATAGATCCTCGATTCGCTCATAGGCGGGAGGGTACCGCCCCTGGTAGCAGCGATGGTGGCCGCTTCGTTCCATTGCAGAATAACCGCGTTGCTGTAGTTGTCGGCAATGGTGGTCAGGGGATGGTCATTTTTCTGGCAGGAGGCCACAGCGAGGATGAGTGTCAGCCAAAACGCCAGGGGGAGCAACTTTTTCATACTATTTGTTTTAGTAGGACTAAAGTAGCAAAGATGGGGAGGCGCGTGGGAGAAAGGAGACTGGTGGCGTGGGGGCGGGTATGGACTACAGGATCAGGATGACGAACTACATACCAGCATAGTTAACCGCAGGGAAAGATCCCTTTCAGTCCGGCGCTGTATTGTCTGCCGATGGGTATTTCGATCCGGCCTATTTCTATGTCCTGGCTGGTGAAGGCCGTCACCTTTACGATGGACACGATGAAGGAACGGTGAACCCGGGTGAAACGATGCGCAGGCAACATGGCCTCCAGCGTACCGATGGATTGTTTTACCAGCAGCGGCTTATCGCTGGCCCGGTAGATCTTTATATAGTCCTTGATGCTTTCTATATACAGCATCTCTTCAAAGAAGACCTTGATCATTTTTCTTTCACTCCGGAAGTAGAGAAAACCGGCATCGGCGGGAGCTGCCGGGCTTTCTTCGAGGGCCGGTTTGGTATTTACCCGTATTATTTTATTCACCGCCTTCAGAAAACGTTCGACCGAAAATGGCTTGACGAGGTAATCGACTGCATCGAGGTCAAAGGCATCGCTGGCATAATCCTTATAGGCGGTTGTAAAGATCACGTTTGGCGGGTGTGGGAGCGTTTTTAAAAAACTGATGCCGGTCAGCTTTGGCATCTGGATATCGAGGAAGACGACGTCGATCTTGTTCTTTTGCAGCATGTCCATTGCCTGGAATGCATTGTTGCAGGAGCCGACAATCTCGAGCTGGTCGACCATGGAAATATACTGTTCGAGGATCTTTAAAGCCGGTGGCTCGTCATCTACTAAAAGACATTTCAATCCCATGTGCTGGTTTTACTGATTTGTTTTCAATGACTGTCCTATTGCCTTCTTCCCATTGCAGATCGAGGGTCACGATAAAAACGTCGTTTGATGGGATGGCCGAAAAATTGTATTTGCTTGGATACAACAACTCCAGCCTCTTCCGGACATTTTGCAGACCGATCCCTTTGTTTTCTCTTTGCGCCTTCGCCGGCTCCGGCTCATAGCTGTTGACCAGCTTGCAATGCAGTCCACCTGCATTTACATGGATATCAAGGCTTATCCAGCATTGGTCCAGCTGATTGCTGGCGCCATGTTTAAAGGCATTTTCGACGAGGGGCAGCATCAGCAGGGGTGCGATCTCCCTGTTATCCAGATTGCCGTCAATGGAAAACGATACATCCAGCCGGCTGCCGTACCGCAACTGTTCCAGCGCGATATATTCTTTCAGCAGGTCGATCTCCTTTGTAAGGGGAATGGCGGACGCATTGCTTTCGTAGATCATAAAGCGGAGCAGGTTGGACAGTTTCAGGACGATCTCCGGCGCTTTGTCCGATCTTTCGAGGATATGCGAATAGAGGTTGTTCAAGGTATTGAATAAGAAATGTGGGTGGACCTGCGATTTGAGCAGTTCGAGTTCGGCCGCTGTTTTTTGTTGCAGTGCCTCCATGGTGTGGCGTTGCTGAAGGTACCAGTAGTTCAGCAGGTCGATGGAAATGGCGATGCCGGCAACATGAATAAAGGGCAATATATTCCTGCCAGTGGTCATGTTGAACCCTTTGAATACGTTATTATTAGACTCTATAGCCAACTGTGCCAGTTCTGCATAGAGCACGCACAGCCCCAGTGCGATCAGGAAACCTGCAAAGAACCAGGTGTATTTCTTTTTTATAAGATAACGGGGTATCAGGAAATAGATGAGCGAATACACGATGATCATGTGGCCTGGCAGATACAGCAAGGCGTTGAGGAAAGAAATTTTCAGATTGAGATTAAAGCCGAATCCCCAGGCAAAATAGGTCACGATGATGATCCAGAACAGCAGGTGCAGCAGGATGCGCCTTAGCCCTTTTAATTTGCCGGTATGTAGCTTGGATTGCATGACCTCTCTTTATCAAATGTAATGTAAATGGGGCCTTTTTGGATGTGTTTGAAGACAAACGACGTTAAATGGCCAATAAACGACAGAAATATGGTCGGGATGAGGCAAAAAAAAGTGAGGAGAGAATTTATCCCTCCTCACGTCCTTGTTAATAAACCTACACTATCCGTTCAGCAACTGCCCGTTATCCATTCAGCAACTGCCCGCGATGGTTGAACATCAGGCTCTTTCTTGCGATCGCGCCCTTTGCCGCGGTGACATGGTACTGCGGTTTTTTGTTGGGTGCATATTCCTCGTAGGAAGATTTTATCTTCCACTCGCTGTACTTGCTTTTTCTGAGATTATTTTTTACCGTCAGGGGCAATCTGTCCTGGCCTAAGACCTTTTCCGATCTCATCCACCGGCCTTTTGTATCGAATTTTGCATTGTACCGGTAGTCTCCCATATCGAAACTAGCCTTATAGTTACCGATGTTGTGTGTCCATGCCACGTTGCTGGCGTTTGAATATCTCGCATGGAATGCATCGGTGATCTTTGCCGGTATCTTTGCGAAGGCCGATACGGTTATCAGGGAGGCGGACATTAATAAAACAAATATCTTTTTCATAACTGACTGTTTTAATTAGAAAATTTATTTGCTATGGTTATACCTTAAAAAACCGTGCCCGTGGGTCCCTGAAATCCAAAAAAAAAGTTAAAATATGCCTGAGCCCTGAGCCGTGCTGCGTAATGGTTGTTACCCGGAGGGAAGGAATTAACGTCAAAGTAACCGCGGTCGAAATATCGCCTGCTATTGCTTAATTCTTTATATACAACCCCACTGCCATGAAGTTCTTACAAAGCCTTTGTTTATCAGCGTTCTTCCTTGTCATACCGCGTCTTTCTCCCGCTCAGAAACCCATCGGTATTGAAGTGGTGCAGGCGGATCAGGGCGTATCGCCTGACTTTGCCTACCAGGCCATTATGAAGATCGGTTTTCCCGACTGGGATGAGTCGACCACTATCATCGGAACTGATTTCAACGGAGATAATATAGAAGACTTTCTGGTCTACCGCCGGAAGGATGGAACATTTCAAAAATGGTACGGCGATAAGAACATTACGGCCTCTTTTATCAGCTTCCCCAAAGGAGTGGTTGCGCTTCCGGACTGGGACGAGTCGACTATGCTGATCCCCATGGATTTCAACGGAGATGGCAAAATAGATATTCTGGTGTACCGGCCCAAGGATGGAACGTTTGCCAAATGGTACAGTGGCGGACTTATGGATGGGGGTTTTGTTTACCAGGAGATAGGAAAAGTGGGCCTGCCAAACTGGGATGGGTCTACCCGCCTTATCCCTATAGATTTCAATGGGGATGGGAAAATGGATATACTGGTATACCGGCCAAAAGACGGAGTCTTTGCCAAATGGTATAGTGATGGCTCGGTCAGCGCCGGTTTCAATTTCCAGGTGGCGGGGATAGTCGGTCTTAAGGACTGGGATGAAAACACTCAACTGATCCCGATGGATTTTAACGGGGACGGTAAGATGGATATACTGGTATACCGGCCTAAAGACGGGGTCTTTGCCAAATGGTACAGTGATGGAGGGATCAGCGCCGGTTTCGATTTCCAGGTGGCTGGGAAGATTGGTTTTAAAAATTGGGACAAATCCACCCGTATGATACCTGTTGATTTCAACGCGGATGGGAAAATGGATCTGCTCGTCTATAATCCACACGATGGCGCCTTTGCCAAATGGTATAGCAACGATGTCATAGGTCCGGACTTCCTCTTTCAGACAGAAGGAAAAGTCGGCTTAAAAGACTGGGACAATTCCACCGTGCTGATCCCGGCGGATTTTAACGGGGATGGGAAACCGGATATCCTGGTTTATAATCCGCATGACGGCGCCTTTGCCAAATGGTATGGAGATGGAAATATCCGGCCCGATTTTGATTATCAGGCGGTCCGCCAGGTCGGATTGAAAAATTGGGACAGGTCGACCCAACTGATCCCTATCGACTTCAACGGCGATCATGAAATGGATATTCTGGTGTACCGTCCAAAGGACGGGGTATTTGCCAAATGGTATAGTGACGGGTCTGCTGGCCCGGATTTCAATTATCAGGTAGCCGGCAAGGTCGGTCTGATGGATTGGGATGCGTCCACTGTCCTGATCCCGGCGGACTTTAACCGGGATGGGAAAACGGATGTGCTGGTGTACAGACCCAAGGATGGCGTCTATGCCAAGTGGTATGAAGCCGGAGATTTTACCGGCATCGAGGTCAGCCAGGCTATTCAGAATATGAGCCATACAGTGCCCTTGTGCGCGGGCAAAAGGACCTGGGCAAGAGTCTATCTTAAAGACCTTTCACCGGCCCCGATAGCCGTCAGAGGAACCTTAACAGCCACCAATCTCTCCACGGGGCAGACGGCAGCCATTCCTTCATTGTCTGCCGTGACCGTAGACCCGGCGAAGAACGGGCAGATGAGGGTCAAGCGGGAAAGCCTTTCGCTCAGTCTTAATTTTCAGTTACCCGCCGACTTTACCGTCGAAGGGGCCTTCCAGTACGCGCTGACAAATATCACCGATGCCAATACCGGACTTACTATCGGCTGTTCCAATTGCGACAACAGCCGGACCGTCTCCTATAAACAAACGCCTCCCATCCGTATCCGGATGGTGGGGCTGCAATATACCACCGGCAAGGGTGCAGCAACCACGATGAACACTCCCCGGCAAGACGATTTTAATCTTTTAAAATCCTGGCTTATCCGGGCCTATCCCAGCGGGCAGGTGCTGGTGTCGCAGGTAACGGTCAATGCTACTTCGGACTGGATGTTTAGCTGCGATGATGCGAACGGTCAGTTGTCTTCCATGCGTAACGACGAGATCGATAACATTTCGGTCGATCCGCGAACGCATTATATCGGCCTCGTGTTCAACAGCGGTGGGTTTATGCGGGGATGTTCATACGTACCCTCTCATGCATCTTCCAGCCCCACCGGCCCTACTTCAGGAGGAAATGTACCGGTCAATGTCACCGGCGATAACGACGCATCCTTTGGAGATTGGTATGCCGGGCACGAATTGGGTCACTCATTCGGGCGCAATCATCCGGGATTTTGTCCCGAGAATTCCCATGACGACGATCATTTCCCCTATCCAAACGGGCAAATCTCTACCGATGACGGAGATTTTACCGGACTGGACGTAGGTGATTTCGCTAACGGGGTACCCGCAAGAGCACTGCCTGGGGCGTCCACCTTTGACATCATGACCTACTGCAACCAGCCTCAGTGGCCCAGCTACTATACCTATGCGGGAATATTGGATCAGTCAGGCAGCGAGGACCCTTCCGCGAGTGGTGCACCGGCCGCCGGTGAGCAGAAATCCCAGGCACAGATAAGGGACAGTGATCTGATCAATATCGTCGCCTCCGTGAACCTCTCCCAGCGAACGGCGAAGATCCAGTTCGTCAACCGCCTTCGCCACGCCCAGGTCCCGGAATCGACGGAAAGTCGCCGGGCCACGATCCGGTTGTTGGATAAAGAAAAGAAACTACTCGGCGAATATCCCGTCCTCGTCAGGGTAAGTACCGACAGACGCCCGGGTCAGGACAGCACGGCGCTGATCGACGCCATTCTGCCATATAAAAAGGGGATCGCCTCCCTGGAAATTACTTTGCTGGGAAAGGTGGCTGCCGTGCGGGCCGTATCGCCGCATGCACCTGTCGTGCAGGCTATTCAATATGTAGATGCGAAGAAAAAATTCCCCCGGATGGATGGCCTGTATATTTCATGGAAAGCAGAGGATGCCGACAAGGACTCTTTGTCCTATATTGTACAGGCGAGGAAGGAAAAGGGTATTTGGGAAACGGTGGCCGTGGGCCTCAGGACACCCGGTCTTGTACTCACCCGTCAGCAGATCGGTCAGGGTCAATGGACGGAACTTCGGGTGATCGCCAGCGATGGGTTTAACAAGTCGGAGCCGGTGGAGTATAGAATAGGGGTTAAGTAGAAGGGGCATTTAATTTCACCAGTTCGTTCTTCCTATACAGCCCAGGCAGGCTGACCGACTTTATACGGAATTGGCTGCGTCTTTTTATAGCAGGTTTTCCGGATTCGGTGACGACTTTGATACCTGGATCGTAATAGATCTTTTCGGCAGCCATTTGCCGGAGAAAAAGCTCGAAATCAGTACCGATACCCAGGATCACGCTATTTCCA
>DATHHO010000130.1:0-10457 GCA_035317125.1 Puia sp.
TATTATAGCTAAACTCATCTATGACTAACAGCATGATAATGATGCTGGTAGCCAGGCCGACGGCCAGGCCGCAGATGTTGATGAAGGAGGCCGTCTTATTTTTGACGAGGTTGCGCCAGGCGATCTTGAAGTAATTCTTAAGCATAGTAGTCAGATTATCCCATTTGACCGCCGAACAAAAGAAAGGTTGCAAAATTTATTGAGCGATCTTCCGGATCTTATTGTTCGACGCATCGGCCACATAAATATGACCAGTCGCATCGATCGCTAACCCAACCGGGCCCTTGAACGTCGCGCTCGCCGCATTTCCATCGGCCGCACCGGCGGCCCCTGTTCCAGCCAACGTAGTCACCAGGCCCGCAGGGGTGATCAGCCGGATCCTGTTGTTCAGAAGATCCGCAGCATATATATTTCCGGCCTCGTCCGTTTTCAGTTCTGTGATAGAATTAAATCCCGCCAGGATCCCGATTCCATCCGCCGAACCTTGTCCTCCGGCAATAAAACTTCCAACCCCCGACGGATCCGTTTTTCGGATAATAAAACCATCAGTAGAGTAAACATTACCCATCTTGTCGACCGCGACGGCAATAACATTTGGCAGGTGAGGCAGGTTGCCATTCAAATTGGAAGGGGTGGTCACCACACCGGCAGGGCTGATCATCCGGACGACAAACCTATCCCCAACGTATAAATTACCCGAGGCGTCTATGTCCAGCGTGATCGGATTAGTGAAGCTGGCGTAGATCCCTGTACTATCCTTGGAACCCTGCGATCCGCTGCCGGCAAACACCGTAACCGATCCGGCCGGAGTTATCTTAAGTATCTTAAGGCTTTGTTCCGCAACATAAACGTATCCATTTGCATCCACAGCTACATCCGAGGGGCTGCCATCCGTCGGGGCCAGGGTAGACACCGTACCATCCGGACTGATCTTGCGTATCTTTTTATTTCCATAATCGGCGACATAAACATTTCCCAGGAGATCTGCACAAACCCCATCGGGTCCGTTGAAACTGGCGCTGTTTCCATTCCCTTCGGCCGATCCAACACTCCCGTTGCCCGCTAACGTGGTGACGGTATATTTGCTGGGGACAAATGTTGTCGTGAACGTAATCACATTCCCATAGGCCACCCCGACCGTATTGGTGGCAAAGGCGCGCACATAATATTTGGTGCCCGGGATAAGTCCCGTCAGGCTGCTCGTAAAATTACCGGTCCCCGCTCCATCAAAGGTTTGCCAGTTATTCTGGGTCGTGAAATTTGCGCTGGTGTCCCAGATGATCCCCCTGCCGGCTATCGGGGATCCCCCATCGCTGGTAATATTGCCTCCGCTGCTGGCGCTGCTGTCTTTTATATTGGTTATGGCGGTGGTAGTCAATACGGGTTTGGTGGATGCCCCTCCATCGTGCTTGCTACAGGAGAAGGCGATGAGCGCAATCAATGGCATCAGGATAAAGCGGCTTTTTTTCATACCGGCAAGGTTTTATTTCTTACAATAATCATAGGACTCGTCGACCGGATACTTTTTATCCAGATCGACATTATTAAAGCTTTCCTTTTTGCCCCAGGAAAAGAGCTTTTCAAAGAAAGGCAGCAGCCTGCTGTTTTTTATCTTATCCAGAAAATAGATCTCGTGCTCTTTTTCCTTCATCCCCATATCATACAGCAACCGGTCATGCTCTTTTATATTCAGGGAGTTAAAATATTGCCGCATCCGGAAATACTCGCATACATTCCCGCTTTCCAGCCTCCCTGCAAAATAAAAAGGCATAAACCACCCGATCACATAACAGCTCCCGGAAATGATCTTGCCTACTACATGAAACCGGAATTCGTAATATTTGGACACGGGTATATCGTATTGCAGCATGATCTGCAACACTTCCTTACGGTGATTCCATTCATCGGTCTCTATCTGCCGGATCGCAGCCTTCTGCTCCGCATCCTTTACGGAGCCAGCATGGCCCTGATAGGCAAATGCCGCAGCTTTCTCGGCGGAATAGGCTTTTTGTAACAGGTCGGTCAATTGTGGGTGCTGAAGGGACATTTCCAGCCAAAATTACTGAACAGGACCGAGTATTCCGTCAGCGGGCAAGATTTTAACCAATAGCCGCAGTCCATCGAACCCTTGATCATTTTCCGGCCGAGGGCTTCTGCCCCTTCTTCCCCCATCTTCTCCGGATATAGTCGTAAGCCTTTGATTCTTGCGGGGTCTTCGGCTTTCCAAAGGCGATATATTGTAAGTAATATTTCCGGGCCTGCTCCATATTCTTCAGATTGGCTTCGTAAATGCGGCCGCAGTTATATTTCATCATCGGGTCCCTGAACAGATAATAAGCCGTGTCGTATTGGGCGATGGCAACCTTGTATTGCTTCAGCTCCTCGAAATTTTCTCCCAGATCATAGTAATACCATTCCGCCGTCGCCGAAATAGCGGTCGTCAGACAGGTCCGCAGGAGCTCGTTGCTCCGGGTATAATCCTTCAGCCTGGCCCATGCCCTTGCTTCGTAGTAATAAGTCGACTCCACGCTCAGACCGGCCGTAGTCATATACTCGCAGACCCGCACACAATCAGCGTACATCTTCAGGTTATAATAGGACAGGACCAGCTGTGTAAGCGCATTCAGGGCGGGCTCTGCCAGCCTCACCAATCTTTCTCCCGGCACGAGTGCGTCGGCATAGGCCTTCTGCTCATAGGCCGAACGGATGCGCAGCCTGGTACAGGAGATATTTACCGAGTCCCGGGCCAGCGCTGCATCGAGGATGCTGTCCGCCTCCGTATACAGTCTTCTTTCGACGAGGATCTCCGCCAGGCCAAACGCATTTTTAAGATCGTTTGGGGCAAGCTCATACGCATGGAGGAAATAAGGCATTGCGGAATCCCGCTCATTGGCCCGGCGGAGCAGATCACCCATATTCCGGTAATGGACCGCCTTGCCAGGCTGAAGATCGATCAGCCGGAGGGTAAACAGCCGGGCCTTATCCGGGTCCTGTCTGTTGTTGAGGATAGCGAGGTACTGGATCGCGCCAATGTTGGCCGGGTCGATAGCAAAGACCCTCCCGAAATATTCGAGCGCCGTCCCGTTGTTGTCGTTCATATAATAGGCATAACCCAGCCATCCCAGCAGCTGAACGTTGTTGGAATCGTTGCCGACCGCAGGGGTCAGATAGCTTATGGCTTCGTCAAATTGCTGGTTCTGGAAAAAATCCATCACCTTGCCTTTGTCCGGCATATTGACCTTAGCCCTGGTTGAAGGGAGCTGGGCGGGGGCTGGGGATTGCGTATTGACCGGGGGAACGGTCTGGGCCCTGAGCGTGACTGATATAAAGAGGAGACCGGTCGAAATAAAGAGAACAGGTTTTAGCATAAGCGGTTTTCCGTGGGACGCAGGCAGCAGCGGTTTCCATAATAATCCGGCGAGAAATTCAGTAAATTTATGCGTGAAAATTTCCTCTTCCTGTTAAAAATTTGAAAATCAATAAATTAATTAGGCTGCCCCGCTCAAAAGTCTTATCTTAAATATAACCTCATTCCTCCCCTTTCCCAAAACACCTTTTATTCCGTTGCTCACCAAACTTGCAGCCGGGGAATATTCCCTTGTCGTAAATTATTATTTATATGAAGAAATTAAGAATCGGAGTGATCGATCTGGTCTGCAAAGGACCCACACATACCTTATGGGGCAGGATCATGCATGCCAACCTGGCGAGCATCATGCCGCAGGTCGTAGCTACCTGGTGCGAGCGGGAAGGCCATGAGGTGACGATGGTCTGCTACACCGGCCGCGAAGACCTCAGCCAGGAGCTGCCCAAAGGGATCGATCTGGTATTTATCAGCGCTTTTACGCAGGCAGCCCTGCTCGCCTATGCGCTGAGCAATTATTTTCGCAGCCAGGGTGCGGTAACGGTGCTGGGCGGGCCGCATGCCCGTTGCTATCCCGATGATGCAGCCAATTACTTTGATTACGTACTCGGATTTGCCAACCAGACGACAATAGCCGAAGTCCTGAATGATTGTACGCCTCAGCGCCCAGTGGGAAAATATCTGGCCGCAGGCAAGCAGCCCCTTGAATTACCCGGGGTGGAAGAGCGATGGAAATTTATAGCCGCTACCTTGAAGAAAGCGCCCTTCTTAAAGATGGTGCCCATGATCGGCAGCATGGGTTGTCCCTATACCTGCCCGTTCTGTATCGATTCGACCGTACCCTACCAGCCGCTGGATTTTCAGAGCATGAAGCAGGACCTCCGCTTCCTGCTGACCAAATTCAAACAACCGCTGGTCGCCTGGCATGACCCGAATTTTGGAGTACGTTTCGAAGAGAACCTCGAAGCGATCGCTTCGGCGGCGCCCCTGAAGAGCTTTCGTTTCCTCGCAGAGAGCAGCCTGTCCATCCTCACGGAGAAACATCTGAAGGTATTGCAGCAGAATGGGTTCACCGCCCTGCTGCCGGGCGTCGAGACCTGGTATGAGCTGGGCAATAAATCACGGACAGCAAATGTCAGGGGTGAAGAAAAAGTAAGACAGGTGTCGGAGCATATCAACATGATCTTTAAATATATCCCCTATGTCCAGACCAATTTCGTACTTGGCCTCGACAGCGATGCCGGATCGGAGCCCTTCGAGCTGACAAAGCGTTTTATCGATCTTTCTCCGACGGCTTTTCCCGGTTATTCTTTACTGACGGCCTTTGGAGAAGCGGCGCCCCTCAACCTCGAATACCAGAAAGCGCACCGGGTGCTGCCCTTTCCCTTCCACTTCCTGAATAATCACCTGGCTATGAACGTGAAGCCAAGGAATTACGAATGGGTGGATTTTTATGATAAGGTCATCGATCTTACGGAATATACCTTCTCTCCCAGGGCGATCTATCGCAGGTTCAGGTCGACCGCCAATTTTACGTCCAAATGGATGAACGTGATGCGGGCGGTTTCCTCCGAGGGATATGGTCGCATTCGCTTCTTTAAAAAAGTGCGTGAGCTGCTGATAAATGACCGGGGGTTCCGGCAATATTTCGAAGGGGAATCGAAAGCGCTGCCCACATTCTATATCGACATCATAAAAAGAGACCTGGGCTCCTGGTGGTCATGGCTTCCTGCGGGAGCGGTCCAGCATAACCCCGATGCCTATCTTCATAAGACATCGGGCAGCAAAATAGCGCTGGCCCTTGGCTGATACCAGACCTGTGGAATATCCCCGATAGTGTTGACACGCCAGATTGCACGATCCCGGATCCTTCTATTCCGACCGCAGACTCCTGACCGGATTGGCCCTCGCCGCCCGGAGGGCCTGGTAGCTCACGGTCAGCAACGCAATGGCTATCGCCAGTGCGCCAGAGGCCAGAAAGATCCAGAATGAGATGGCTATGCGGTAACCAAAGCCTTGCAGCCATTTATCCATCGCGAACCAGGCAATGGGCGATGCGATGAGCAGAGAAATAAATACCAGCCTGATAAAATCGGTTGACAACAGGGCCGTGATGCCCGCAACCGAGGCGCCCAGTACCTTCCGGACGCCGATCTCCTTGATCCTGCTTTCCGCCATGCAGGCGGCGAGGCCAAAGAGGCCGAGACAGGAAATGAAGATAGCCAGCCCCGCGAAGAGCGCTCCGAGCGTGCCTTCCCGCTGCTCGTCCCTGAATTTCCGGGCATAGAACTCATCGGCAAAATAATAATCGAACGGATATTGCGGGTTGTACAGCTTGAACACTTTTTCGGCGCGAGCGAGATCATCCGATACGGAGTTTGCCGGGTTTAGCCGGAAATGTACGGCCCCGAACCCCTGGGTTGAACATTCGATCACCATGGGTTCGACGTTCGCATAGGGTGATTCCATGATGAAATCTTTTATGACGCCGACCACATGGCAGTTCACGCCATTCTCGTTCTTTACGGTCTTGCCGATGGGATCGCTCAGCCGCATGTTCTTCACGGCAGCCTCATTCAGGAGCATGGCCGTGCTGTCGGTCGGGTAATTCTTTATATCGATATCCCTTCCCTTTACCAGCCTGGCGCCGGCCGTTTTTACAAAGTCGGCATCGGCCGCGAATTGCAGGAAATTAAATTTCTTATCCGCCTCCGTGCTGCCCGGCCAGGAGAGCCCTGAGATGGAGCCCCAGACACGGGTTATCGGCGAAAAGGTCTTGGTCACGGCTATTGCCGCACCGCTGCCGATCAGCTCATGTTTGATCAGCTCATAATTCTTATTGACATCCCCCTGCGTAAAGGTATAGACGAGGTTCTTTCTTTCATAGCCCGCATCTCTGTTTTGTGCGTAACGGACCTGGCTGCTGACGATGACGGTACAGATGACCAGCACGATCGCAAAGGTAAACTGGAGGATGACCAGGATCTTTCTTGGAGTCACCAGCGTATTGCCATTCTTAACGATACCCTTCAACACGTTCACCGGACGTGCGGAAGAAAAATACAAAGCGGGATAGCTGCCTGCCAACAGACCGGTGAACAAAATAAATCCGAGAGCGGATATCCAGAAATACGGGTTGGCGAGATCCAGACGAAGCGGTATGCCCATGATCTGATCGAACCCGTTCAGACTGACCAGCACCAGCAAAATGGCCAGGGCAAAGGAGATCAGGGCCAGCACAGTGCTTTCTCCGATGAACTGGGCTATAAGCGAGCCTCTGCGGGCGCCTACCACCTTGCGTATCCCCGCTTCCTTTGCCCGCTTCTCGCTGCGCGCCGTACTTAAGTTCATAAAGTTGATACAGGCGATCAGCAGGATAAAGGCGGCGATCGTGGCAAATAACCTCACCGTCGTGATCCGTCCTCCGGTCAGCTGCCCATTCTCCGACTTTGAATATAAATGGATCCTGCCAAGCGGTTGGGTAAACACTTCTCTTTTTGCAATATCTCCCTCTTTTATATGAGCGCCGACGATATGTTTCATCTTGGCATCGAATGCCGTCCGGGATGCGCCCTCCTTCAGCAGGACATAGGTAGGGGCATCGGAGAAGTTCCATGTCGTTTCCTTATCCCAGCCTATCTTTCTCAGATAGGTCCATGGCAGCAGGTATTCGAATTCCATCTCCGTATTAGCCGGCAGGTCCTTGAGGACTCCGGTCACGGTGAAATCATCCGTGCTGTCGATGCGCACGGTCTTTCCCATCGGATCTTCGTTGCCAAACAGCCGGATGGCCAGTTTGTTAGTAAGCACGATGCTGTGGTTGTCGTCAAGGGTATTGCCGGCATTACCTTTCAGCAAAGGGAAGCTGAACACGGAAAGGAATCCGGGGTCGGCAAATGCGCCATTCACGTTCAGGTGTTTTTCGCCCGCCGTCATCAGAAAATAAACACTTCTTACTCTTACGGCATCTTCCACCTCGCCATAATCCTTTTTCAGCTCAGGTTGCATCAGCGAGCACACGCGCGGCCATACTTCCGACTTTCCATTGTAGCTGTCCCGGCTGTACAGCATGGAGATCCTGTCCGTTTTTTCATGGAAGCGGTCATAGCTCATCTCATGCTGCACCCATAGCAGAATAAGAATGGAGGAAGCCATCCCAATGGCGAGGCCCACGATATTGATCGATGAAAAGCCTTTGTTGCGCCAAAGGTTGCGGACCGTGATCTTGAAAAAATTTTGCAGCATTATGTTGAGTATTCGGTTCCCGACCCCTCCGCAGGCAGTCGTTAAATCGGTATGGCGGGGCTGGTGCCGCCCACAGGTGCGATTTTCCGGCCTGGCCCCGATTGAAGGAGCCAAAAAAATGCCTGGTTCACATCTATTTATCAATCAATTTATTATGCCCATCCATTCCGGTCCTACTGTCCGCTTTTGATACGTCCGCTGTTCAGTTTTGGGCGAGGCCCCGTCCAGGTCTTCGCAGGTCCCCGGCGTCACCGGCCTCTCATCAACTTCATGCCCGACACAAACGGCCCTCGCCGGACCCTGTTCCTTGTCCGGCCAGTGGCCCGGTTACCCGCGGTTCAGCACGACCTCATAATGAAAGACCCGCTCGTCGAAGCTGATCATCATCTTTTGAACGGATGCGGGGACGACAGCCAGTTCAGGTTCCGCCCCAGCAAATTGCCTGATCGCGTCCATAGAATTCCATGCCGTGATGATGAGGAATTCAACGTCTTTACCGGCTGGTCGTCTGAGAATAGATGCCCTGATAAACCCGTCAATGGTCTTTAGCCTGGGGAGTGTTTCTGTTTCGAGATGCGCAATATAATTTTCGGCTTCCTCTTTCTTTGCCGTGCCTTTCCAATGTCTTTCTATCATATTTTTTATTTGCAGTTTTTCAAACGTCCTTTAATACCAGATCATACCGCTGCTCCTTCAGCACCTTGCCAAAGGCAGCCGAGTCCTTTTCCTCCGTCAGGGTAAAGCCATATCGCCTGTAGAGCGCGGCAGCCGCGTGCAGCTCATGAGTGGTCAACAAATAGGAGGAGCTGTAGCCGCACTGGTGCAGGAACTCCATATACAGCTCCATCAGCCGTTTCCCCAGTCCGATGCCCCTGTATTCCGGCTCAAGATAGAAATACCGCAGCTGAGCCGTGTTGTTTTCCCGGTGCATCAGCAACAAAAATCCGATGATCTTTCCTTTATGCTCGCCGATCCAGACCCGGTCGCGTCCGGGATCGTAGTTGGTATAGAATTCGTGCAGGCCCGCGCCGACATAGGTCTCGAAGGCGATGCCAAAACCATACTCTTCGCCGTACAGCTTGCCATGACGGTGGATCACATAGCCCAGATCGCCCGGCTTCATTTCGGTCCTTATCGTGATGTCTTGTAAAGAGATTTTGGGGTTCATACATCAGGGTTTTGCAGATTGCTTTTTATCGGGTGAAAGAATAGATCTTATTCCGGCCATATATTGCACAAGCCTGTCGCCATCCTCTTCGGACAACGAAGCCAATATTTCTTTTATCTGCTCATGAGATGCCCGGTCGAGGACTTCGAATTCCTTTTTTCCTGCCGCGGTGAGAAAAAGCTGCGCCGACCGCCCGTCCGTAGCCAGCCGCTTCCTCGACAAGAGCTTCCGTTTTTCGAACTGAAGGATCATGCGGCTCAGGTAACCCTTGTCGATATGCAGGGAGGCGATGATATCGCTTGCCGTGATGGGCTGCTGATAATATATTTCGAAGAGTACCCGGACTTCGGGAAGGGTATAGCTGCTGTTGAGGATATACCGGTCGAGGAGCCCGATGACGTCGGTGTAGAAGCGGTTGAACGCCCTTATTTCCCCGATCTGTTTTTCTTTCATACACTAAAAATAGAATAAATAGTTGATTTTGTCAACTATTTATTCCTGCTCTCTCAACCTCGCATGCCGCATCCTCACCGCTCTGCTCCTCCTCCCTGATCTTTCCCCGCCCTCTCGCCCTCGTTCCCCACGCCCCACACACAACGTTTTTACCCATAGTAGTTGAACTTTTTCGAAACACTTGTAAATGAATGTGTTGAAAAAAGTTCAACCTCTATTGCCAAAAGCATACTATGGGGAGAACCAAAAGCCACCATGCAGGGGAACCAAAAGCATATCAGGCGGGGACCAGAATCCGGCGCAAAACGAAAACGGCAAGAACAGTCGCCAACCTGGCGCCACCGCGGCATCGGCAGACGATCCTCCATTTCATGTCCCCAATGACATGTCCTCAGATCGTCCTCAATATGATCTTCCCGATATGCTTGCCCTCCTCCATCATCTCCTGGGCGGCGCCGGCCTCCGCCAGCGGGAACACCCCGTGGATCACGGGCCGGATCTTCCCCGATGCGAACAGCGGCCATACCCGTTGCCGGATCGCATCGGCAAGGACAACCTTGACCTCCACCGGCTGCGGCTTGAGCATACTGCCCATAATGCTCAGGTTCTTCCGCATGATCTCACCGATATCAATAGCCGATTGCGAGCCCTGCATGGAATTGATAAAGGCCAGCCTCCCTTTGCGACGTAAAATTTTCAAATTCTTAGGAGTATAGCCGCCGCCGACCATATCGAGGATCACATCCATGCCTTCGGCCTTTAGCTCCACCTCAAAATCCTGTTTTTTATAATTCACCGCCATGATGGCGCCGAGGCCAAGGCAGAAATCGCATTTCTCCTCCGTCCCCGCAGTCGTGTAGGCCATGCCCCCGAGCACAGTCACCATCTGTATTGCCATCACCCCGATGCCGCTGCTGCCGCCATGCACAAGGAAGTGCTCGCCAGCCGCGAAGGCAGCCTGGTCGAATACGTTGAACCAGACGGTGAAGACGGCTTCCGGCAGAGAGGCGGCCTCTTCAAAAGAAAAGCCAGGTGGCACGGGCAGGCATAGTCGCTCGTCGATCACGATATATTCCGCATACCCGCCACCCGCGACCAGCGCGCAAACGGCATCTCCTTTTTTCCAGCGGCCCGGGCCAGCGCCCACGCCCACTCCTTCCACAATGCCCGCAATCTCCAGCCCCGGGATCTCCATGCCTCCCACAACAGCCCCCATACCCGCATTCC
>DATHHO010000131.1:0-22115 GCA_035317125.1 Puia sp.
GGCTGGCCCCTAATGTGTTGTCATACCCCAGCCCAAGGATCACATCGGAGTTCTCTCCTGCCTGACTGAGCAGGTAGTTCTGAATGATCTCGACCTCGTCCATGGTGAATTCGTTCTCTCCTTCGCAGGAGTTGATATTGATGAGGATCCATTTGGCGCCGCGGATATCGTTGTCATTGAGCAGGGGCGAGTTGAGCGCTTCCTCGATGGCTTTCTGCGCCCGGTTGTCGCCTTTTGCCGTCGCACTGCCCAGGATGGCTACGCCGCCATTCTTCATTACGGTGCATACATCTGCAAAGTCGACATTGATCTGGCCGGTGCTGTTGATCACATCGGTAATGCATTTAGCGGCCGTGGCGAGTACATTGTCCGCCTTGGCGAATGCCTCTTTCATTTTCAGATTGCCGAACTGGTGGCGAAGCTTATCATTGCTGATCACAAGCAGGGTATCCACATATTCTTTCATGACCCGGATGCCTTCTTCCGCCTGCAGTTGTCTTTTCTTTCCTTCATAGGAAAACGGGGTCGTGATGATCCCTACGGTGAGGATGCCCAGGTCTTTGCATATCTTCGAAATGATCGGCGCGCCACCAGTACCGGTGCCGCCGCCCATGCCGGCCGTAATAAAGGCCATCTTTGTATTCACCTCCAGGATCTGTTTGATCTCCTCCAGGCTTTCTTCCGTCGCTTGTCTGCCGATGTCCGGGTTCGCGCCGGCTCCCAGTCCCTGCGTCAGGTGCGGTCCTAACTGCACTTTATTAGGCACCTTGCTCTGCGCAATAGCCTGCGCATCGGTGTTACAAATAATGAAATTTACCCCTTCTATGTTCTGGCTGAACATATGGTTCACTGCATTGCTGCCACCACCACCCACACCGATAACTTTGATGATGGATGATTTTTCTTTCGGTAGATCAAAATGGATCATAACAATAAAATTTACAAGAACAATTAAAATATCTCCTGCATGCCAGCGCGGGGTTTATTCCGCATGAACCGGCGGCAGATCATGGTCTTACTCAGAGAGCATGGTCTTCTTCTTCCTTAAAGAGATCGATGATGCCGTCCTTAAACTTGCCCCAGAAATCCTTCATGCCTTTGCGGTTCCTGACTTTCTCCTGCTGTAGCATTTCCTGTGCCAGAATGGGATCTTCCTGTGGTATTTCCATTTTTTTAAGGTTCTCCGGAACTTCGATCTTCTTATAATCTTTCTCGAACTGTTTACGGTTGTGCTCGTAATCGCTGTATCCTTTCATGATGAGCCCGATGCAGGTGGAATAGGTTGGCTTGGCCAGCTCTTCGATATGTCCTGATGCGAGGTGTTCCGTTGGATAACCGATCCTGGCATTCAGCCCCGTGACATATTCCGTCAGTTGGATCAGATGCTTGAGCTGCGAGCCTCCGCCGGTCATTACGATGCCGCCATTCAGCGTTTTATTGTCCAACCCTACCTGTTTCAGATGATAGGTCACGAAATCCATGATCTCACTCATGCGCGCCTGTATGATGCTGGCGAGGTTCTTCACGCTGATCTCTTTGGCGGGCATGCCGCGCAGGCCCGGGATCGTGATATAAGCGTTGGCCTTTGCCTCATTGGACAAGGCCGATCCGAACTGCACCTTCATTTGTTCGGCCTGCGTCTTCAACACGCCCAGGCCTGTCTTGATATCATTGGTGATATTCTCGCCGCCGAACGGAATAACGGCCGTATGTTTCAGGATGCCCTCATAGAACACCGCGAGGTCGGTGGTGCCGCCGCCGATATCCACGATGGCCACGCCTGCCTCCAGGTCTTCGGTCCCCATTACCGCTGCGGCCGAAGCCAGCGGCTGCAGCACGAGGTCCTTGGTCTGCAATCCGCTCTTTTCCACTGCCCTGTTGATATTGCGGATCGCGTTCTTGTCGCCGGTAATGATATGAAAGTTGGCCCCGACCTTTACGCCTCCATAGCCGATCGGGTTGGGAATATTCTGGAAATTATCCACGGTGAATTCCTGGGGGATCACATCGATGATCTGGTCGCCCGCGGGAATATAGGTCTTGTACTGGTCGGCCACGAGCTGGTCGATCTCCTTGCGGGTGATCTCGTCATCCGTGCTCTGGCGTACGATGTCTCCGCGTGTCTGCAGGCTCTTGATATGATGGCCCGCTATGCCAACATATACTTCGCTGATCTCCAGATTGGGATTGGAGCCATAGCAGTTATCCAGCGCCATGCGGATGGCCTTGATGGTCTCGTCGATATTGAGCACCTGTCCGTGCTTGACCCCATTGGAGTTGGCGCGTCCGAATCCTAATATCTCCAGCTTGCCGTATTCGTTCTTACGGCCGGCGATGGCAGCAATCTTTGTCGTTCCGATGTCCAGCCCGACGATAATGGGTTGTTCGTGATTCATGGCTTGGTTTATTTGTTTTAGTTGTTTTTTATTGATAAAATGGTATCGATCTTGTCTGTTATTGTTTTGGTCTGTGACCCCTGTCCTGTCGGGGCGGGTGTTCAGGGGGCGGCCCCGTCGAACTTTCTCTTGCGCGGGCGCTGTCGCCATTGTCCGGCACCAGATCATAGTTCGTCAGCGTCTGCTCGGTGAGCGTGTTCCTTTCCAGCGGCCGGGCGTTCTGCCTGCGTGACGTGTCGGGCTGCAGCTGCTGTGCCGACCGGATCAGCTGCTGAATATTTCTCATCCCCTGCACGGAATCGAAGCGCGTCCCTTCACTGCCCCGGTGAGTTCCGATCACCTCGCCCGCATACTGGACATCGATCCGGGAATATTTACCGAATCCCGTCCGGCTCAGCACCTCCTTATAAAAAATCAGCAGCCGGTGGAACTTTTGTTCAAAATCATTACCATCGCCGAATTCGATCAGATGGTCCCCGATCATCGGCACCATCTCGAAGGTCCTGGCAGGAGTGATTTCGACCTGAACGATCTGCGCCACCCAGAAGGGGTCCGTACGGATATATGCAGATAATCTTCTGATCTGCGCAGACAGGGCGCTGTCGACGCCTTTCAGTCTCATCTTTGCAGATGGATAACCCGTGAATACCGGCAACTTTGCGGTCACCCTCGCCGACAATGGCAGTTGCACTCCGCTGCTGTCTATATACCAGCTGTTCCCATCCGTCGCGAAGATCCGCGCTACCGGCTCCCGCTCGGTGACATTCACCCGCAGGATCTCATTATTATCAAAGAACAACTCCGCGTCTTTTATCCAGACATTCTTCTCAAGGGTCGACTCCATGCGCCGGAGATCGAACGAGAGGATCGACTTGCCCTGCCACTGCCCTGCGCCTGCACCCGTCAGGAGCTGACCTATTTCTTTCTTGTCAATAAACAATTGCGAGGAGGGCGACGAAATATCGATCCGGTATCCTTTGCATGCCTTGTTATTCCTGTTCTTAATGGCAGCACCGAGCAATACCAGCAAGCCGGCGCCCACGACGCACCAGAGCGTGATGAAAAAAAATCGGCTGATATTGTTCTTAATTGCCATTTACTTTTAATTTTCCTGCCGCCCATGCGGACTTTTATTTTCGTGCCGCCCATGCGGCCCTCTTGTTTTCTTGCGGCCGATGTCCCCTCGTATCGCCGCCGGACCGCTAGTTGTCCCCGGTCCCTGCCGGCCTTTCCAAAATCTCCCGCACGGGCCCCACCAAAGCATCGATGTCTCCCGCACCAGCCGTGATCAGTAATTCCAGCCCGCCGTTAGGGGTATCCCCATCGCCCCGCTCCGCCCCACTCCCCTGACCAACCGCCGACCCGCGAGCCTTTCCGTCTCCGCCCTTCCCCTGCATCCTCGTCTTCAATATTTCCAGTATTTCGTGCTTGGTGCAAACCACGGCCTTACCCGCATCCATCCTCGCCGCTATCATGTCGCTGCTGACCCCTTCCACCGGCAGCTCTCTTGCCGGGTATATGGGCAACAGGAACACTTCATCCGCCAGGTTCAGGCTTGCCGCGAATCCATCCGCAAAATCCCTCGTCCTCGAGAACAGATGCGGCTGGAAGATGACCGTACACTTCATTCCGCCGAACAGCCCCTTCGCCCCGCTGATCAATGCCTTCAGCTCTTCCGGATGATGGGCATAGTCATCGATAAAGACCAGGCCCTGTTTTCTGATCACATATTCGAACCGTCTCCTTACTCCTCTGAACGCCGCTACCGCCTCTCTGATCTTTTCATCTCCGATGCCAAGCTGGTGAGCAACGCAAATAGCGGCTGTTACATTCTCCACATTATGCATCCCTCCCATATTCAGGGCAATTTTTTCCAATGCCCATAACACTGCACCGGTGGCGGCTGCTTCCATCTTCACCCCAAATTCGTACCCGCCGCGGATCATGCCGATACCGGAAGCATAGGCCCCGGTGGCGGATGGGTCGTCTCCGGTTGGTGGATGGTCTCCGGCAAACGACCGGTCTCCGGCAGATGGGCGAGCCTGGTCCTCCAGCCCATATTCCAGATGATGGTCTCCGTTCAGCTCCGCGCTCCTCTCCAGTCCCCGTTTGTTCAGCAGAAGACCTCCCGGCTTCAGCTTTCCCGAAAATTCGATAAAGGCCCGCTGCACTTCTTCTGCCGTACCATAGATGTCGAGATGATCGGCGTCCATCGACGTAATGACTGCGATATCGGGGGTCAGTTTCAAAAAGCTTCTGTCGTACTCGTCTGCCTCCACTACACATACATTCCTCGGGTCGCTCCAGAAATTACTGTTATAATTGACCGCGATCCCTCCCAGAAAGGCGTTGCAGCCATAACCGCTATGCCTTAATATATGTGCGATCATGGTCGTGATCGTCGTCTTGCCATGCGTGCCCGCTACACAGATATTAAAAGAACTTCGGGTGATCTCACCCAGCACATCGCTCCGTTTCAGTACTTCATACCCATTTGCGAGGTAGTAATTCAACTCCTTATGATCCTTTGGCATCGCCGGCGTATAGACGATCAGCTCTGCGTCTTTTGGCGCCATCGCCGGATCGTCGGCATAATGAACGGCTATCCCCTCCTCTGCCAGTTGCCGGGTCAGCGCCGTCTCCGTCCGGTCATACCCGCTCACTGCGACCCCCTGGCTCCTGAAATATCTTGCCAGCGCACTCATCCCGATCCCGCCGATGCCAATGAAATAGATCTTCTTTATATTTTTTAGTTCAGCCATTTTTTCAAGTGCCTCCCGTTCTTTCAATGTATTGTCTTCAGGATCTCCGCCGCGATCACCTCATCCGCATTCGTCACCGCAAGCCTCCCGATATTTTCCTTCAGCTCGCTACGCCTGTTCTCATCTTTCGCAAGAGCGATCACGGTGGGCACCAATAATCCCACAGCTTCGCTGTCCTTTACCAGCAATCCCGCATTTTTATCGACCAGATGCTGCGCGTTGGCTGTCTGGTGGTCCTCCGCCGCATGTGGGAAGGGCACAAATACCGCTGCTTTTCCGGCCACACATAATTCGGCGATCGACATGGCGCCCGATCTCGATACCACAGTGTCGGCAGCCGAAAATGCGTATTCCATCTGTGTGATGAAATCCTGGGTACGGATATTCTTTTTACCCGCGCTGATCTCCGCCGCTCTTGCCGCGAAGGGCTTGCCGGTCTGCCAGATCAGCTGGATGCCGTTCTTTTCAAATTCATCGAGCCCTGCCGCGATAGCCTCGTTGATACCTTTTGCGCCCAGACTCCCCCCGGTGGAGAGAACAGTCTGCCTCGAAGGTTCCAGACCGAAGAAGCGGATGGCCTCTTCGCGGCTGATCTTGTTGTCCACGATGCTCCTTCGTACAGGATTACCGGTGATCTGTATCCTGTCAGCCGGAAAGAATCTTTCCATGCCATCCGATGCCACAAATACTTTCTTCGCCTTCTTCCCCAGCAGCTGATTGGACTTACCCGCGAATGAATTCGATTCATGGATAAATGTCGGGATGCTTTTCGCCTGTGCGTACCGCAGTACCGGAAAGCTGGAATATCCTCCGACTCCGATCACCGCGTCCGGGCGAAAGCCGCGGATGATCCGGCTCACCTGGAAAAAGCTTTTGATCAGCTTGAAAGGCAGTGTGATATTTTTTATCAAAGAGCTCCTGTTAAACCCGGCTATCGTTATCCCTTCGACACGATATCCAGCCTGGGGTACCTTCTCCATTTCCATTTTACCGCTGGCGCCCACGAACAGCAATTCGATATCCGGTGACTGCCGTCTCAGGGCATTGGCGATCGCAATAGCGGGGAATATATGTCCCCCCGTGCCGCCGCCTGCTATGATGATCCTTTTCGTCATGCCGTCTCCGGATTGAGTGTTTCGTTCTCTACATTCCTTGCCACGCTGAGAATGATCCCTATAGCCAGACAGGTGAACAGGAACGAGCTACCCCCCATGCTCACCAGCGGAAGCGTCACTCCGGTAACGGGAAAAAGATTTACGTTTACCGCCATATTCGCCAGGGCCTGGATCACGAGCGTAAAGCTTAATCCCAATGCCAGAAAGGCCCCGAAGGCGAATGGGCATCTCCGGAAGATCCGGATGCTGCGCAACAGGAACACCAGATAGATGAATACGATGATAGCTCCCCCCACCAGGCCATATTCTTCTATGATGATGGCATAGATAAAGTCGGAATAGGGATGCGGCAGGAAATTGCGCTGCTGGCTGTTTCCCGGTCCCCGGCCCATCAGACCGCCTTGCGCAATGGCGATCTTCGCCTGATTTACCTGATAGTTATCGTCGTTATTTTCTTCTTTACCGCCATAGATGAACGTTTCTACCCGGTTGATCCAGGTATCGACACGGACAAACAGCCTCGATTTCCCCTCTTTCGCCGGTCGTTCCGCCAGGCCATTGTCCGTCCGGTGGCGGATGACTGCGGCCGAGACCAGGATGATCACAGGTATCAGCGCTACGCCCAGCGTCAGCAATAAATGCCTTGCACTGACCCTTCCGATGAACAGCAGCATCAGGCTGGTAGCGCCGGTCAGCAACGCCGTAGACAAATTCGCAGGGGCGATCAGGACGCAAACAATGGCTACCGGAGTGATCACCGGAAGGAACCCTTGCCTGAAATCCTTGATCATGTCCTGTTTCTTGCTCAGCAGCCGGCTCAGATACATGAAGAGGGCCAGCTTCGCCAGATCGGAGGTCTGAAAGGTCATATTGATGATCGGCAGACGGATCCAGCGGCTGCCTTCATTTAGCTTGACGCCAAAGAACAGGGTGTACACCAGCAAAGGAATGGATATCAGGAAAAGGATCTTCGCCACCCTCGAATAGATGATATAATTCACCTGATGGGCAAAATAGATGACCATCATGCCCACCAGGATAAACGCGAACTGCTTGAACAGATAGATCTCCGTGTTACCCTTATACATTTTGTATGCAAGCAGACCAGTTGAGCTGTACACGACCAGCAATGACACTACTGCCAGCAGCACCACTGTTGTCCAGATGACCTTGTCTCCTTTGGTCCTGGACCTCAATCCCCCGAACCGGGGTTTCTCTATCGTTATCGGATCGCTCATTTGTTACAGATCTCTTACCGCCTCCTTGAATTGCTTGCCCCTGTCCTCGTAATTTTTGAACAGGTCGAAACTGGCGCAGGCGGGGCTCAGCAGTACCGTGTCTCCTTTAGTCGCAAAATGGAAAGCCGCCTTTACGGCCTCTTCCGCGCTGGCGGTATTGACCATCAGCGCCACGTCATTCTGGAAGGCTTCGTGGATCTTCCGGTTATCTACGCCCATGCAGACGATCGCCTTCACCTTTTCTTTTACCAGGTCCCGGATCAGCGAATAATCATTCCCTTTATCCACTCCGCCCAATATCAGGATGGTCGGCTTGTCCATGCTCTCCAGCGCGTACCAGGTGCTGTTGACATTCGTCGCCTTCGAGTCGTTGATAAATTCCACCCCTCTCACCATACTCACGTATTCCATACGATGCTCCAGCGCTTCAAAGCTCTGGATCGCCTCACGGATCTTCTGCTTCCGGATGCCAACGGTGGCCGATGCAATACCTGCTGCCATAGTATTATATTGATTGTGAATGCCTTTAATGGCAAAATCGTATATGCTCATCTGCAGTCGCTCACTGCCAGTCTCAACGACCATCTGCCCGTTCCTGATAAATCCTCCTTTGTTTGGTTCTTGTTGCATAGTAAATGGTAATGGGTTAGAATAAATAGTATACTGGTTTATATATTTTTTTATCACAGGGTCATCGGCGCAATAAATGAAATAGTCTTCCGCTGTCTGATTCATCACGATCCGGAATTTGCTCCGGATATAATTCTCAAAATTGTATTCATAGCGGTCCAGGTGGTCTTCGGTGATATTGGTAAGGATAGCTACGTCCGGTCTGAATGTCACGATATCATCCAGCTGAAAGCTGCTGATCTCAACCACATACCATTTCTTCGGGTCTTCCGCCACCTGCCGCGCGAATGAATATCCTATATTCCCTACCAGTGCACAATCCAGCCCGCCATGTTTACAGATATGGTAGGTCAGGGCCGTGGTCGTGGTCTTCCCATTGCTGCCCGTGATACCGATGATCCTGCTATCCCCTTTGTGACGGTAGGCCAGCTCTATCTCACTGATGACCGGTATCCCTTTTTTCCGGATCTGCTGCACCCATTCGTTCTTTTCCGGTATCCCCGGACTCTTCACTACTTCATCGGCGTCCAGGATCATTTCTCCCGTGTGCCTTCCTTCCTCGAATCCGATCCCGGCCTTCTGCAGCTCCTGCCGGTAATTGTCTTTCATCGGGCCGCCATCCGAAAGAAAAACAGTATATCCTTTCTGCTGAGCCAGCAAAGCCGCGCCAACACCACTCTCACCACCGCCCAGTATGACCATGCGTTTGCTCATTCCTCTATCAGAATTAATAGTTTACAAAGGCACGGAGCCGGTCTTGCGGGCACCCGGAGCTGGTCCGGATTCCATTTGCTCACGACGAGCGGATTAAGTAGGTTCTTCAAAAGCATAGATCCACTGCACCACAATTTCTTTGCGTCAAGGGTCAAGGGTTGGTTTTTCCACTATCTTATCTTCAGTGTCGCGATCGCAAACGCTACACAGAGTATCGTTACTATCCAGAACCGGGTCACGATCTTGCTCTCGTGGTAACCCAGCTTCTGGTAATGATGATGTAAAGGGCTCATCAGAAAAACCCTCCTTCCTTCGCCGTATTTTTTCCTGGTGTACTTGAAATACGTCACCTGGATCACTACGCTGAGGTTTTCTATCAGGAACACGCCGCAGAAGATCGGGATCAGCAGCTCCTTGCGTACGATAATGGCGAGCGCCCCGATAATCCCACCCAGGGTCAGGCTGCCCGTATCGCCCATAAACACCTGCGCCGGATAGGCATTATACCAGAGAAACCCTACACAGGCCCCGATGAGGGCGCCTATAAAAATGGACAGTTCGCCCAGGTTGGGGATATACATGATATTCAGGTATTCGGCAAAACGGATATTGCCGCTGGCATAGGCAAAAACACCCAGGCAGGCCCCGATGAGGGCGCTGGTCCCCGTGGCCAGGCCATCCAGCCCGTCGGTGATGTTCGCCCCGTTGGAGACGAAGGTGATCATGAAGATGACCATCAGCACATACAAGACCCATGTCGCTCCCCGCAGCGCGGTCGGCAGCAGCTTCGAATAGTTGAACTCATGGTTCTTGACAAAAGGGATGGTGGTGATCGGCTCCTTTGCTTCCACGAATAATTTTTCCTTCCCGTCCAGCACGACTATTTTTATACCGGTAGTATCGGAAGGCTTGGTCTGTCCCACATATTCCCGCCATACTTTCGTATTCCCGTTGAAATACAGCGTAGCCGCCACGACCAGTCCCAGGACCACCTGACCGAGGATCTTGAACCAGCCGGCAAGGCCGTCCTTATTTGATTTTTTATAGTTGCCTCCCTGTCGCTGCGCCATGCGCTTGGACCTCAGCTTCAGATAATCGTCGATAAAGCCGATCATGCCCAGCCAGATCGTGCTGAAGATCATCAGCCGGATATAGGCTTTGTTCAGATTGGCTAACAGTAAGGTGGGAACGAGTATGGCCAGGATGATGATAAAGCCACCCATGGTAGGAGTGCCTTTCTTTTGCTGCTCTCCCGCCAGTCCCAGATCACGCACCGTCTCTCCCACCTGCTTTTCACGCAGGTAGTTGATAAGCCGTTTGCCAAAGAGCATGCTGATGATCAGCGAGAACAGGACGGCCAGCAGCACCCGGAAGGTAATGAACTGGAAAAGGGTCCCCCCCGGCACTTTTATACCGCTCTGTTTCAGCCACTCGAATAAATGATACAGCATCTCTCTCTTTTTATCTGACCCCGATCTCCGGGGCCATCGCTTTATTTACCGAACAATTCCAACATTTCCAGCAACACGAGCTTATCGTCAAAAGGATATTTTATCCCTTTTATTTCCTGGTATTTTTCATGGCCCTTCCCGGCAATAAGCAGGATATCCTCGGGCTGCGCCAGACTGACGGCCGTCCGGATCGCATCTTTTCTGTCCACGATCGGGATGTATTTTCTTTTAGCCGCCGTATTCAGGCCTGCCTCCATATCGCGTACGATCTGGGCCGCGTCCTCGCTCCTTGGGTTATCGGAAGTGAAGATCACTTTGTCGCTGTATTCGCAGGCGACGGAGCCCATGACCGGTCGCTTCGTCTTGTCCCGGTCGCCTCCGCAGCCTACTACCGTGATGATATGTTCGTAGCCTTTCCTTAGTTTCTGAATGGTCGTGAGCACATTGACCAGGGCATCCGGTGTATGGGCATAGTCGACGATACCGATGATCTTTTCTCCTGTGGACACGATGTAATCGAACCTTCCTTCTGCGCCGCTGAGCACGCTCAGGCAACGCAGTACTTCCTGCTTCTCCTCACCCAGGCAAATGGCCGCTCCATATACCGCCAGAAGATTATACGCATTAAATTCTCCGATCAGCCTGAAATGGACTTCCTGGTCTCCCACCTGCATCACCAGACCGGTGAGATTATTCTCCAGGATCTTCCCTTTGAAATCGGCCACCGTTTTCAGGCTATAGAAATATTTCTTCGCATTCGTATTCTGCAGCATAACGGGCCCACGCTTATCATCGGCATTCGAGATCGCAAAGGCTTCGGAAGGCAGGGTGTCGAAGAATGATTTCTTTACCCGGATATATTCGTCGAATGTTTTGTGATAGTCCAGATGGTCATGGGTAATGTTGCTGAACAGACCGCCGGCATAGCGCAATCCCGCGACGCGGTGCTGATGGATTGCGTGCGAGCTGGTTTCCATGAACACATGCGTGCATCCTTCGTCCAGCATCTCTTTCAGAAGGGCATTCAGGGCGATCGCATCGGGTGTGGTATGCGTAGCGGGTACGACCCTGCCGCCGATCTGATTTTCCACGGTGCTCAGCAGACCGCATTTCGATCCCAGGGCCGTAAACAGCTTGTATAATAAAGTAGCGATGGTCGTTTTCCCGTTGGTGCCGGTCACCCCTACGAGCTTCAGTTTCTCCGAAGGTTGTCCGTAATAATTATGTGCGATATACCCGGCGGCTTCCGCGCTGTTCTCTACCCGGATATAAGTAACTTCCGGCCTGAGCGCTGCGGGGAGGTCTTCGCAGACGATGGCAACGGCCCCAGAGGCAATGGCGGGACCGATAAACAGGTGTCCGTCCGTGTGTGTGCCTTTCAAGGCGATGAAAAGAGTGCCGGCAAAGACCTTTCCCGAATCCGTATGCAGATCCAGGATCTCCCTGTCAAGGTCACCGTGTACGGACCTGAGGCTTACCTTATATAATATGTCCTGCAAATTCGCCATATTCCGTGCCCCGTCGTGGGCGTGGGCGTTTTAGTTAAGCTGAATAATTACTGTTTCGTTCTTCTGTACCGCCGTTCCCGGTGTTATGCTCTGAACTTTTACTTTACCCTTGCCGTTTGGCATGACCTTTATGTTCATGTTCTCCAGCAGGTACAAGGCGTCCTTCAGTCCCATCCCTTTTACATCCGGCATCAACTGCCGTGAAACGGATTGTCTGGTCATCACTGGGCGGTCATTGCTGGCATACAGGCGCGCCCATTCATTTTTCCCCGTTGAATCCAGGTAGTCCATGCCAAAGACCTGGGCTGCGGCTTTCAGTTCTCCGGTCGCACCGGCATAATAGAAATGTGCGCTGTCCTGGCCTGTGGATGCCACGTTGGGCGCAGACAGATCGGGAGAGGCGCTCATCAGCTTGTCCGCCAGTTCCTTGAACACGGGCGCGGCAACTTTGGCGCCCACAAATTTTTGGGCAAAAGGATGGTTCTTTATGACCACGATGCAGGAGTATTTCGGGTTGTCGGCCGGAAAATATCCCGCAAAGGATGACTGATAGATATGTTCGGCATAGCCTTTTTTGCCATTGGCTACCAGGGCCGTTCCCGTCTTACCGGCTACTTTGTAAAAAGAATTTTTAAACACTTTGGCGGCTGTGCCCCCTTCATCTTTACATACGCCTTCGAGACATTCCTTCAGCTGGCGCAGCGTCTCGTCGCTGCAGATCTTATCGATGGCCGTCACCGGCTCATTCTCTTTTATCGTGATCCCCGATTCCTGAACGGACTTTACCAGCCAGGGCCTCATCATTTTTCCGTTGTTGGCTACTGCGTTGTACAGGGTGAGCGTCTGCAGCGGGCTGACCAGGACCTCGTAACCGAAAGCCATCCAGGGGAGGGTCGTGGCGCTCCAGCTGCGGGACTTCGGTGTCTTTACGATCGGCGATGTTTCGCCTGCGAGGTCGACGCCGGTGGGCAGGTTCAGCTTCAGCTTCTTCAGATGATCGGTGAACTGACCGGGGTTGCCGCCATAGTGGGCGGTGGCCAGCTTGGCCATGCCGACATTGGAGCTCATTTCAAAAGCCTTTTTGACCGTCACATCCGTCTCGCCATGTTTCTCGGAATCATAGACGGTGCGGCCCGAGACTTTCCAGACGCCGCGTTCCAGGTCGACATTGTCGGTGAGCCTGACGTCCTTGTCTTCCAGAAGGGAAAGGAGCGTGGCCAGCTTGAAGGTGGAGCCAGGCTCCGATGCGAGGATCGCATAGTTGAGATCTTCCCAGTATTTGCCATCGTGCTGACGGCCCAGGTTTGCGATAGCCCTGATCTTACCGGTCGCGACTTCCATCACGATGCAGGTGCCGTGTTCCGCCTCATCTTCCGTCAGCTCTTTCAGCAGCGCGTTCTCAGCGATATCCTGGATATTCACATCGATGGTGGTGATGATATCCTTCCCATTCTCCGACTCGATCTCATAGCCTTCCACGGGGACATAGGTGCCACCGGCTATGTACCGGACCAGGCGTTTGCCTCCTTCCCCTTTTAATAAGGTATCGTAAGTCCTTTCGAGACCTACGTTCTGGTTGTCGGGATTGTTCCTTGCCAGGCCGATGGTACGATTAGCCAGCAGACCGAATGGATTTATCCGTTTATTCGTTACTTCCGGGATGAAGCCGCTGACATTCCTTCCCAGGCGCACCAGCGGGAAGTTCCGGAGTTTCCGGTATTGCTGGAAAGTCAGATCGGAGGTCAGGTAATAATAGCGGTCTCCGATACGGTAGCCTTCCTTCAGCTCTTTTTTATAGACCGATGCCGGTTTGTCCCGGAGCAGGCTGGCAAGACAGTAGGAGAGGGAATCGATATTCTCGTAGAATCGTTTGCCATCCTTTTCCCGGAGGCCATCGGCTTCGAAGTCGATATAGATATCGAAATAAGGAACGGATGTGCTCAGCATGCTGCCATCCTCGCCGTAGATCGTTCCTCTGTCGGCGTTGCGTGGGATCCATTTCTGGTGAAGGGTGTCGCTCAGCTTTCTCCAGTAAGCACCCTGGACGCGTTGTATATAGAATGCCTTCCCCAGCACACAAAAGCTTAGCAAGGCTATGCCAATGAAGCAAAGGTAGACCCTCCATAATATGTCGCGTTTGACTTCCATTCTTTTTTGTTGCTCGCCTGTTCCGCGCTCTTGCATCTGCATGGCCGTCACTGTTACGGATCACTTGCTGCTGTCCGTCAGGACAACCGGCGGCGCCATCAGCTCTTTCAGCCCGAAAGGACCAACGGCTTTAGCCAGCTCGCTCTCCTTGCTCCGGAACATCACTTCGCTTTTCAAGGTTTTATATTCGTATTGCAATTCTTTCAATTCCCTGTTGGTCCGGTTGATATCCCGGACGATCTTATCCGCATAGTGGCCATTATAGATATAGACTACGGCGAGTGCTGCGAGGAACAGAAAGAAAAACATATTCTTCATGATCCAGCGATAGCTCAGCAGCCTCTTCAGCCTCGTCTTACCCTCTTTGTTCTTGCCCGCCGCGGACCTGCCTTTTGCAGGTATGCTGCCTGGACCTGCGCTTTCTGCGTCTGTGTCATCCGGGCCACCCATGCCTTTGGTATCTGAGAGACCTGCCCACCTGCTCTCATCGATCGTATCCGCTAAATTTTCACCGGCTGCGCTCATATTCATTTTTTACCGGCCACGGAGTGGCCGCGCTATAATTTTTCCGCGACCCGCAGCTTTGCGCTGCGGGCCCGCGGGTTTCGTTTCAATTCAGGTTCACCGGGTACCAGAGGTTTTTTCGTTATGGTCTGAAGGGAGGGGATTATGTTACTTTTTCCGAAGGCGTCCGACTGTTCTTCTTCGAAAGAGCCTTTTTTAAAAAAATTCTTGACGATCCTGTCTTCCAGGGAATGAAAGGTGATGATCACTATCCGGCCGCCGGCCCTCAGCACTCCGGGCGCTTGTTGCAACATCTGCTTCAGCGCACCCAGTTCATCGTTCACTTCAATACGCAGGGCCTGAAAGACCTGGGCAAAATATTTATTCGGGTTCCCCTTCACCACGCCGCCCAGGGCCGTTTTAAAGTTCTGGATGGTCTTCAGCGACACCGCACGGCGCAATTCCACGATGGTCTTCGCCAGGGTCCTGGCATTCGTCACTTCGCCATACTGTTCGAACAACAGGTGCAATTGCTGTTCGGAATGGGTGCTGACCACGTCGAATGCCGTAAGCGTCTGCCGTTTGTCCATTCTCATATCCAGATCACTGTCATGGCGGATGGAGAAGCCTCTGTCCGCCTGATCGAACTGGTGGCTGCTCACTCCAAGATCGGCCAGGATGCCGTCAACGGGTATTGCCTGGTGCAGCCGGAGAAACCTTTCGAGATGACGGAAATTATGCGGCACAAAGTTGATGCGGGGATCATCCGGAAGGTTCTGCCTTGCATCGTTGTCCTGGTCGAAGGCCAGGAGCCGGCCCTTTGTGCTTAACCTTGCGAGGATGGCCCTTGAATGACCGCCTCCGCCAAAGGTGCAGTCGACATAGACTCCGTCCGGCTGTATATCCAGGCCGTCCAGCGCTTCCTGCAACATGACCGGGGTATGGTAGGGGGGGATTGTCATGTGTCCGCCTTTCAGCTTGAACTGGGCAAACCCGATCCTCCGGGGTTCATTACATCATTCGCTATGCTGCTGAATGCTTCCGGTGAAAAAGATTCAAAGAACTGTTTGTACCTGGTCTTGTCCCAGATCTCGATTTTATCATTTGCAGCAGCCAGAACGATATCTTTTTCCAGGCCGGCATATTCCTTAAGGTTCTGGGGGACCAGCAATCTGCCCGCGGAATCCAGCTCAAGCATGGTAGCGCCATTCAAAAAATATCGCCTGAATTCCCGAACTTTAGGGTCGAAATCATTCAACTTACTCATCCTCGTAAAAATGGGCTCCCACTTACTCATTGGATACAGACTAAGGCATTTTTCGAAGCCTCTGTTTATGACAAACTGGGCACTCCCCTCTTCCGGAAGCTGTTTTTTGAAGCCAACCGGTAGAAGGAAGCGACCTTTTGAGTCGAGGGTAGCTTCGTATTCGCCCAGAAAACCAATCATTTAGGAGGTGTTGAATCGAAATAAATTAAAACAAACACAAAATAACACTTTTTCCCACTTCCTTAGGCTAAATTGAAAAATTTAATTTTTCCACAGGGTCATGCCTGTCAGAGAAGCCTGCCAGCCGGGGTTTCAACGGATTCTTCCGCCCGATTCAGGGGATTTTTGATGTGGATAGGATGTGAATTACAGTGGATAAGGTGTGGATAAGCAGCTGGTGGTCCCGGTGAGCAAGCGATGACGGGCCTTATGAGCCGCTGAAACTTGCTGCAAATAGTTCCGTAAATTCGTGGCTTAAAACCGGCGGCAGTTGGCCGCCAGGACTATGCACCCCAAACATCTCTCCATCGCGGACTTCCGTTATGATCTTCCACAGGAACGCATCGCCGATCATCCGCTGCCCGAACGCGACGACAGTAAACTGCTCATCTACCGCGACGGTATCATCGGCGAGGACCGCTACCGGAATATCGCCGGTCATCTCCCCGATAACACGCTGCTGATCTTTAACAACACCAGGGTCGTGGAGGCGAGGATCGTCTTTCAGAAACCCAGCGGAGCGCGGATCGAAATATTTTGCCTTGAGCCGCCACCCGAATATTCCGATCCGGGAACGGCCATGCGGCAGACGGGAGGGGTCCGGTGGAAATGTCTTATCGGGGGAGCGTCCAAATGGAAAGCGGGACAGGTGCTCAGGCTGGAGGCGGACGGGCTGGTACTCGAAGCCCGTTGGCTGGAAAAACTGGAGGGTTGCTTTCTTGTCGGGCTGTCCTGGTCGCCGGAAAATTTATCCTTCGCCGAACTGCTGCACCGCGCCGGACTTATGCCCCTGCCGCCTTATATACACCGGGCTGCGGAGCAGTCCGACAACGAAAGATACCAGACCGTATATGCCCGGCATGACGGATCGGTGGCAGCCCCCACAGCCGGCCTGCATTTTACCGCAACGATCCTGCAAACCCTGGAAGAAAAAAACATCCGGACCGACTATACCACCCTGCAGGTAGGTGCTGGGACTTTTATGCCGGTGAAAGGCGAAACCCTTGGAGAGCATGTCATGCATTCCGAGTTCATCACCATCGGGCAGGACACGCTGAAAAAGATCCTTGACGCCTCCGGGGGGTGTATCATCCCCGTCGGGACCACTTCGCTGCGGACGATCGAAAGCCTGTACTGGCTGGGCATTAAAGTGATCCGCAACCCGGCTGTCCTGCCTGAGGACCTCGTCGTACATCAGTGGGATCCATATGAAGGTGAGCAGCACGATGAACCTGCCGGAGGCGGGGAGGAGAATCAGGCGGAGCGAACGCGACCGGACGAGGGGATCGGTATGGAGGAAGCCCTGCGGGCTTTGCTGCATTGGATGGAGCGACGGGAACTCATGCAATTCTTTACAAAAACACAGATCCTCATCACGCCGGGCTATAGCTGGAAAGTAGCGGGGGGGCTGATCACCAATTTTCACCAGCCTTCATCCACCCTGTTGTTGCTGGTCGCCGCCCTTATCGGGGAGGACTGGAAAAAAGTCTATCAATATGCGCTGGATCATTCCTTCCGCTTTCTGAGCTATGGAGATGGGAGCTTGTTGTTCCGGAAGACGTGAAAAGGTCCGGGGATGCCGGCGCGGGGAAGAACGGCGACGCACCTGCCTATTTATCCTGTTTCAGCGGGAATTCCAGTGTGAAGGTCGTGCCCTTGCCGATCAGGCTTTCCACCTTGATCTTTCCGTGATGGGCTTCGACGATGGTTTTTACATAGCTCAGCCCAAGGCCAAAGCCTTTGACATTATGCAGGTTGCCGGTGTGGGCGCGATAGAATTTTTCGAAGATCCGCCGCTGGGTCTCCTTGCTCATGCCGATCCCATTGTCCTCGATCCGGATGACCAGGTTCCTCGCCGTACTGTGCGTCGTTATCTTTATGAGCAGATTGTCTTTGGAATATTTTACGGCGTTGTCGATCAGGTTGGTGATGAGATTCGTGAAATGCACTTCATCCGCATCGATATAATCATTCCGGGCATTCAGTTGCAGTTCGGCCCTGCCCCCCTTCCCTTCCAGCTGCAGATGAAAATTCTCCATGGTCTCCTGGATTGTCTCGTGTGCGTGTATGGGACGAAGATTGAGCTGCTGTTCCTGACGGTCGAGCAAAGACGCCTGCAGGATGGTCTCCACCTGTTTGTTCATCCGCTTGTTCTCTTCCTTGATGATGCTGGAGAAGTATTCCGATTTTTGGCGGTCGTGTACTACCTTCTCATTACGCAGGGCATCGACGGCCAGGGAGATCGTAGCCAGCGGCGTCTTGAACTCATGCGTCATATTGTTGATGAAATCGTTCTTGATCTCGCTGAGCTTCTTCTGCCGCAACAGCGCATTCACCGTGACATAGAAGGCGGCGATGATCACCAGGGTAAAGAATATCGCTCCCGCGATCATCCACCGCATTTCTCCGAGAATGATATTTCTGAAATTAGGGACTACCAGGACCAGCACTTCATCCGGTAAAATACTTCCGAGCCCGGCATTTGCCGATGCCTGCAACGGATAAACAAACGGTTGGTTGTGTATGGTGTCCTCCACTTCCTTATTGAAACCTTTCGAATGGATCTCGGGTGCGGGGAATGAAAGATTGGTAGAAATACCGAAATCGGCGGATACGCAGAATTCAAACCGGGTATCCTTCAGCCCCCGGAGTATGAAGGCTTTCTTCAGTTTGTCATTGATATCGTCCGGTGTAAAATTTGCGGCAATGGTCCGTGGCTTCATCAGCTCCATCATAAACTGGTCGGATGGCCGCCAGGCAAACCCCGGTCGCATGCGCAGGGTCTTGGGAGTGGCGGCAGGTCCTTTCTGATCGATGAGCTGCTGGCCCACATCATTCATGGCATCGGCCACCTTATGCTTGAGCAGCTCCTGCCTGTTCTCGACCATGGTCAATATCCAGTTGATCTGGATATAGATGATGCCGATAAGCGACAGGGTGATCAGCACAAAAATGATGGGGAAAATTTTTTTCATCCGCTTTTTTTCTGACGATTTTCAGGTGTCCGACTGCAAATTTACCAAAAGGATACAGGGGCGCCCCCTCCTGGCCCGAATAGACCAGGCTATTTAACGAAGGTTTCACAAAGAAAAGGGATTTTTACTTAATTTAGACTCCATGGATAGCCCGGCGCCCGGAATATTGTTGATCGCTGATCCTTTTTTAAAAGATCCGAATTTCATGCGGACCGTGGTCTTCCTCTGCGAACACCAGGAGGAAGGCAGCTTCGGATTCGTATTGAACAAGAATTACGATTATACCCTCGACGAGCTGGTCAGTGGTCTGGATGACCTGAAGATCCCGGTCTATCACGGGGGGCCGGTGCAGATGGATACTATCCATTTCCTGCATCAATACCCCGATAAAATAACGGGCGGCTATGAGATCGTGGACGGTGTATTCTGGGGAGGCAATTTTGAAACGGCCATCGGGCTGATCCGTTCCGGCGAGATCGATGCCGGCAAGATCCGCTTCTACATCGGCTACTCCGGCTGGGGCAGCGGTCAGCTGGATGATGAATTAAAAGAAAAAACATGGCTCACCGTTCAGGCGAGCCACAAACTGGTATTTCATGAAGACCCCGACGAGATCTGGAAGGAAGCGCTCCGCCAGATGGGAGGGGATTACGAGATCATGATCAACTTCCCCATCGATCCACAATTAAATTAAGGCCTGCGGCTATGCCACAGGCCCTGTCCCGTATAGATTGTCGCGGCAGGTTCCCGCGCTGATGCGGCACATCAATGCAGCGGAAACCTGATCCCCGCATGGATCCCCCATGTATCAAGGTTGGCGATCCCATTTTCATGATAAGGGACATAGTTGTACGAAGCCCCTATTTTCAGCGCCGTGGATGAATACCGGCTCAGGGGAATAAAGAACCCCGCCTCGCCCGTAAGGCTCAGTCTGGTCGACGACTCCGGATTATCAAACTCTCCCAGATACTGGTCGAAGCTGATAAAATTTACGCCTGCGCCACCTCCGATATATGGCCGTATGAACCCTTTGTTCAACAGGGTATAATTGGCGGTGATCTGCAGCGGGATCTGCTGTATGGAATTGCTGACCACTGCGGAAATGTTCGAGCCTTTCCCGTCATCATACACCTGTCGAGGATATTTCTGATAATAATCATTGTATCCAAAGCTTAATCCCAGGCTGAACCGATCGTTCAGCGGATAAGCCAGACCCGCGGTAAACCCCTTATAAGCCGGGTTGGTGACGAGGTTCCGGAAGTCACCGGAAGGAATATTTACATTATATCCAATGCTCATCTGCAGCGCATTCTGCGCCCTCGTTTGCGAACAGATCATCAGGATGATCGCCGTGACGGCGCCGTATTTTAATATCGGTCTCATTGTTGCCTCCTTTATTCCTTTACGAGTTTTATTAATTGGTTTTAAGATATGCAGACTGACTGAACAAGGCATTGACCCCGGTTGCCGCATTGCCCGTGCTCAAGACGTTCTCTCCTCTTGCAAGGCCCGTCCATACAAACTGGATCTTATTATCATGCGCCACCGCGTTCTTCAGGTCCAGCAGGTCTATCTCCAGCCCGCCGGTCTGTATGCTGTAAACGCCGACGGCATAGGGAGAATAGTAGCCATACCCGGGATAGCCCCAATAGTATGGATCATAATAGTCGCCATAATAATCCCAGTAGTCATCATAGCTGAAGACACCGGTAGACGTGCTGTACACCTTTGAAACATTCACCGCCAGATCGGGAGAGCTGCCCTTGTCCACCAGCCGGTAACCCCTCTGCTGCATGACCTGGGCAACAGCGCTGATCACGGTAGAGTCAAAGCTGTGCAGTTCTTTTCCGACCGAATGATTGTCCTGAATGACTTCGGCGGAATCCGTAATGCTGAACGTTTTGTAATTGCTGAAGACAGCCGTGGTATCGAAATTGGAAATATAGATCCTCGACTCATCGTTGGTGAGGTTGTTCAGCGGATCTTTTTTGCAGCTATCGAATAATACAATGGCCGTAAGGGCTAAAAAGGTCAGCCCGCCTAGCTTCTTAATCATATTCATTGCCTTTTTATTTTCAGTGAGACACAAAAAAAATGCCCTGGTTTATTCACCGGGGCAGCTTTAACAGGGAGCTAACACTCTTTAAAATCTCATTAAAATATAGATTTCAGCGAACAAAAAAGCCCCGCTTTGCAGCGGGGCTTTTAACATTTTTTTTGCGTGCTCCGGATAAGAAAAGGCGTCAAAGGTCGTTACGGCAATGGATCTGCCGGCCTGTTTATTTCCCTTCTACGGGAACAGCGCCTTCTACCAGCACGGTGACCTTGTTGTGAATGACTTCTACAAAGCCGCTCTGCACATCGAAGAAAGCAAGATGATTATTTTTATCCTTCAACACTTTCACCCTGCCTGATTTCAGGGCGCTCACCAGGGGAGCATGCCTGTCCAGTACTTCGAACAGACCGGATACTCCGGGCAGCTGCACACCGTAAACATCGGCGCTGAAGAGTTTTTTTTCGGGCGTTAATATTTCTAAGTTCATAATTTCTGAATTATAAAGCTGCTCCGCTATCCCTGAGCCTGTGCGCGGAGTTTCTTACCTTTTTCAATGGCATCATCGATGGTACCGACCAGGTTGAAGGCCGCTTCCGGATAATCATCCACTTCACCATCCATGATCATGTTGAAGCCGCGGATGGTCTCCTCGATGGGCACCAGCACACCCTTAAGGCCGGTGAACTGTTCTGCCACATGGAAAGGCTGTGAGAGGAAGCGCTGAACCTTACGGGCCCTTGCCACGGTCATCTTATCCTCGTCGCTCAGTTCATCCAGACCGAGGATAGCGATAATGTCCTGAAGCTCCTTATACCGCTGGAGGATCAGCTTGACATTATTTGCGCAATTATAATGTGCGTCACCCACGATCTTGGGGGTGAGGATACGCGAAGTAGAATCGAGAGGATCCACGGCAGGATAGATCCCTAAGTCGGCGATCTTACGGCTCAGTACCGTTGTGGCGTCGAGATGCGCAAATGTCGTTGCGGGGGCCGGATCGGTAAGGTCATCCGCAGGTACATATACCGCCTGAACGGAGGTGATGGAACCATTCTTGGTAGAGGTGATCCTTTCCTGCATGAGACCCATTTCCGTAGCGAGGGTAGGCTGATAACCTACTGCCGATGGCATA
>DATHHO010000132.1:0-3702 GCA_035317125.1 Puia sp.
GTCTGTGCGATGAGACACCGGCAGCAGATCATCAAAAGCCAGAGCGTAAATAGGAGTCTTTTCATAAAGAACGTAAATTTAATTAATTTCATGGATCAAGTCCTCAGATTCCCAAGCCACATGAATCATTCCCTTCGGACCAAGCTGCGCCTTGTTTATTTCCCCTACCTGCTACTATGCATCGGGATCGTCTGCCTGTATACGTTTCTGAACTGGTTGCTGTTCATCCGGCTCCAGCTTTTCGTAATTAAGGAAGAAACACGTGATCTGTGGATTCCCGCGGCCCTGCCATGGGTCCCGCTGATCATCTGGTACCGCCCAAGGCTCAGGTTATTAAAATACAGAAAAAAGGCGCGCGATCCGATCTTCGCCATGATCTTTCTGGCAGGATTTATACCTATCATTCCTTTAGTCATTGCCCAGGCTTATCTTAACACGGCCGCAGGTAAACTGAGCGATCTGAATGATGTGAAAGAGATGGCAAAGATCAGTGACAGCAGGTATTACCGGATCAAGGACTATAGCATTGACCGGGAATATACACGCACTCATCTTAAGAGAAAGGTATCGGGCAAGTACAATCAAAATCTTGAGCTTTCCCTTTATATAGCCTGTCCATTTTATGACAATGGGATGGTGCCACGGGCCGATAACCGGCATTATCCCATATCCGATGATCGTCGTTTGTATTTTCTGAATGGATCGCTTTCCGATAGCCTTGCGATCATGAAGATCCCGCCTGATAGGATTGCCAACAGAGAAGTGGTGAAGGGCGCCGCGGCGCTTGCGAAATATGGGCTTGCCGGCAAGAACGGAGTGGTATTGATAACTTCCCTTGATCCGGATAGTATGAAAGCATTGGGCGCTACCAGCGTCCTGCCGGATTCTGGAATGTCCCGGTCGCAGGGTGAGAGCGGGACAACTAAAATTACCGGAACAGAACTCGATAGCTCTTTTTATCCGCTGGCATGGATCGGCGTCAAATATCATAAGCAGATCAGCAATCGTCTTGACGATGATACGAAACTGAGGCAGATAAAAGAATTTATTGATGAGAGCTGGCTGGATTACGTTCAACGTCCCGTGAAACACTTTTCGTATTTCGACGAGATCTCCTATGACGATGATTATACGGAGTATCAGAAAGCCGTCAGCACTTCCCGAAGGGTCCATCCTGGCGAACGGCTGCGCTTGCTGATCGCCCAGAATGAACCATTTGAAAAAAGGAATGGGAGCAAACTTCCCTGGATCTTCGGGTCGTTGGCCATCGGCGCCGCTCTCTATTTTTTGATCTTACTCTTTATACCGGTAGACGAGGACAAAGTGAAAGCATTCCTTGCGGGTCATGGTACCCATGCCCATGCAGCGTCCGAAAAGGAACCAGCATCCGGGTCGGGGTGGAAAGCAATTTTGCCGGCCTTTGTCCTCCGAAAAGAATATGCAGTGACGATGGTGATCATTTTTTTGAATCTGACCGTCTTTATTGCCATGGTCATAGCCGGGTTGGGCTTTATCGAATTCACCGCCGCTGACCTGGCCTCCTGGGGCGGCAATTATGGGCCTTATACTTCTGACGGCCAGTGGTGGCGGTTGCTTACCAGCATTTTTTTGCATGTGGGCCTCATGCATCTGGCATTGAACATGTATGCGCTCTTGTTTGTCGGTATATTTCTGGAGCCCTTGCTTGGTCGGAATCGTTTTGCGATCTGTTATCTGGTTACCGGAATACTTGCCAGCCTCGCAAGCTATAAGGTCCATCCGAACGTGGTGGCGGTAGGCGCTTCAGGAGCCATCTTCGGGATGTATGGGATCTTTCTTGCTTTCCTGTTGACCGGAGCCTTTCCGCCCGCCATGAAAAAAGTTTTTCTGGCCAGCACGCTGATCTTTATCGGTTACAATCTGCTCATGGGCCTCGCCGGCAATGTGGACAATGCCGCGCATCTCGGCGGGTTGGTTGCTGGGTTTGTGATCGGGTTGATGTTGAGCGGGAAAGTTAAGGGGATGAGGGAGGACGTAGAGCATTTGTAATCATTTCCATAATCACCTTTATATCAATACGTTATAGAATAAACTTTCATTTCGAGGAATTAAAATGACTAAGTGAACCCAGGATCGGAACTTGAACAATTCTAAAAAACATAGTAAATTTGTGATTATGAAGCAGGTAACAATAGAAATTCCCGATAAAAAATATCCATTCTTCCTTGAACTGGTTGAAAGCCTTGGGTTAAAGAAGGTAGGCAAAGCCGAGAAATCTGGCAAAGAACAAATTCTTGCTGGAGTTAAAGAAGCAGTAGAAGAAATGAAACTGATAAAGGCCGGAAAGAAAAAGGCTCGTAATGCCGAGGATTTTTTGAATGAGCTATAAAGTAAAGTCTATATCGGCTTTTGAACGACAGGCCAAGCGCCTAATAAAAAAATGTCATTCCCTCCAAAAGGAACTACTCTCACTAGTACAAGACCTCAAAGAAAACCGCGAGCGAGGGACTTCATTAGGAAATAATTGCTATAAGATCAGACTTTCTATTTCCTCGAAAGGAAAGGGGAAATCAGGCGGCGCCAGAATAATCACCAATATTGTGATCGCTGACGAAATTGTCTACCTCTTGTCGATATATGATAAATCTGAACAAGGCGACATATCCAATAAAGAATTACAAGAGCTTTTGAAAGAGGTTCCATGATAAAAATAAAAAAAGCCGCTTTATCAGCGGCTTTCTGCGTGTACCCGGGACGGGAGTTGAACCCGTACTTCCGTTGCGGGAAACTGGATTTTAAGTCCAGCGCGTCTACCAGTTCCGCCACCCAGGTATCTTTTTGGGCTATCCCGGCAGGTTAAAACAAAAAATTCCATCGGCTGAAGTCAAAAAGACCCGCGGATGGAATTCCAAAAGAGCGGAAGACGAGGCTCGAACCCGCGACCTCAACCTTGGCAAGGTTGCGCTCTACCAACTGAGCTACTTCCGCATTAAAAACAAACCGTGAGCTTTATCCTCTGCTAATCAGCGACATTAAAGGCTCCGGCAGCTTAAAGAACTTATTTGGGACGGCAAAAATAGCGAATCTACTCCTACCGAAAAAATTTCCTTACTTGTATTGTGGCGTATACAACGTATTGCCCGGTACATTCACTTGTGGCTTACCCTTATAATGGTGGGTGTAGAGCCCATAGCAGCCCCCGAGAAGGAAGGCGACCATGCAGAATACCTGCAGGTAAAACAGGAAGACGGACGAATTCACCCAGCTATAGGCGATATCTTTCAACTTAGGGTTCTTGATCTCTTGTTCTTGATCCATAATGGTTTAATTACCAGGCAAAAATAATGCTTTGGGTGAAAAAATCAGCTTTTGCCCCTCATAATTTCGGTAAAAGTTTTCTTACCCAGTACAAAATACTGCCAGGCGATGCTGCGGGAGTACAAACCATGGAGTTTTCCCTGCTTTTTCCGGGGGAAAACGCTTTGTTTCCGCTTGAACAGCGCCCACTTTATAAAGGCCAGATGGGCCTCCACAATGGCCCAGAAATAGACCGCCTCCCCCGCAAACAGCGATTTCCAGGCAGAAATATTATCCAGCAAGAACCGGAGCGGTATTTTCCACACAAGCTGGCCGGCGGGAAGGTTCTTTGCCAGCATAATGAGGTTGTTCCGGAAATTCAGGAATACTTTCCGCTCATTTCCTTTCGGAAGCGTGCCGCCGCCG
>DATHHO010000133.1:0-4270 GCA_035317125.1 Puia sp.
CGATCCGAAGTCCATCCGGCTCGATGAGTTGGGTTATACCGACATGGGCGACAGTTTTGCCGAGATGAAACGGCGGGCCGCGCAAAAGCATTATAATTTTCCCTATTTATATGATGGCGCAACGGAAAGCGTATCCAGAAAATACGGGCCGGTCGCCACACCCCATGTATTTATTTTCGACAAAGACAGAAAGCTCCGCTACAGCGGCCGGATCGACGACGTGGAAAAACCAACCGGCACGCCCACCAGCCAGGATACCCGCAATGCCATCGAAGCGTTGCTGAACAATAAGGAAGTCCCGGTGCAGACGACCAAGGTGTTCGGATGCTCGGTGAAATGGACGGAAAAGAGCGACTGGATCGCCAAAGCCAGGGAAGAATGGGCAAAGGAGCCGGTGAAGCTGGATACGATCGGCGAACAGGGATTGAAGGACTTGCTGAAGAACAATTCGGGCAAGCTGCTCCTCGTCAATGTCTGGGCTACCTGGTGCGGCCCATGTGTCACCGAGTTCCCCGAATTCGTCACCATGAACAGGATGTACCGGCGGAGGGATTTCGAATTCATCAGCATCAGCGCCGACGAACCGGCCAAAAAAGAAAAAGCCCTCCAGTTCCTGCAGAAGGAGCAGGCCTCGAATACCAATTATATCTTCAGCGTCGATAACAAATACAAACTGATCGAGGCGATAGATCCCAACTGGCAGGGCGCACTTCCTTATACGCTGCTGGTGGGGCCGGGAGGAAAGATCATCTACGCGAAACAAGGGGCCATCGACCCCAGTGCGATGAAGAAAATGATCGTGGACAATCCGCTGATCGGGAGATATTATTGAGGCCGCGGCTGCCGGTCGCATGACCGGGGTATAACATACCCACGGTGATGGCATTACTGACCCGCACGGTCGCATGTCGTCATTCAGCCCTCAGGCTCTTCACGGGATTCATCAATGCCGCCCTGATACTCTGATAGCTCACCGTCAGCAGCGTGATCAGGATCGCTCCCATGCCAGCCGCTGCAAAAGCCCACCAGGGCATATCCGAACGGTATTCGAAATGGAGCAGCCAGTTGCCCATAAAATAATAAGCAAGGGGGATGGCTATGAACAGCGAGACAACCACCAGCAAGACAAAGTCCTTGCTCATCTGGCTCCACAAATTGAACACCGACGCGCCCAGCACTTTGCGCACGCCAATTTCCCTGATACGCTGCTCTGCCATAAATGTGGCCATGCCAAACAAGCCGAGACAACTGATGAATACGGCCAGGATCGCAAAGAAGCTGGCCAGTTTGCCGATACGCTCTTCGTTGCTGAATTTTTTTGCATACTCTTCGTCAGCGAACCGGTAAGAGAAGGGGACTGATGGAGAATACGTCTTGCAGACCGCCGCAATTTTATTGATCGCCTCACGGGTGCTGGCATCCGGATCGATCTTTATGTTCAGATATCCGAAACCGCTGTTGGTGATATAAAAGATCGTTTGTTTAACGGGTTCGTAGGGAGAGGACATCAGCATGTCCTTTACTACGCCGATCACATAATGATCCTTATTGCCCCATCTGAGGATCTCCCCCACCGGGTGTTTGAGCCCCATATAGGTTACCGCCGTCTCGTTCAAGATGACGGCCGATGAATCTGTCAGGAACCGGGCCGAAAAATCCCTTCCCTGCATAACCTGCCAGCCCACCGATTTGCCATATTCCGATGTTACCCTGATATTGGCAAAGTCATCGGTCATATCCGGATCCTTCCCTTTCCATTCCACCCCGCTCCTGTTATTATCCACCGCAGTAGCGGGACTGGATGACTGAGAGACCTCCATTATCGCTCCGGATCTCAGCAGGTCGGTCCTCACTGCATTAAAATGTTCATTCAGGTCGTTGTTGGTCATGGCTATATTGACCAGCCCATCCCGGCTATACCCCACCGGACGGTTCTTCGCAAACTGGATCTGCTTAAATACGATGATGGTACCGATGATCAGCACAACGGAGACGGTGAACTGGAGCACGACCAGCGCTTTGCGGGGTATGGCAGCGAACCGGCCCGCCCTGAAGGTCCCTTTCAATACTTTCACCGGCTGAAAAGAAGAGAGGTAAAGTGCAGGGTAGCTGCCGGCGATAAGGCCCGTAAATAATGTAAAGCCGGCGCTTATCATCCAGAAGAGCGGGTTGCTCCACGGAACAGCAATCTTTTTATCCGCCATCTCATTAAAGAACGGAAGGATCAGCGATGCCAGCAACATGGAAAAGGCAAAAGCCACGATAGCCATCAGCAGGGACTCGCAAAAGAACTGGATAATCAGTTGTCCTCTCAGGGATCCGATGGCCTTACGGATCCCCACTTCCTTCGCCCTCTTCTCACTACGCGCGGTGCTGAGATTCATAAAATTGATACAGGCCAGCAGCAGGACGAACATGCCGATAATGCCAAAGAGCCAGACATACTGGATAGCACCACCGGTATTCACCCCGTTCTTAAACTGACTGTACAGCCGCCATCTGCTCATCGGTTGCAGGAACAGCCGCGGTTTGAATTTGGCTAAGGCAGGTCCGGCATTGTCAAGCTTTGCATTTTTTATTTTCGCCGACACTTTCGCCATATCGGCATGAGGAGCCATCTGTACATACATCATCCAGCTGTCGTCACTCCAGTCCGAGAGTATTCTTTTTGACAACGAATTTTGTTTATAATATTCCCAGGGGAGCATGAAGGTAATGTCGTGGAAAGTAGTATTGCGGGGCAGGTCTTCATAAACTCCCGTGACGGTAAAGCTGTTGTTATTATCCATCTTTACCGGTTTGCCTATCGGGTTGGCATCGCCAAACAATGCCCTGGCCACCGACCGGGAGAGCAGGATGGAGGACAGATCCTTCAGTCCGCTGCGGGTCCCTTTCAGCATGTTAAGCGTAAACATTTCCGGTGCTTCCGCACCGATGAATGTGCCGGTATAGGAGATCTTTTTATCTCCGACCGCTAAAATATGGTAGTCGGTCCATGAACACATGACGATGTGCTCAAGATCGCCGCCATAGCTCTTGCGCATTTCTTCTTCCAGAGGTATTGGAATGGGCGCACCGGTACCGATGACGCCATTTAAGATTTTTTGCTGCATCACCCTCGCTATCCGGTCATAGTGCTGATGGTATTTGTCGAAAGAGAGCTCATCCCAGATCCATAATCCGATCAGCATGGCTACGGCCATCCCAACGGACAACCCAGCTATGTTTATAAAGGAATGGACCTTGTTGGTGCGCAGACCGCGCAGGGCGGTGGTGAAATAGTTTTTCAGCATAGTAGTCCTGGAACCAATAAAGTGCCAATATGCTATATTCTTATCCTCCAATAGCTTATGCCATAAATCAAGATGGGAATTGTTCGGTTTCGATACGATGCCTGTTCATAAATGCGACCGGGTGACTCGTCCGGCAAAAGCTATATGACTCGTCCCGTGCAGGGGCAGCCACGCCGCGCTGGCCGACCGGGCGCATCCGGGCACGGACCTGCTGTCAGTTCTCCTTTCCTTCTTCGTCCTTATCCTCCGTCTCCTGTAGTTCGTCCTTCTTGCCGCCACGGCCCGCGCTGACCTTTGGGTTGTCCTGGGTGCCAGTGATCTTCAGCGGGATGCCGATCACGCCGAATGGCGGAAGGCCTACGCGGAACCGGAGATTGAGCTTGCCATCGAAACTGGCCTGCCCCTCCATCCTCAGCTTGAACACCGAGACTTTCATGCGGGTACGCCCGATCGTTATGATATTATTGTTGATGGCGGTTTTGATGTCCACTTTGGAAAGATCAGGATCGTTGATATCCTTGCCCGATTCCTTGCTGACGGCGCCGAATAATTTCAGCCCTTTCATCTTTACTTTTTTCACGGACAGCACTCCTCCCCCTTTTAAAGAAGGGTACACCGGATGCATTCCGGCATCCAGCTTGCCGGCCAGTTGATAGTCCAGCGATATGATCCCTTCCGCCTTCGATGCGGAGCTGGCCAGGTCGTGAAATAATTTTATTTCTTTATAGGCCTTTTTTATGTCGAACTCTTTTGCGCTGATATGATAGTCGAACTGCGCCCGCTGCGGAGAAAGGCTTTTGTATTGCGCATCCATCTCCACCGGGGCCCCGATCAGCGTGAAGCCCGTCTTGTTCAGCTTCAGCTCTCCGCTGTCGATCACCAGCTGTCCTTTGAAATCATTTATATCCATTCCGTTATACTGCACTTTTTTCGCAGTGGCGTTCAGGGTCACCGAGAGGTTGCCCGGCACCATGACG
>DATHHO010000134.1:0-2928 GCA_035317125.1 Puia sp.
GTTTTTCCCTTCGGCAGCAGCAGCCTGGCGTATCATCGACGAGAACTTCATGCGCAGCCAGCACTTGCTGAGCGACCTGAAGCTCCGGGCCAGCTATGGGGTCACGGGGAACGCCGCCGTAGGCGCTTACCAGACACAGAGCGGTCTGTTGCTCATTCCCTTCGAATGGAACGATCAGAGCGCGCTGGCTTATGGGTTGGACCCCCAGACGGGCAATCCCAATCTGAAATGGGAACTCACGGGTTCGGCTGACGCAGGCGTCGATTTCTCCCTGTTCAAAGGCAGGGTCTCCGCCAGCGTAGATTATTACGACTCCAGGACCCATGACCTGTTGCTGACCAGACAGCTGCCTTCCACATCGGGCGTATCCAAGATCCTGGAAAATATTGGCAAGACGCGTAACAACGGGATCGAAGTTTCGCTGAAGACCATCAATATCCAGTCAAAGACCCTTACCTGGTCCACCTCGCTGACCTATACCCGCAACAAAGAAAGGATCGTAGAGCTGGTAGGTAATCAGAGCGATATCGGCAACAAATGGATCATCGGCTCTCCTGTGAACTCTTTTTATGATTATAGAAAAACGGGCATCTGGCAAACGGCCGACTCCGCCCTGGCAAAAAGCTATGGTTACAAGCCAGGGGATATCCGGGTGAGGGATATCAGCGGTCCCGCGGGTAAGCCGGAAGGAAAGATAGATGCCAACAACGACAGGAAAGTGCTCGGCTCGGCGGTCCCCGATTACAGCGTTGGCTTCAGCAATGATCTGAGGTTTAGCAATTTCGACCTGAGTGTGTATGTATTCGCAAGGATCGGACAGATGTTCACATCGGCCTATGCCAACAAGTTCGAGCCCAATGCCATCGAGAACGGAGCGAACGTGAATTACTGGACCCCCGAAAATCCGACAAACGATTATCCGAGGCCCAATGCCAATGTTTCGAGAGCGGCGCTGCCCTTCGCTACCACGCTTGGGTATAAGGACGGCTCTTTCGTGAAGATCAGGAATATTACGATCGGGTATACCTTACCGCCGACGCTTGTTCGCAGATGGCACATGAATGGCCTGCGTGTATATGCAAGCATGAAGAACTATTTTACTTTTTCAAAAGTAAAAGATTACGATCCGGAAGGCGGAGGCTCATTCGAAGGCCCCCTGACCAAATTGGTGGTTACGGGATTATCTATCGATCTGTAAATTCTTTTATTCATTATTCAACGATTCGTCATGAACAATACTATAATTACCAGGCTGCTCTTACTAGTGATCTGTGCAGCCGCACTAACCTCCTGCCAGAAAAAACTCGTCGAATACAATCCCAGCGGCCTGACGGCGAGCACCGTTTACAACAACGCTGCGGGCTTCGAGACATTGGTAAACGCCTCGTATTCCTTCAGCCGTTTCTGGTACGGAAAAGAAGAGGCCTACAGCGTCATGGAGCTGGGCACCGATATCTGGACCAGCGGGACGGGCGATGTGTACACAAATCTGTCTACCTATAACAATCTCCAGGGCAATAATACGTCCGCACTGGATTCCCTCTGGAAAAACTCCTATGCGGCCATCAATCTCGTCAATACGGGGATCGCTCAGGTAGGGAATGTCACCGACTACACCCCCTTGCAAAAGACCACCAGAGAGGCCGAGCTGCGCTTCCTCCGGGCTTTTTATTACTGGCATATCGTGGAAATATGGGGCGGCGTAAATTTTACCACGCAACCGGTCTTAGGGGCGGTGACCACCGCCAACAGGACTCCCGTAGATACCTTTTACAAGTATATCCTGTCGGATCTGCAATACGCCGTTGCCAACCTGCCGGCCACCACCACGGACTATGGGCGCGTGACACAACCGGCCGCCAAGGCTTTCCTTGCCCGCATCTGTCTCAACAGGGGCCTGAACGATCAGGCGATCGCCCTGAGCAACGATGTCATCAAGAACTATGGATTTACCCTCCTTCCCAAATATTCCGATCTCTGGAATATGGGCAACCTGAAGAATAAGGAAGTGATCTGGGCGATAGATTACTCGACCAACCTTTCCTATAATGATCTTCAGACGGCCATTTATCCTTATGGGCATTCTCGCGGCTCCAACAGCGGTCACATGCTCTTCCTGATGGTCTATGACCAGGTGTCGACCACCATACTCCTGAGGGATATCAACAATGGACGGCCGTTCAACCGGTACATGCCTACCCTTGCCTTATTGAATATGTTCGACGAAGCCAACGATTCCCGCTATGCGGGTTCCTTCCAGACGGTATGGTATGCGAATAAGGCAGGGACTGCCGTTATCAACGGGACCACTACCAGCGTCAGTTTTAAAGTAGGGGATACTGCTGTCTACTGTCCCAAAACGATCATCCCCACCGGCTCCCTCAGTCCAAAATATACGACCTACGACCTATCGAAGGTCTATGACGCCAGCGGTGTTCCGACACAGCGGAAATTCTATGTCTCCCTGAAAAAATTCATGGACTCCACCCGGGCCAGCGTCGCAGAAGCGCAAAGCGCCAGGGATGCATTTGTCATGCGCCTGGGTGAGATGTACCTCATCGCGGCAGAGGCGGAACTGAATGCGGGTAAGCTGGATTCATCTGCCTATTACCTGAACGTGCTGCGGACCCGGGCGGCCATCCCCGGACATACGGCAGCTATGCAGATCACTCCCGGACAGGTGACCCTCGACTTTATCCTCGATGAAAGGGCCCGGGAACTCTGCGGGGAACAGTTACGCTGGATGGATCTGAAAAGGACCGGCAAGCTGGTCTCGCGTATCAAGGCCCTGAACCCCGATGCAGCGCCATTTGTCCAACCCTTTCATTCGGTGAGGCCGATACCCCAGAGCCAGATCGATGCGGTATCGAATAAAGGCGTGTTCACCCAGAATCCAAATTATCAGTAAGATGAATTTATTCCTGTATA
>DATHHO010000135.1:0-15710 GCA_035317125.1 Puia sp.
AGAAGTATACCGGTCTTTCAAGGCCCCGGCCATAATAGTTACTGTCTTCTTTGGGGATCCGCATGCCCTTGTGATCGCGGTCGTCACCCAATTGATTGAACAGCCAGTTGTCTTTCGGATGCATTTTCAGCAGCCAGTCCAGTCCCCATTTTGCCTCATCGAGCACATCGGGTATATTGTTCTTTCCTTTCCCCCCATTCGCCTGTCTTTCGTCGGCGAACACTCCGGGAAAATCTCTGCTGGCGGCCAGCAGATGCCAGGCGGCATTGGCGGAAGTCGTGGAGTATTGTAAATAATCGCTTGCGTCGTGCCAGCCGCCGACCACATCGATATGGGTGCTGTCGGGTACGGGAGCGTTGAGCGTATAGCCGTCATGCGTATGGCAGGAGTCTTGAAGGAACGGGTTCCAGCCGCTGCGCTGCTGTCTCATATAACGCAGGCAGAAATCCGCCGCGCCATCGTACACGGCCTCGTTGATGGAGAATACGGGAGAGGAGACAGGGCCCACCCGCAGGAAAAAGGTCCCTGGGTGCCGGTAGGAAGAAAAATCGAGCCGCCAGGTAGCGACAAAAGGGCCGTAACTGCCAAAGGGTTTTCCGGTGCTGCCCGTAAATACGATCCGTTGGGAAATGGAATCGACCAGCTCAAAAGAAAGACCGGCAGCCTGTGCATGGGTCCCGGCAGAACGGGCGGCCGGGGAGCTCACGGCCGCAGCCGCTCCAAAACCCTTTGCACTTGCCAGCACAGCCACCTTTACGCCATGCGGGGTATAGCCCAGCTGATTGATCCTGATCCATGCCTCCCTGTCCTGAGCCTGCGCAGCAGCAACCAACGTCCAGAAAGACAGAACAAGTAATAATTTTCCCCTCGTGAACGGCATGGATTGCATACCGCGAAAATAGCGATTTATGATCACTGTCCCGGCATGGCCCCCTGGGCCGCGATCATTCCTTGATGAACTTTATCGTCTGGGTCTCCTGATCCTTCGTGAACCGGATAAAGTATATTCCACCGGCCAGCTTGCTCACATTTATAAAGCCCGTGCCCGGCTGCAAAATGACGCTGCTCATCGTCCTGCCACCGATGTCGATAACATTCACCTGCGTGAGATCGTTCAGACCACTGATATACAGTCTTTCTTTAGCCGGGTTCGGATAGACCGACAAGGCTGATGCCGGTCCGGATTGCAGGGTTACCACCTTACTATACCTCGCCTTCCCATCCAGGTCACGCTGGAGGATGCGGTAGAAATTTTTGGATCCTTCGCTGGCGGCGGCAATACAGGCATAGCTGCCGTTCCCCGATGTACCCGTTGCATCCACCGAACAGGCGTCGGCAAAGATATTCCCATCCAGGCTGTGCTGGACCGTGTAATCTTTTATGTTCTCCTGGTCGGCGACCTGCCAGCTGACCCTCGCCTGCTGCGGTCCTTCCCACTGCGCCTGAACACCCAGCCAGGTGACCGGCAACGGAGCGCTGCCCTTCTGGATAAAGAAATTGCTGAAGCCGGTGACCGTTAATTCAATATAATAACCACCGCTCACCGCCTTCCATGAACTGGGCGTAAGCACTTCTTCACCGGCTGCCGGAACATATTCGGATGGCGCCGTGGTCGTACTGTTGGGTTGTTTGAGGACGGACAGGAATCCAGGGTTCAGGATCGATGGATCGGCAGTCTGCAGGGCCGCGAATTCCTCGTTTGTAAAGAACAGACGCAGGCTGATGCTCGCCGTACCCGCGGGATTGTTCTCAGGCCTGATGGTGATGTTCCTGTCGAGATAGGGCACGCCGTTGAAGCTGCGCACCGCGAAAATATTCTTATACAGGGTGGTCTGCACCGCACCGAGGTTATAATTATCGAGGATCTGCACGGCTGAACCATCGGGCCCGCCGAGCGTCGTGTTCAGGGTCTCGATAGTAGTCCAGGCATGGCTGGTTCCGAGGATCGTGACCGGGAGGCCATAGTTCAGGCTATAGGAAAGGGCCTGTGGTCCATTTGCTGCCGGGCTATAGCTTACGAGGTTCAGACTGTCCAGATGCAGCATAGAAATGTTCTCACCCTGACCCGCAACTCCGCCACTGCCATCATCCCAATTGAGGATGCCCGTTCCATTAAACGGGTCGAGGGTAACAAAAGGGTTCACGGGATAATAATATCCGTGTACATCCCTGCCGGCGCCGATGGGTTTGCCCATTGCCCCCCAGGCCAGCTCCGTGGTATTGATGATCGGGCTAACGCGGGGGCCCCGGCCATTTTCATTGATATAAAACAGCGCATTGCCCGGAGATCCAGCGATCACCTGGGGCGGAGTATCGTAGGAGATATCCGTGCCGCCGAACCCGGTGCTTACTTCCTTACCGATCATCACCCCCGAGGTATTGCCCGTTGGAAATTGGATGGTAAATATATTCGGCGCCGTCCTGACCAGCTCAAGCTTCTGAAGCAAAATACTTTTCAGACCGGAAGTGTTCGTAACGGCCGCCGTGACATACACATCGTTGCCGGTCCGCGCCATACTGAAATCATAATAACCATATCCGCTTGCATTCAAAATAGTATCTACGGCATAGATCACAGAATCCCGCCCAGGCATCGCCACGCCCGACAAACTTTCCGGGCGGAAAGGGAAGACCGTATATTGATAGGGGATGCTGTCATATTTTTCATTAAACCGGAAATAGGCGCGTGTATACCAGGGGGTGAGCCCGGTGGCGTCAAAATACCTCCTTTCATCCATCGCAATGATATCCGCATTGACATTTCCACTGGTAGGCACGACAATGCCTTTAGGAAAGGTCTGATTCAGCGCCAAATCGGTGACGCGGAGGTACCCGTTACCATCGAGGATATACCCCGTGCCGATCGTTCCGTCGCCACATTGCCAGATATACGTATGAAAATCGACCTGGTAATAGGTCACCACGCTATCCCTTGGATAGGATATAGTTCGCGTATCCGGATAGGTCGCGTTTACGATGGATGCTTTCTTTATCCGCACCAGCCGGTTATACCCTGTATATTGTCTTTCGTTGCCCCCGGCATTTTCTGCGAGGGTCATCGTCACATTGCAACCACCCTGCAGGTCTGGGTAAATATAAAAATCACTGGCAAGGGCGTCCCGGTATGCGATCGTATAATTGCTGCATGCTCCGATCGGCGTCAGATAAGCATTCGCATCCATCTGCCCGCCTCCATAGTATTTCATCGTCCCACCTTCGTCACGGTAGCAAAAGGCATAAACGTCCTGCCCGCCTTCCAGCCTGAGGAACCCGAGATAGAACCCTTTATTGCCATCGGCGATCAGTTGCTGATGGTCAAAATTATAATTTTGACCTGCCGGCGTAGTCGCCGCAATAAATCCTTCTCCAGGAAAAACAGCGGTGCCGTCGCTCCGGATATGCTGCACCGCGACTCTTTGCCAGGTATAATTCGTAACGCTGTCGTCCAGATACCCGATATAGAATCCCCCGCTGCTGTCGGTCGCCGCATAGGAATTATTCCGGTAGTCTCCATTTGTAGCAAACGTAAAATGCCGCCTGTTCGTTCCGGTGGCAATGGGCACCCCGTTCGCCGCCCACAGCGCATGACCTGTCTTATCGAATTTCTGCGCGTAGATATCGGTCTTGCCAACACCCATCCGGGCATCTTCCCAGTACACGATATATCCACTGTCGGGGTAGCTGCGGAGGCTCATGCTCTTATTCTGCTCGCCGGTGGCGGTACAGACCGGCATATGCAGGCTGTCGGCAAAGACATTGGTCGTATTGCTCCATTGGGCGGCAGCGATCGATACATTTATGAAGGCGATAAATAGTATAGAAATACGTTTCATAAAGCTTGTTTTGGTGGGCGGTAAAATTCAGGACTGGTCTATTGTTTGGTACTGAGGAATGTATACACGAAGGGGTCGCCGGGAGCAAGATTGGCGCCTTTCATGGACGTGCTGGAATTGGCGATCATAAACCATTTATAAGTCGGAAGCGCGAAGAACCGGATCGATTTCCCCTTCCGCACGTAGGTCAGGTTTGGATATAAAGGAGAACTTAGGAAATTATTGGCAAAGTACAGATCGACGAGATTGTTGGCTTTGAATTTAAATGCCACGGTGGCACCTATCCAGGCCGTACCATCCAGGGATTTATCGTCGCTGGTATTCAGGCTGGCATTATCCAATGTGCGACCGTTCACATCGGAATTAACGATGCCCGTCAGCACATTATCGGCGGATACATCGGCCTTGAAAGCCAGCGAGCCATCGACGTTGATCGTGAGCTTGGTCCCATCCAATTTCCAGGTGCCATCGAAATCGCCTTTCACTTCATGATAGCTCAGGCTCCCGCCTTCTGCAAATTCGATACTGATCGGTTCGACCGATTTGCCGGTATAATTCTGTTCGCCTGTCCAGGTCTTACCCTTGACCGAGGCGCTGACGTCGGGAGTCGAGGTGCTTTTTTTGCAACTGCTAAGAAAGAGGGCGGCCGTCAGGAAGCCGATTGAGGTAAAGATCACTTGCTTTTTCATGTTTATTTTTTTTATGGGTGTTAAGTATAGGTTCGATCGGTATTGGACAAACCTAAAGCCATTTGACCGGGGTTCCGGACCCCAATCGCTGAACAACAGGTTTAATAGACGAGCGGACAAGCAACAGAAAAGCGGGTATATTTTAAATGCGGAAATAGCCCCGAAAAAACAGTATCTTGATACGGATTTCAAAGGGAAAACAATGAGTGGGTTAACCAAGAAATATACCTGTATTATACTGGATGACAATGAATTAGACAGGCTGACCGTAGTTTCACACGCCCGGAGGGTACCGTTTCTCCATATTGCCGGGGTATTCGAATCATCCGCCAAAGCCCTGGAATTTACTCAGAAGACTCCTCCCGATGTTCTTTTCCTTGATATCGACATGCCCGGCATCAGCGGTCTGGATCTGCGCAAACAACTGGAACATATACCAGCCTGTATCTTTATCACCTCTTATCCGGAATATGCCCTCGAAAGTTTTGAGGCCGCCGCCCTCGATTTTTTGGTAAAGCCCCTGAGATCCGAACGCTTTGAAAAAGCCATGGGAAGATTGAAGGATTATCTGGAAATACGCCATAAGGCGGAATTACTGGATTATACACTGGGCGAGGATACGCTGTTTATCAAGGACGGTCACAATCATATCAAACTCCAGCTTCATGACATCATTTACCTCGAAGCCCTGAAGGATTATACGGGGATCATAACGCCGCAGAAAAAATATTGCGTGCTTACCCCTCTGGGCAATCTGCTGAAGGAAAAAGCTTTCCAGTCTTTTATCCGGATCCATCGCAGCTATGCCGTGCAGAAACATTTTATCCACAAAATAACGCCGAAAGAAGTAATGGTAAATAATTTGCTGCTGCCCATCGGCAGGACTTATAAAGAGACGCTGGACAAGCTGCTAACGCAATAAATATGAAATACACTTTTCTGATCTGCCTTGCATTTTTGTGCGGGAATCTGTCCGCGCAGAAAAAAGGCCAGCCTCTTGTAGATTCCCTCGAGAGCGAGCTGCCGAAAATGAAAGAGGATTCCAATAAGGTCAGCTTAATGTACCTCATTGCCCAGAAAACGATGTTCACAAATTCCGATGAAGCATTCGTTTACTCGGAAAAAGGGCTGCAGCTGGCGGAAAAGCTCGATTGGAAAAAAGGGATCGCAAAACTCCATAATATCCTGGGACTGATGATCGGGGACACCGGGAATAATGTCCTGGCAAAAGAGCATTTTGAAAAAAGCTATGCCCTGAATAAAGAGCTCGGCTCGAAGATTGACCAGGTCAATAACCTGAACAATATCGGCCGGGCCTATAACAGGGAGTCCGATTATGCCAATGCCATCGATCATTATTTCAAGGCCCTGACCCTTGCCGAAGAATTGAAGAATCCTGACAAGATCGCGCTAGTAGGGACCAATATTACCGCCACTTATTTTGCACAGCAAAATTATCCCAAGGCGACAGAGTATGCGGAGCTGACCCTGAAGAATGCCGAACTTGCCAAGTCCCCCGATAATATGGGGAAGGCCTTGTCACAACTGGGCGTTATCAAAATGGATATGAAGGATTCGGCCGCCGCAAAAATATACCTCAACAGGGCCTACAAGATCTATGACAGTATGGGCAATCAACAGCAGGTCGCGGGAGTGCTAGCTAACCTGGCTGAACTGGAGTACCCGAATTACCAGCGATCGATAGCGATTATGCTGAAAGCACAGGCCATTTATGATGCGAAAAGCCCAGCCTATGTCGGCTCCATTGATAATATTGCCAACCTGGGACAATACTACTACGCCTTGGCCATGCAGAGCCTGCCTGCTGAAAAGTCTCTATATTTGAAAAGATCGGAGGAATATCTATTGCGTGGCATCGCCCTGAGCAAGCAAACTTCCAATTCCGAAACCTTGGCCAATATAAGCCGTTCCCTGGTTGACCTGGAAGAAGCCAGGGGCAACTACCAGGTGGCGCTGGAAAATTATAAGACCTATTCCACCATCAACGATTCTTTGTTCTCCCAGGGCAAGAAGAATGAGATCTCGGGACTGGAAGGCAAGCACAATATTGCGATAAAAGATAATGAGATCGCCATCAACCAGCTGAAGCTGGCCGACCAGCGCAGGACACAGCTTGGTCTGCTCGCCGGTTTGCTCCTGTTTGGGATCATCGGAGGGCTTTTATATTGGCAGAGCCGCAACCGGAAGAGAACGAACACCACTCTCATGGTCCTGAACAATCAACTGGATGAGGCCAATAAAGTAAAGGCGAGATTCTTTGGCATCCTCAGCCATGACCTGCGGAGTCCCGTGGCCAACCTGCTCCATTTTCTGCATTTACAAAAAAACGATCCGGACCTGCTGAGCGAAGAACAACGGTCCCAGCATCAGCAAAGGATAAGTCAGTCGGCGGAAGACCTGCTGGAAACCATGGAGTCCATGTTACTCTGGAGCAAGGAGCAGATGGAAAATTTCAAGCCCCAGATCAGGAGTATAGCCATCGGCGATCTCTTCGATTATCTGCAAAAATTCTTTGCGCAGACCGGGCATGTCCGTCTGCGCTTCAGCCATGACCCCGGTATGATGGTCCCCGCTGATGAGAACTACCTGCGGATCATCATGCAGAACCTTACCTCCAATGCCATCAGGGCCTTAAAAAACACGCCCGATGCGCTGATCGAATGGAAGGCGAGAAAAGATGGGAATAACACGATGCTCTCCATTACGGATAACGGGCCCGGGATCAGTGCGGATCAGGTAAAGGCGCTGTATGACGACAGTGTCACCGCTAACGCAAAAAATGGTTTTGGCCTCCATCTGATCAGAGATCTCGCCAAAGCGATCCGGTACAAGATCTCCATCCAGTCTCAGCCGGGAATGGGCACGACCTTTACTTTATCGGTGTGATAGGCTCGGGAGAAACAGAAATGTCAGCCAGGCGGCAGTTATTTTTATCCGGACGCCCGATCTTTGCCGCTTATGGTACCCTCAAAGAAGAAAAAAATACTGGCCGTTTCCGGCAGCACCAGAAAAGCCTCCTCGAATCATAGCCTGATCATGGCCATTGCCGGATTGGCCACCGAAATATTTGATGTGACCCTGTATGAAGGGATTGCGGACTTGCCACATTTCAACCCGGATGCGCTCGATGATGCTGGTCCGAAGGTTGCGAATTTTAAAAAACTCCTGAAGGAATCGGACGGCGTGCTGATCTGTACGCCCGAATACGCACATGGCGTTCCCGGGTCATTGAAGAATGCCATCGACTGGACCGTGGGAACAAGCGATTTTTTCCACAAGCCTACGGCGCTTATCACCGCCTCTTCGGACGGTCGATACGGACACAAGGCTTTATTGGAGATCCTGCGTGTCATTGAAGCCGGCTGTGTCGATCGGCTGCAATTGCTGGTCCCTTTTATAAAGACAAAGATCGGCAAGGGAGATGTGATCATCCATGAAGACACGCTGCTGGCGGTCAGGCGGCTGATCGGAGATCTTGATGCGGCGATCGGTGATCCTGGCGTGGTGATCGGAAAGCTAAGACGCGGCGACAGGTGATCCTGGCGCGGCGATCGGCAACGGTCATAGCCTGGTATAGGGATATTGGATCTTTTTAAATCTTCCGTTGATCTCGCCTTCGATCCAGGCCAGCAAATTCCGGTCGCCTTCTGGCCCGACCTTGTACACTACCCGCTGAGGGAAATCATGCTCCTTGTTCTCGAAGATCATCAACCCGCCCGCCGAGGAAACGAGCTTGAAAGGGACGGGCTGGTCATGGTTGTTCTGGCCTGTTGGATTGGCCATATAGAAAACGTCGTTACCCTTCAGCACCAGTTCGTGACGTTCGGTCAGCACGGTATCCTTTCCCGATAAATAATAACTTTTCCCCGTCAGCGTGTTTTTATCCTTTTTCTTCCAGTCCTCGTAAAGGGTATTGCCCTTCTTCGCCTTCATTATCCAGATGCCGTTCAGCCTGGAGAACAGGTGAAAATCTTCGGCAGCCTGCTGGGCAGAGCTTGTCCCGGGGCATGAGCTCAGCAATAAAAGCCCGAATGTCAGCCGGAATACCCCTTTCGGTCCGGATACCCGGGTCAGTCGATCATTTTTTCCCATACATCGTTCTTTTAGAATTAAATATTATGGCCCACAAGATAGATCAAACGGGAATTTCCGGTTTGTACAAACCCGATATTTTTAAAAAGGAGGGCTCAAATCGTTCAAAAGGCATGTTAGTCGATTTTAGGGATGTCTTTGTCGGGTATTTCCTTTTGCCGGCCATATATGCATAACGGGATGTTCAGAACGCTGAAAGAAGTGATCGATTTCTATAACGAGCCGGACAAGAAAGTCCCGCAACCCATAAACCGCGACAGTGTTCTTTCCAGACCTCTTGGCCTGACGGACCGGGATAAAGCCGATCTGGAGAGTTTCCTTCGCTCACTGACGGACAGACGGTTTGCAAAAAATGCGAAGGGCTGAAGCCGCAGGCCTTTTCTGGCCGCGCCGTCATGATCAGACCGCAAACTATGGGTACTCGGTAGTGACATCCCGATCAGACCGTCAACTATGGGTTCGCGGTGGTCACATCCCGAACGGTTCGCCACTATGGGTTCGCGGTAGTGACATCCTGTGCCAGCTTGGCGTCGTCCGGCATTTTTTCCAGCTCTTTGTCCAGGGAGAACAATGCGCTGTCGGTAGCCTTTGAGCCGCCGGCGATCTTTATCTTGCTCAACAGGTTCTGGGCAAGGTTCTCTTCCTCCGTCTGTTCCTTCACGAACCATTGCATGAAATTCCAGGTCGCCCAGTCTTCCTGATCGAAGCTCAGTTTCACCAGCTTATAAATAGATTTCGTATTGTCTATTTCCTGCTCGAACACCTTTTCGAAACAGTCGTTCACGTTTACCGGATCGGGGGTCGGGGCCGGGATCGCCTCTACCTTTGCCTTGCCGCCCCGCATGAGGATATATTCCAGGATCTTCATCATATGGTTCCTTTCTTCCTGGGAATGCCGGAAAAGGAAGTTCGAAATACCCTCATAACCCGCGCTGTCTGCCCAGGCCCCATAAGATAAATAGATCTGTGCCGCATGGGCTTCCTTGGTCATCTGAGCATTCAACGCCTTTTCAATCGGTTCGCAAAGTCTGTTTGTATTCATAAAATAATTTTCGAATACCCAATTTACGGCAAACTCCTGGAAGCTGAGATATAAAAAGAAAATAATGTATTTTTATATCCATTGTTAACCATTAAATCTCCCTTTATGCTAAAATTCCTGCTTCCCCGGGTCATCCGTGTTCCCTTAACGCTGGCCATATCCCTCTTTTTTCTGAACAGCTGTTATTCCTATCGCGTAGCTACCAAGGCCCAGGCAGGGGCCGAGATCAACACCCGGACAGCCAATTCTTTTTTCTGGGGACTGGTCCAGAAGCCGCAGGAGATCACCACGCCCATCTGCGACTCCTTAAATGCCAACGGAATGGCCGAGGTGGTCGTGAAGACCAACTTTGGTTATTCACTCATCACCGTGCTGACGCTTGGCATCTGGTGTCCCATGAAGATCGAATGGAAGTGCAGTAAGCCTTGTCAGGTCGTGGGACATCTTTGATCCTCTCACCGCGAAACAACATAACAACCGCGCAATTATTCAGCCATTCCGAAAAAATAATATTGCCATGAAAACAATCAAAACAGGCGTCAGCACCTGGCAAAACAGACATGAAACATTCGTTCAGAAAATAAAGGACCTGTACGAGCTGGGGAACGAACCCGCGCTCAGTCCGTTGGATGCGTATAACGACACCACAAAAGGGTTACAGGGATTGATCGCCGAGGCCATTACCAATGATGTCCCGCTCCGTGCATTGGGATCGGGCTGGTCATGGGCGAAGATCGCCACGGCGGAGGATGGGATCATGATCGATACGAAGCCCCTGAATATGATCTTCGATATTTCCAAACAAAGTGTCGTCCCTTCCTACAAAGGAGATATCAATAAACTTTTTTTAGCGCAATGCGGAAATGGGGTCTGGGAGCTCAGCCGGTTCTTAAAGACGCGTTCCCTGTCCTTAAGCACTTCCGGGGCCAGTAATGGACAAACGATAGCGGGCGTCACGGCTACCGGCGCGCATGGGTCCGCCTTTGATGTGGGGGCCGTACAGGACTTTGTGGTGGGCATGCATATCATCGTCAGTCCCACCCGGCATATCTGGCTGGAAAGGGCATCCAACCCGGTGGTCTCTCCTTCCTTTATAAAGAACTTCAACACGGAGCTGGTACAGGACGATGAGCTTTTCAATGCCGCGCTGGTGAGCTTCGGGAGCTTTGGCATTATCCACGGAGTGATGATCGTGACGGAAGAAATATTCCTGCTGGAGACCTATATGGCACGCATGCCCTTCGATGCTTCGCTGCGGCAGCTCATGCAGACACTTGATTTCAGCAAGGCGAACCTGCCCTGCGGCAATGAAAGGCCTTACCATTTTGCCGTATCGGTCAGTCCCTACGATCCGGATAATCTCGCTTATGTAACCACGATGTACAAGCGGCCCTACCGGCTCGGCTATAAACCTCCTGTGCGTAATCTGGACGGTCTGGGCCCCGGAGATGACGCACCCTGTTTTATCGGCCGTCTGACGCAGGTCCTACCAGCGCTGGTACCTCCTTTGGTCAATAAACTGCTGGCCGGCGCCCTGACCCCATATACCAAACAATTCGGGATCCTGAGCGAGATCTTTGATAACACGACGCTGCATGGCAAACTGCTCAGCGCCGCCATCGGCATCCCGATAGCAGAGGTTAATAAGGCGACTGACCTGTTGATGGAAGTGAACAAGACCAACGGACCGTTTTGCGGACTTTTCGCCTACCGCTTTATTAAGAAGTCGAAGGCCACACTGGCCTTTACCCGGTTTGACTTCACCTGTGTGATCGAGCTGGACGCCACCTTCTCCGACGAGACCTACGCTTTTTACACGGCCGTCTGGAAGAAGCTGGAAGATGCGGGGATACCGTTCACCTTCCACTGGGGCAAGGTAAATGAGCTCAACCCCGGCAGGATAAGCAATATGTACGGCGCCAGCGCCGACTCCTGGATAGCGGCAAGGAATAAGATACTGGATAAAGACGCGCGCAAGGTTTTCACCAACGCCATCCTCCGGCAATGGGGGTTGGACAAATCTTTGTGATCCGCCGGAAACACGATAGCATGAACAACCCTTTCCATCACATCCGCAGGCTGACCGCTTCGCCGTCGTTGCGCAGGCTGTTCGCACCGCTGTCGTTGCGCGGGCTGACCGTGTCGCGGTCCTTACACAGACTGGCCGCATCGCTGTCCTTGCTTTGCATCGTTGTCCTGTCCCGCGGTCAGACACCGGATAGCCTGATCCATGAACTGAAGGCCATCAACAGGGTCGTGGTCAATGCGGTCTGCTCTACGGGCCGGGGCGATCTGGTGTCCAACCGGGCTATGAATATCTTTCTTTCGGAAAAAGTGGGGTATTATCTTTCCAGCAGCGATAACCTGACCCTGTATAAAAATTCCGTAGTGGCCAATGCCGCGGAGGGTACGCTGGCTATCTATCACAATTTGAACCAGGCCACGGGCATCGATGATCGGCTCCGTTCCTTCCTGTCCATCGGCGCCAAAGCCAATGTGGCGGATGCGTTTGCCGCGAACTATGCAGGCAGGCAATATTCCAACCAGTTCGGGCTCCTTGTCAAACAGACCTGGATCGGGAAAGCCCGCACCAGCTTTAACCCTTGCGCCAACAGCCCAGCCGGCAACCTTACGGGGAATACCCCCGACAGACCGGCCGTCGGGGCCAGCCAGAAGCTGATCATGGACGCGCTCAGGGCCGGCATACTCCATTCCCTGGAAACGGAAATAAATACCCGGTCGGCGGAATTTGAAAGATCGCTGGATGCCATGGATGCCGCAGATGTTCCCGGGCAATCGCTGGAGGCCGCGAAAACTATAGCCCGTCAGAAATTCAATACCGACCTCCGCCAGGAATATGAATATAAATTTGCCCTTCTGCAATCGGAGGCCCTGTCCAAAGGCTTTAATTATAAGGTGGTGGCCGTTAACTGGACAAGCATCAGTCTGTATCTTCCCGTGATCACCGAAAACTTTGAGACCGCGGCATCCCTCGCTACCCCTCTTGGAACCCGGCACGCCTACCCGCTGCATGCCAACATCACGCATACCTGGCTATGGGAAACCAGCCAATCCGGCCGGTTCTTTCTCAGCATCGCCGGAGACGCTTTTTTAAATAATTCAAAAGACGGCTATGGCCTGTATAAGACCAGCTTCGCCGATTACAAATCCCTTGGCGGCGCGGACACCGTGCATGCCGCATCCTTCCGGTCAAATGTGTTTTACATCGGAGATTACAAAAGTTTTATCACCCCGGCCCTGAAGGGGCAGTTCGTTTATTTTCCCCCCGACTCGCATATCGGGATCAGTTTCCTGCTGGAACAGCATTTCGGAACGTATAAGGCGCTTAACGGGGTGTTGGGCGTCCCCATCGTGCTGATCAATAAGAAGGCCATACCTGCCGTCGATTTCGAGTTCCAGGTCCGCTTCTTCGACCTGAGCAATAAGATCGGCTCCGGCAATGGTCTGCCCGGCAAGACCTCCGTTGGCCTGAGCGTCGGCATCCCCTTCAGCAAGATCGCGTATTGACAGCCCAACCGCTCACCCGGAATGGCGAATTATCCTTCCGGGCCGCAGGCTGCTCACTCTGGGTAAAAATGCGCCATCTTTTGACTATTTTTAAGAAATTCAAACTTGCAGAATGGTGCCGAGACTGATCATATTCGTTTTCCTGCTCCCGCCCACCCTGTTCGGGCAGCAACGGTCGATCGACAGTCTGAAAGCAGCCTTACCCTCGCTGCACGATACGGCGAGGATCGATTGTCTGAACGGTTTAGGGTTCCAGTATATCCTGGCCGAAAAAAGAGATTCCGCCGGGTACTATGCGGATTTGGCCTATGCAGCCGCAAAAAAAACAGGTTATATCCATGGAATAGCCGAAACTTTCGCCTGCCGGTCGCAGATCGCCAAGCATTTTGACGACGATTTCCGGAAATCGGAGGAATTTGCAGAGGAATCTCTGCGCTGGTACGAAAAGACCGCCAATAAAAAGAACATCTTTGACGTCTATTCTTATGCTTCGTTCTCCGTCTTCTCTCAAAGCAAATATGACAAGGCCACTACGTATTCATGGCTGATGTACGAATACGGTAAAAAAATGAAGGATACTTCGGAGATGATCGACGGTCTTACCAGTCTCATGGTGATCCAATATCAGAAAGGTAATTTCGACACCGCCTTTTATTACGTTCAGGAGGCCCAGCAGCTCGCCATTGCCGCAAAGGACGAGGAATCGCTGGGAGTGGAATACTTTAACTTCGGGACCCTGTACCGGGCAATCGGGGATTATGCCACGGCTTTGAGTTATTATCGCCGGGCATTTGAAAAGGATAAGCCTGAATTCATACAACATCGAATAGCCGGTGACTGGGACATCTGGACCAGGATGGAATATGCCGAACTGTTCAGCCTGCTGCATCAATGCGATTCTGCCTGGCATTATTATCATATAGCCGAAAGCGCCGGGATCCAGCCAAAGTATGAACGGGTCTACCTGGTCAGCACCGGCGAGACGTATCTTATACAGAAAAACTACCGGATGGCCTTACGGAATTTTCTCGGGGGCCTTGTGGACCATAAGAAATTGAACGATGTGAACGAGATCAAGCGGACCTTACTGAATATCGCCCGAACCTATTACGAGCTTAACGATAATGTCAACGCCATGAGATATGCCAGGGAAGGGCTCGCCTTGTCCCTGCAAACCAGATCCAGACAGTATGCCGCAGACGCATACAATATCTTTTATTCGGTGTATGACCGGCTGCACCAGACGGACAGCGCCTATTTCTATTATCTGAAATACAACGGCATAAGAGAGGCCATATTAAGCAATCAGACTAAAGGAAAGTTCGCCGCCTACAACTATGAGCAGAAGATCGACAACCTCAACAGGGAAAAGCTCATCAGTCAGCAGCAATTAACCCTGCAGCAGCAACAGCTGAAAAGCGAATCCTTTCTCCGGAAGATCCTTATCGGAGGCATGCTCTTCGTGCTGTTGCTGGGGTTCATCATTTTCAGGAACATCATTCTCCTGCGGAGGAACGAAAAATTGAAGAACGAGACGACCCATGCCGAACTGAAGCAGCATGGCGCCGAACTGGAAATGCAGGCCCTGCGCGCCCAGATGAACCCCCACTTTATTTTCAATTGCCTCAATTCCATCAATCGTTTCATCCTGAAGAGCGAAACGGAGGCTGCATCCGATTATCTTACCAAATTTTCGAGACTGATACGGATGGTGCTGGTGAATTCAAAGAACAAGCTGATCACCCTCGAAGACGAACTGGATATGCTGCGGCTGTACCTGGATATGGAAAGGCTACGATTCAAAAATTCTTTTGATTACAAGATCAGCTCCCTGAATTCGGTCGATCCCGATAATATTTATATTCCACCCTTATTGTTGCAGCCTTTTGCCGAGAACGCCATCTGGCATGGCCTGATGAATAAGGATGGGAATGGCCGGCTGGAGATCTCATTCCGCATGGAGGAGGATATGCTGATCTGTTCCATCGCGGACAATGGCGTGGGTAGGGAGGCCGCAGCGCAGCTCAAGAGCAAGTCGGCGACAAAAGAAAAATCGATGGGACTGAAGATCACCAAAGAAAGGCTTTCTCTGATCAATAGGGGCATGGAAGACCGCTCGTCTTTTGAGTTCGTGGACCTGTTCGATCCGGAAGGGAATGCTGCCGGTACGAAAGTGATCCTGAGGATCGGGACAAAAGAAATGAACACTATATGATCAAAGCAATTATTGTCGATGACGAGCCTTATTGTTGCGAAGCCCTCGCGACCTTGCTGCAACGCTATTGTCCTGAAATAAGGGTAATCGACACCTGCAATAACGGCGCCAGCGCATTAAAGGCGATCCATGAAGATCAGCCCGACCTGCTGTTCCTGGATATAGAAATGCCGTTGATGAATGGGTTCGAGCTGCTGGAAAAACTGAAGGAGATCAATTTCGAGCTGATCTTCACCACCAGTTATGACCAGTATGCGATCAAAGCCATCCGGTTCAGCGCCCTTGATTAT
>DATHHO010000136.1:0-36066 GCA_035317125.1 Puia sp.
GGGTTATAAGAATATTTTGTCGAGTATTGGATCGGTATAGTCGGCGATAAAGCCCACCACGTTCGGATAAGCGCTGAATTCGCTCTTTTCATGGAGAGTCGTCAGCACGATGCATTCCATACCGGCGTTCAGGGCGGCCTCCACCCCTTTGGGGGCATCCTCATATACGAGGCAATCACTGGCCGGGATGCCTATCTTCCGGGCCGCCAGCAGAAAGGTTTCGGGGTGGGGTTTGCTGATGGTCACATCCGCAGCGCTGACAATGGCCTTAAAATAATGACGGAGACCGAGGTTGTCGAGGATAAAATCGATATTGAAAGGGATAGCGGCCGAACCGATCGCCATCAGGATATGGTTTTTTTCCGCCTTCCGTAAAAAAGCAGGCAAGCCCGCGATCAGCTCCAGATAAGGCCGGAATGCTTCCTGGTACCGTTCTTCTTTCGCCTGGGAGATACCCTGCATCCTTTCGCTGCTGAAATGCCCTTTTCCAAATACCCTGTCCAGCAATTCTTCGTTCTTGCCGTACATCTGGCTTTTTACCTGCTCTCTCGTGAGACCGGCCATGAGATCTTCGTTCAGGGTATGGGACCAGGCCGTTATATGAAATTCCATGTCATTGATCATCGTGCCATTCAGATCGAAAATAAATCCCCTTTTCTTCATGCGGCAAAGATAAGTGCTAAGTTTATAGAATCGGAGGCCCGGGGGGCGCACCCAGGACTATTAATATTGTTAAATTAGCGTTATGGACTATAAATGGGGTATAATAGGCCCGGGAAAGATAGCGAATAAGTTTGCGGCAGCGCTGGCCATGACGGAAGGGGCCAGTCTGGAAGCCGTTGCATCGAGGGATCCGGCGCGCGGCAGGGAGTTCGCGGAGAAGTTCGGGGCAGCCCGTTCCTATACGGATTATGCGTCGCTGGCTGCAGACCCAGGCATAGACGCCGTTTATGTCGCTACTCCCCACGGATTTCATTGCGAGCAGGCGCTGCTTTGTCTCCGGCAGGGTAAGGCTGTCCTTTGCGAAAAGCCCATGGCCTTGTCCAACAGCCAGGTGCGGCAGATGGTATTGGCGGCCAGGGAAAACAAGGCTTTTCTCATGGAGGCGATGTGGACCCGTTTTCTGCCGGTGTCCGAGAAGCTGCTGGACCTTATCGGGAGCGGAAAGATCGGGAAGATCAGGTATGTAAGGGCCGATTTTGGCTTTCTCGCGCCGTTTAACCCGGAAAGCCGGTTGTTCAAGCTTTCCCTCGGTGGCGGATCTCTCCTCGACATCGGGATTTATCCTTTATTCCTCTGTTTGCTGCTGCTCGGAGAGCCGGACGTCCTAAAGGCCATGGGGCAGCTGTCGCCTACCGGTTCGGACGAAAGCTGTCAGGCGCTGTTCAATTACAAGGATGGCAGCATAGCTACCATAAGCTCTACACTAGCCTGCCAGACCTCCATCTCGGCGGAAATTGCCGGCACGGAAGGGATGATCGAGATGCCCACGCCCTGGTATAAGAATGACCGGCTGGTGCTCCGACGTCCAAAAGAAGAACCCATGCCTTTCCAGCTGGAGCCGATGGTAAATGGGTTCGAATACCAGATCCGCGAGACCATGCGTTGTCTGGACCAGGGGCTGATCGAGAGCCCATCGATGTCGCACGAATTCAGCCTCATGATGAGCCGGGTGATGGATACGATCCGGCAGCAGGTTGGCGTGAAATATGAGGGGGAGTAAATTTAAAATGGGGCCAATGCCAGATGTGCATGATAAAGCCACGCGCAGTTATAATATGAGCCGGATCCGGGCCAAGAACACGAGCCCGGAACTCCTGGTCAGGAAATTTTTGCATGCCCGTGGATTCCGGTACAAGCTCCACGACCGATCGCTCCCCGGCAGCCCGGACCTGGTGCTGCCCAGATACAAAACGATCATTTTCGTTCACGGATGCTTCTGGCATGGTCATGCCGACTGTAAATACTTTGTGGTTCCCAAAACGAGGACTGATTTCTGGATGGGGAAAATAACGACCAATATGTCCAATGACGCGCTGGCCGTCAGGCGGCTGAAAGTGGCTGGCTGGAAGGTCATTTCGGTCTGGGAGTGTCAGCTGAAACCCAAACTGGTCAGGCAGACTTTGGCGAGGCTGATGGGAAGGATCGTGGCATAGACCTGCGGACGAACAGATGGGAGACCGGTGCTGGCCAGAGAGCGAGAAATGTCGCGAAGGTTGATGCAGAGTGTTTACAATGAATTTCGCAGCGTGAGATGAAAAGGGACTTCCTGCTGCAGTTTGGCATTGTCGAGGATCAGACGGGCGGCCATGGCGCCCATCTGCTGGAAGTCGGTCGATACCGTGGTGATGCCATTCAGGATGATCTTTTTCAGCGGTGTCTCGTTGTAAGAGATCACGCCCACGTTCTTTCCCACCTTTAGTTTCATGGAAATGATCCTTTCGATGAGGATCACAAGGTCCTCCTCCATCACGCTGATGTATACCTCGCCTTCTTTTATCGGTTCGTCTGCAATATTACGCACGACCTTATAAGAGAACGCATATTCCTGACAGAACTGGCTGCAGCCCTTCAGGATCTCGATAGGATAATAGGTATAGCCAGGGAAGATGATCTTGATCGTATGGTATTTACTTAGTTGCTCCTTTGCCTGTTCCAGCGCGCAATAAATATCCTGCTCAAAATTCTCATAGACGGCCGCATATTCCCCGGTAACGCCGGGGATCTTTTTATCCAGCAGCACCAGCTTGTCCTTTGATATGGCATTGATGATCTCCTGTGCATGCTCGCCACCTTCGAGGAAGTGTGGAATGATCACATAGTGTGAGTAATCCTCCTTCTTGCTTGCCAGTAGTTTCTTGAACAAGCCGAAGTCATTGTTATAGATATAAAAATCGACGACGACATATTCTCCCAGAGCGGCGGTAAAGGCATCATAGATGATCTTCTTGTGAGCGCTGAGCTTGTTGAAGAGGAGGAATATTTTCAGGGTCTGTCTGAATTCGGAATTCAGAATAAAATAACCTTTACCGGGTACGGATCCCAGCACCCCCATTTTCTTCAGGTATTTATACCCTTTCTCGGCCGTGTCACGGGAAATATCCAGCTCGAAGCTCAGCTCGTTGATCGATGGCATGAGGTCGTTCTTTCTGATCTTCCCCGATTCGATCGCTTTCAGGATCGAATTCGTCAGCTGCAGATACTTGGGGGTGGCCGAGAGTTCATCCACCTGGATCAGATCGAATATTCTGGGATGCTTCATTTGCTGGAAAATACGGGATTCATTCTTACATAATGACAACTATCAAAGCTAACGCTATAATCGGATTTGAAATGGGTGCTCTTCCGGTAATAATCGGTGGTGATGATCTGCGCACCCGAATTACAGGCGGCCAGAAAACCCGATCTATCATTGGTGCGGGCCTCTTTGGTGTCGGAATCCGCACGGGTGCGGATAATATATCCTTTTTCAACGAGGCTTTTTATCTCCGCCGCTTTGGGGTCGTTTCTGATCATCGCGGCGGCCTCAGAAGTTCCGGGTTCGGCATTCGCAAACAACACACGACCTTTCAGAGAAGGGTGGCCATCGATATAAAGCGCTCTTTTGGTTTCCCTGTCATCAAGGATGAACAAGAATTTCCCTTTGGCCGCCTTTAACGAAGGCCAGTTGCCGTGCAGTACAGCGCTCTCGAGGGTATTGTAGGAACCCCTCACCATATCCGGTGTGATCAGGTGTTCTTTTCCCAGATTGTCTTCCAGGCTTTTATCCAGTTCATCAAAGATCGCTCCGGTGAATTTTTCCGGGACGGTCAGCTCGGGGTTCTTAGAAACATCGTCTTTTGGCTCCAGCGTTATAAAGACCGGGTAATGATACGGATGCCGGTCGGACCATGCCCGCAATTCGTGCAATTCATTTTTAAGGGTCAGCCCATCGCTCCGGAAATCGAGGTCCGGAATATGGAACACCTTGAACCCCGGTTCATTCATCACTCCTTCCGGATCGAAGGGAGGCTGACCTTTTGCCCATTCCAATCCTTTTGGATGCGCGTATCTGCCCCCTTTTTCATCCGCATACACATCGATCTCCAGATTTAACAGGCCCATGTCCAGCTGGTCGGTCAACGGGATATGATCATAATCGATCTTGCTGGCGCTGACGGAGTCCTTCTGCTGGAACATCCTGAACAAAGCCGGGTCGATGGCTTTTTTATAGCTGTTATGCGATCCTATCACCTGGATCTTATTGATGGGCAGATCGTCTGGCAGCTCTTTTTCCGGTGTGGGCAATGCAAGCGTCAACGTGAGGATGAAAAAAAGTTTCATGATATAATTATATTTATCAAAATATGCTAAATGTATGCATGTTGAAAATTATTTTTGGGTTAAGCTTGATCATCAACCAGGAACACGATCATGCTTTTTGGCCCGTGAGCGCCGAGAACAAGCGATTGTTCGATATCGGCTGTTTTCGAGGGGCCGGCGATGAACGTGCCGAAACCATAAGCTGCATCGCCTATCTGTTCATAGGCCTGGTGCATGTTGGAGACAATATTCTTTTTGCCGACGACGATGGCGAGGTGCTGACAGATAAACGGCAGGACCCTTTCGACCATTGGCTCTTCCGTTACCCAGCAGGCTGCATTCTCCGCTACGCCGAAATGCGCAGGGATAATGGCGAGGTCAATATCGGCGAGCGCATGTGGGTTGGCTTGTCCGGGGACAGTGTTCCCTTCCACACCAGGGCAGATGGATACGATCTTTTCCGCCGTTGGGTATTGCGCTCTGATGATCGCTGGGATCTCACCGATGTCGCGGATGACGAATGCGACGCCACCGATAGACTGCAGCGTGGCCATGAATGTATCCGCTGGGTGCGCTTCGGCGTCAGGAGGATGCATAGCGGGCAGCCCGACAAAGGAGGGCTGATTATTTTTTACGGCTGCCAATATCTTTTCTCTGCTGGTCAATGTTGGTCCTCCCTGTTTTTCTTATACCATTCGCCGAAGGATTCTTTGGGGGACTCCGGCATTTCCCGCTGCTTGTACCAGGGATTCATTTTGTTGCTGAGGACAAAGGGAGTGTTCCTGAGCGTCCAGCGTCCTGCCTTACCTGCCGCATGATAGGCCGCGGGATGCGATAATACCCAACCCATGGCCTGCATGGCCACTTTTTTGGCAATGGGCGCATTTCCCTCCTGCACGATCACCTGCCGCCATTTGTAGAGCTGTTCGTGTATGTCGATCTTCACCGGACATACATTCGAGCAGGAGCCGCAGAGCGTGGAGGCAAAGGGCAGGTCAGCATATTTCTTCATATCCAGATTGGGGGCGAGGATAGCGCCGATAGGTCCTGAAATGGCGGTGTGATAACTATGTCCCCCACTCTTCCGGTAGACCGGACAAGTATTCATACAGGCCCCGCAACGGATGCACTTGAGGGAATTGCGGAATTCCGTTCTCCCCAATTGAACGCTGCGGCCGTTGTCAACGAGGACGATGTGCATTTCCTGTCCTTTGCGCGGTCTTCTGAAATGACTGGAATAGGTGGTGACCGGCTGCCCTGTCGCACTCCGGGCCAGCAGGCGTAGAAAAACCCCAAGGTGTCTGCGCTGCGGGATGATCTTTTCAATGCCCATGCAGGCTATATGTACATCGGCGAGATGAGCGCCCATGTCCGCATTTCCTTCATTGGTGCAGACGACGAATTCTCCTGTTTCTGCAACCGCGAAATTCACCCCCGTAAGGGCTATTTTCCGGGTGAGGAATTTCTCCCGCAGATGGAGCCTGGCCGCGTTGGTCAGGAACTGGGGGTCGGAATTCCCTTCAGGCGTGCCCAGATGTTCATGGAATAATTGCCCGATCTCTTCCTTTTTCTTATGAATACAAGGCAATACAATGTGGCTGGGCGGCTCACCGGCCAATTGGACGATACGCTCTCCCAGGTCTGTATCCACGACTTCGATGCCCTGCTCTCCGAGATATTCGTTGAGATGACATTCTTCGGTGAGCATGGACTTGCTCTTCACGATCTTATCGACCCCATGGCGCCGGAGGATAGTGTGCACGATCTCGTTATGTTCTTTTGCATCGGCAGCCCAGTGCACGGTGATCCCATTTCGTCCGGCCTGCTCTTCGAACTGCAGCAGGTATTCGCTGAGATTGGACAGCACGTTATCCTTGATACGGGAAGCCGTGTCGCGCAAAGACTCCCAGTCGGGTACCTGGTGCGCGGCCTTGTCTCTTTTCTGTCTCACCCACCAGAGGGTCTGATCGTGCCAGTCGACGCGAGCCTCATCCTTGTTGAACTGTTCGGCAAGCGCCGCGTGGTCTTTATGGGTTGGTTCCATTGCTGACTGATTGTATGGCCATTCCGGCGTGATGAGAATCCTGCACACGATGCCGTTCGGGGGCTGCCTGTGCATTCAGGATCTCGGCAATATGAATTATTTTCACCGGACTCTTCTGCCGGTGCAGGATGCCTTCGAGATGCATGAGGCAGCTCATATCGGCACCGGTGATATACTCCGCGCCGTGCTGAACATGATCCGTTACCCTGTCCTTACCCATCTTTACGGACACGGCCTCTTCCGCCACGCAGAAAGTCCCTCCAAAGCCGCAACATTCATCCTTCCTGTCCAGGTCCACCAGTTCTATCCCTTTCACCATATTCAGGAGATGTTCCGGCTTTGAGAAATAGGGAGCCATCAGCTCGGACATCTGTGACAATTTCAGGCCCCGCTGTCCGTGGCAGCTCTGGTGGATACCCACCCGATGCGGAAAGTTCGCGTCGATCTTTTCGACCTTCAGCACATCCGTAAGAAATTCCACGAGCTCGTAGATCTTTTTCCTGATATGGATGGCCTTCGCTTCTTCGCTGACAGCATCCTGTCCTCCCTTGAGGCCCTCTGTTCCGGCTGACATTCCGCGGTGATTATGCTGTTCCTGAGAGGCGGCGGCCGCTTTTTCCTCCCGATCTGCATGCAGATGTTCCCTGATATGCAGGACACAGCTCCCGGAAGGAGAAACGATATAATCGAATTCCTGGAAATTCTTTATGAACAGCGTATTGCAGCCAGCGGCGAGGTGTTCAAAACCTGAATTGGCCATGGGTTGTCCGCAGCAGGTCTGTGAAGCGGGGTAAACAACGGTGCATCCATATTTTTCCAGCAGCTGCAGGGTGGCGATGCCAACCTGGGGATAAAACTGATCGACATAACAAGGTATGAAAAGGCCTACTCTCATATATTTATCTTCTTCCTGCAAGTTACGGTACGAATGCTATTTTCGGCTGCACATAATTTCGGACAGCATGTTATTTTTGTGGACAGCCGACTATGTTCCCAGACCCGCACTATTCTTTCGGACCGCCCCCTGTGTAATACTTCAATTCAATAATATCCCCGGGAAGGGATTTACTATTCCAGTGACGATGGATAGCCAGTGCGGCGCCCATCGCGCTGGCCTGGGGTATGGAGGCGGCAAAAACCTCGATATGAGGAAAGGCGGCAGCCAGCAGGTGCATATAGACCAGGTTACGGCCAAACCCACCGTCCACGAATATTCTCTTCGTATCCGTCCCTTCCAGCACCAATTGGGTAGCCGCGATCTGCTGATCCATAATGTCCATGAGCAGGCGATGATAGGCTTCTTCATAGCTGCGGAATGCAGATAGTTTCCGGTCTGCAAATGCGGATGCGGCCAGTGGCGAAGATGGGGAACGCTGGGCCGGTGATGGGCGATCACCCGCGGATGAGGCAGGCCCATTTCCAGCAGAGGCTGTCTGCTCCCGGGACAAAGAGGCCACCAGTAAAGGATCGAAGGCGACACCGCAGTAATAGTCCTGAGACTTTTGAAAATGGGCCGCGAGGGATCTCACCTGCTGCTCATGCTCATAACCGGCAAAAAGGCGGGAAGCCTTTACTGGTTTGCCCTGATAGCTCATATAGCACAGACAGTCCTTTTGCAGCTCCGAAACGGTAAGGGGAGCCTGGTTGAACGGGTTCATGCTGATGCACCAGGTGCCGGTAGAGATCAGTACGAAGGGCTCCCTGAAGCTCTCCAGGTAAGGGATCATTGCCGCCGAGCTGTCATGAAGACCGATGCCCGCCACGCATCCGGTAAGAAGAGGCGAGTCCTCCGGCCAATCCGGCTGTCTCTTTACCGGCAGTACGCTGACGGAAGAGAATACAGGGGCCAGCTTATCGATTATGGTTTCCCGGTAGACCCATTCATGGTAATGATGCTGGGAAAAATTCCAGAGATTGGTATGACAGCCGATGCTCGTGATGTCCGAGCAGGCTTCGCCCGTAATGAGCCAGCTCAGGAACTGGGGAAGGTGTAAAGAGCATTTTATCCGGTTGAACAGATCAGGATTTTCTTCTTTTATCCGGTAGATCTGCATTCCCGAGTTGAGGCTCCCCAGCACGGGGGAGGCCGTCAGCATGGAGAAGGTCACTTCTCCCCCATATCTGCTGTAAAATTTGTCTTTCAATGCAGGTGGAAAAGGTTTGAGATAATTATACAGCGGAGTCACGGGTCTTCCGTCTTCATCCAGATGAACAAAACTGGCGCCATAGGCGGAGAAATTGATAGCCCGGACCGTATAATTGCCTTTGGCAGTCAGGTTGGCAATAGTCTCTTTGACCCAGGCCGTCAGCTTTTCCAGGTCTTCGCAAGGCTCGCCTTCCTCGTCTTTTGTCTCCGGAAATACATGGGTCTGTTCCCAGACGATCTTGTAATCTTCGTCGAATAAAAAGATCTTCTTATTCGTCTTACCCACATCTAATATCGCAATAACGTTCATACTCGATTGTCGTGTTTATACGGGACCACACCTATCCTGCAGCATGCACAAGCCCCATTGGTCACAGACCCGAAGCCACCGTTTCCGAACCTCTTTCCCGGATGAGGCGCTCCCTTATTTTTCCTGTCCGGTATAAAGCCAGCGGATCCAGGGCGCCTCCATCACGCAGACGCGCTTCCGCAACGAGCGCACGCAGATCGGCACGGAAGCTGTTCTGTAAAATCTCCTGCGCCATAACGGTGTCGTTAGTCTGCTGCGCCTGCTCCAGCTTCTTCCTGTCCACGAGCAATGCCTGTGCATAGCTGATCATAATAGCTTCCACCGACTGCAGCAGGTCCTCCAGCGGATCTTTTACATTATGGGATGCATCGATCATCCATCCCAGATCCGTCGTATGGTCCATGCCCCGCGCGTCCATCCCTTCCACCAGCTCGTTAAAGATCAGGAACAACTGATAAGGCTTGATACTGCCCACCGTAAGATCGTCGTCGCCGTATTTAGAATCATTGAAATGAAACCCACCCAGCTTGCCTTCCATCAGCAACAGCGCGACGATCTGCTCGATGTTGGCATTGGGCAGGTGATGGCCGAGGTCGACCAGCGTAAACGCCCTGGGCCCCAGCTTGCTGGTATATAAAAGAGATTGGCCCCAGTCGCCCACTGTAGTGGAATAGAAGTTCGGTTCGAATGCCTTATACTCCACGAACATTTTCCAGTCTGCGGGCAGCGCGGAATAGATCTCTTTCAATCCATCCAGTGTATGCTGGAATGCTTTGCGGAAATTAAGCTGGCCCGGGAAGCAGGAGCCATCGGATAACCAGACGGTCAGCGATTGGGAGCCCAGATCGACCCCTTGTCGGATCACTTCGATGTTGTGATCGATGGCTTGTCGTCTTACTTCCTTCTTTACATGCTGCAGGGATCCGAATTTATAGCTATGGGGCTGACCGGGCTGATCCTGGAATGTATTCGAGTTCATCGCGTCGAAGCGGATGCCATGCTGGGCAGCCAGCGTTCTTGCCGCCGCCGGATCGGATGGGATATCCCACGGGATGTGCAGGGATATAGCCCCGCTGGAACGGTTCAGCGCATGCAGCAGACCGATATCTTCCATTTTTTCTTCCAGGCTGCGGGGTTCTCCGCCCCCTGAAAAACGGCCGAAACGGGTGCCTCCTGTCCCCAGGGCCCAACTGGGAATGGCGACCTGGAAGTCGGAAAGCTTGCGGACAAGGATGTCCGCATCCGGGATGCCGGAGGCGATAAAATCAAATTTCCGCCGGTGCTTCGCCAGCAGGGACTGATTGTGCTCTTCGATGCTATATTTTTCTATGCGCATATCGTTAAAATTTGTTCATTCTGGATGACCCATGGTCTGCAACGCTGAACCTGTACGAAAATCAGGCCAGACGCGTATGCCTGGTTATGGATCAGGCCAGATAAAAGACTTCCTGCAAGGGTCTGCTCAGCGGAGAGTGATCGGGGTTCGTATCCATGAGGTCCTTCATATAGTCCCACCATTTCCGCATTACAGCTTCCTCCGGTAAGTTATCGAGTTTTTGCGGATCATCGATCCGGAGGACCCCAAATAAAATATGTGTTTCCGCGTCGAGGAATATGGAGTAATCCTGGATACCCGCCGCCTTCAGCAGATCGGCCAGCTCCGGCCAGAGTGCGTCATGCCTCCGCCGGTATTCGGCCTCGCAGCCGGGGTGAAGTTTCATCTTGAATGCAATGCGTTGCATAATAAAAGGATTGATCTATCTGACAAACGCCATAGCTACTCCGCCATCCACATTCAGGACGTTGCCCGTCGATTTGTGCAGCAGGCCGCCGACAAAGGCAAAACAGGCGTTGGCGATGTCTTCGGGCAAAATAATTTCATTCAGCAGGGTGCGTTTCGCGTAATAGGCCGGCAGCTCTTTTACGGTGACCCCGTATGCTTTGGCCCTGCCTTCCGCCCAGGCCCCTTCCCAGATCTTACTATCCGAAATGACGGCGTCAGGATTTACGGTATTGACCCGGATCTTATCGCCGCCCAGCTCGGCTGCATTCAACCGGCTGAGATGAAGCTGTGCGGCTTTCGCGGAGCCATAGGCGGCATTATTGGGTCCCGACACCAGGGCGTTCTTGCTGACGATATTCAGTACGTCCCCGCCGATGGCCTGCTTGCGCATGATCATTACACCTGCCTGTGTCACCAGGAACTGGCCTTTTACCAGCACATCGTAAAGCAGGTCCCAGTCTTCTTCGGTATGCTCTTCGATGGGCTTGGAAATGGATAGTCCGGCGCAATTCACGATGATATCGACCCCGCCAAAGGCCAGCACCCCCGCCCGGAATGTATTTCGTATCGTGGAGGAGTCCGTTACATCGAGGATCTCCGATATGAACGCATCTCTCCCGTATTGTTGCTGAAACTCCTTCCTGGCGGAGCCAAGTCTCTGCTCATCGTTGTCATTGATGATCACACACGCCCCTTCGTCCGCAAATTTTTTTGCAATGGCTTTCCCGATGCCCCCTGCGCTGCCGGTCACCAGGGCTATTCTTCCCGATAAAGCCTTTGGCTTTGGCATCCGCTGCAATTTCGCTTCTTCCAGCAGCCAGTATTCGATATTGAATGCTTCCTGCCGGGGCAGGGAAGTATAGGAGGAGATGGCTTCGGCGCCCTTCATCACGTTTATGGCGTTGATATAAAACTCCGCCGCCACCCTTGCCGTTTGCTTGTCCTTCGCGAAGGTGAACATGCCAATCCCAGGGTATAAGATCACCACGGGATTGGGATCGCGCATGGCGGGGCTGTCGGGATGCTTGCAGGAATCATAATAGGCTGCATACATTTTCCGGTATCCTTCGAACTGCGGCCATAATTTTTCTTTTATCGTTTTTGTATCCGAGAGGTCTTCCGTCAGGGCAAGGTCCAATACCAGCGGGCTGATCTTGGTTCGCAGAAAATGGTCCGGGCAGCTGGTTCCCATGGGCGCCAGCCGGGACAGGTCGTTGGAACCGATAAATTCCAGCACCCTTTCGTCATCTGTAAAATGACCAACCATTTTGGTTTGTGCAGAACAATATCCTCTGAGCAAGGGCGCAAGCCCGACTGCTGTGGCCAGGCGATCCTCATGGGAAGCAGGCTGCAGACGCGGCCCTCCGAAAACAGGCCGGCGCTTGCCGATGTTATCCTCCAGGTATTGTGCGCATCGCTCGATCACTTCGAGCGTATTGATATAACTTTCGAATGCAGTGTCACCCCAGGTGAACAGGCCATGCGAACCCAGCATGATGCCGCGGATGCCAGGGCTCTCATCGAGGCATTGCTTTAGTTTCAGCCCTAGGTCGAATCCCGGTCGCTGCCATTCGACCCAGCCGATCTGGCCATCGAACAGCTCCTGCGTGATCCGCTTGCCATCTTTCGATGCGGCAATGGCGATCGCCGCATCGGGATGCAGGTGATCGATATGGGCGAAGGGTAAAAAACCATGTAAGGGTGTATCGATGGAAGGAGCTTTTGAGCTCAGATCGAATATGCAGTGATTGAACAGCTCCACCATTCCGTCCTCCGACTTTATACCCTTGTACACATTCTTCAGGCTGCGCAGGCGATCCGTATACAATGCCGCCAGCCCGCTGCGTTTGAGGGTTCCCAGATCGCCACCCGATCCCTTTACCCACATGACTTCCGTCTGAGCGCCCGTGAGGGGGTCGGTGGCCATCGCCTTGCAGGACGTATTGCCGCCGCCATAGTTGGTAAGACGAAGATCGGCGCCAAGTAGGTTGGACCGGTAGATCAGTAACCCCACTTCATCCCCTGCCAGCTCAGCGGCCCTCTTTTCATCCCATAAATAGCTGACGTGCTTGAAATTCTTCACAATCATAATGCCCTTATTTTATTTTAATGAATTACCATAACCTACCAGCAGGACCGATAAGAAAATAGTAATGATCCCTAAAGTGATGGTGATGCGTGTCTTTTTGCTCACTCCTTTCCATTCCTTCAGGACAATGCCCCACATATTGGCGACCAGGATGATGAATGCCATATGCAATATCCAGGAACTGGCGCCATTGCCGAGTCTGCTCTCCCCCATGCCATAAAAGAAGAACTGCAGGAACCAGATCGTGCCTGCCAATGCGGCAAAAAAATAGTTATTGAATAAGGGAGATTTTTTGTCGGTGTAATCTCCGAACGTCTTGTTACGGGCGTTGAGGATCATGCACCAGATAAAATTTGTCGTCAGTCCACCCCAGAGCAATACGATATAGGTTACGTTATTCTGATAGAGGAATTCCGTTGTTGCTCCCGGATGGGCGGCTTTCCATAGGTTGTTGGCCTGCTCCGCCATCGGAGTGCCTGCCTCTATGCCATAGTTGAAGCAGGCGCTGAGTATGCCCGAGATGGTGCATACGATAAGGCCCTTCACCAGATTAAATTCTTTGATGCTTTCTTTCTTTTTTTCTTCTGGAAGCTCTCGTTCCTTCATCACCCCTGCCCTGCCGCAGATATAGATCCCGATCAGGCAGAGGACAATCCCTGCCAGTGCGATACGTCCCCAGGGGGTGGTCATCAGTTCGGTAAAGGTCGTTTTGCCCGGTGTCGGCACTATGTTGTAATAAATGGAAGGCACCAACGCTCCGAATGCCGAGGTAAAGCCCAGCAGCACGGAGTTGCCAAGGGACATACCAAGATAGCGCATGCCGAGGCCATACATCAGACCGCCCACACCCCATAATATACCCCAGAAGTAGGTCCACCAGAAAGTGGAGGAAGTAGCGCCTGTTACGATCTCGGTAAAATGAGGCACCGTGAGCCAGGCGGCCAGTGGAGGAATGATCAGCCAGGAGAACAGGCCTCCGATGATCCAGTAGCTTTCCCAGGCCCATTTTTTTACCTTTTTGAAGGGCATATAAAAGCTGCCGGACGCGAACCCGCCGATAAAATGGAAGATGATGCCGAATATTAATTGCATGTACACGAGATTTTTTTCAATATGGCTGCAAACAAACCAATGCCTGCAAACGAGTCTATGGCTGCAATAACTCTATGGCTGCAAACAAAGTCGGTAAAACTAGAAATTATTGTCCGGCGAGCCGTCATGTACTGTCATGGTAATGGAAAATAGTTTTTTACAGCTTATATGCTAAACATTTTGTCAAATCGAACTAAATAAATTAGTATTTTTGTACGTTAATTTCCTCTTTTATTATGACCTTAAATCTTATACTTATGGACAAGCAATATGTACAATTTATAGCAGACCTGAAACAGAATATTGTTCGGAGCCGGTATGCGGGGGCGAGGCTGGCGAATAAGGAGCAGTTGATGTTATATTTTAAGACCGGGAAGATGTTAGTGGAAAAAGTAGATGCGGAGAAATGGGGAGCGAAAGTGTTGGAGCAGATAGGAGAGGATCTACAGAAACTGATGCCAGGATTGAGGGGCTTTTCACACAGGAACTTAAAGAAAATGAAGCATTTTTATGCTGAATACCAATTCATTGCAATTGGGCCGTCAGCAACGGCCCAAATACGAGAAGTTCGTAAAAGTCTAATCCCGGAGTCAGCAACTGCGAAATTACAAAAAACCCGTATAACAGAAAATGAGTACCCGAACAACTTAAGCCATCGGCCTTGCAGGTCTTTCAGGATGAATACCTGATGGATTTTATAGGTTCCACCGATGGAGAAGACGAGCGGGTTTTTGAAGATAAGGTAGTAGCCGATATCCGGAATTTTATCATGCGGATGGGCAAGGGCTTTTCCTTTATTGGCAATCAATATCGTCTGGAAGTAGGCGGAGAGGAATTCTTTGTCGATCTGTTGTTCTTTAACAGGTATCTGCAATGTCTGGTTGCCTTCGAACTGAAGAAAGGAAAATTCAAGCCGGGATATGCCGGCCAGCTGAATTTCTATCTGAACGTATTGGATGAAAAGGTGCGGCTGGACAAGGAAAATCCTTCCATAGGGATCGTGCTCTGCAAAGAGAAGAACAATACGGTCGTGGAATTCGCCGTCAAAACCATCGATAAGGCAATGGGGGTGGCCACCTACCGTACTACTAAGGAAGTACCGAAGGAAATGAAAGGGATTCTGCCGAATGCGGAGGAATTGGCCAACCTGCTGTAACAGCTGACGCTTCAAGATCTTCCCCAAGCCTCCTTATGGTACCGGCACCTTCGTGGCCTGACGCGCCAGCAATTTCCATTCTCCTTTCTGTTTCTGCCATACCATAAGGACGGATAATCTGGTCGTTCCCGGCTTGCCTCCGTCATTGGTCACACCTGCCAGAATATGCCGCACGATGGCGTTGTTCCCTACGATTTTAACCGTCTGCTGGCTGAGTTCGATACTGACAAAATCCGACTTGCCGCTGGTAAGCGCCTCCACGAATTCTGCTTTGGTCTGGATCAACCCGTTGGAATGCCCATAGCTGAGGTCATCTGCGGCTAGCCGTTCCAGACTGGCTTTGTCGGGATCGACCATTTTCTGACGTAAGGTCTCTACCGCATCGGACACGGCTTTTTCTTCTTTGTCCTGTGCGAGGGACCGGTAGCTGAAAGCAGGAAGTAGCAGCAGGCAGATCGTTGCTCTCATGAGCGCATTACCATTCAATGTCATAAAAGAGATTTTAAGCCGGAAAAATAGTAATTTAACTGCATCATATGAAATTTGAAGCGATCACCATAAAAGATATTGCCAAAGCGCTCGGTCTTTCCACCTCTACAGTCTCAAGAGCCCTCCGGGGCAGCTATGAGATCAGCGCCGAAACAAAGAAGCTGGTCCTTGAATACGCGGAAAAACTGAATTACCGTCCCAATCCGATAGCCCTCAGCCTGAAAGAGAAACGGAGCCGATCCATCGGCATCGTCGTCTGCGAGATCGCCAACAACTTTTTCTCCCAGGTGATCAATGGCATTGAATCCGTTGCCTATAAAAAAGGATATTATGTCATCATTTCCCAGAGCCATGAATCTTATGAACGGGAAGTGGCCAATACGCAATACCTCGCGTCCCGCAGCGTAGACGGCCTGCTGGTGTCACTGTCTGCGGAAACCACGGACCTGTCCCATCTGAACAAACTGCACGACAAGGGGTTCCCGATCGTATTCTTCGACCGTATCACAGAAGAAATGCAGACGCATAAGGTGATCGCCAACAATTTCAAAGGCGCTTACCAGGCTACGGAACATCTTCTCCAGTCGGGGTTCAAACGGATCGCTCACCTGACCATCGCCTCGCATCTTTCCATCACCAAAGAAAGGCTGGCCGGATACAAGGCGGCCCTTGCCGATTATAAGGTCCCCTTCGAGGAATCCCTCGTGAAATATTGCAATTATGGTGGCCTGATCTACAGCGAAACGGAGCAGGCGGTCGACAGTTTGTTAGCGTTGAAAAAAAAACCCGATGCCATTGTCGCCGCCAGCGATAAGCTGTCCACCGGATGTCTCACCGCGCTGGCCAAAAGAAATATAAAGGTACCGGACGATATGGGCATCGTGGGTTTTACCAATTCTCTGCTGGCGGAGATCTTTCATCCTCCCCTCACCAGTATCAGGCAGCCGGCCTTCGAAATGGGGCAGGTCGCCATGGAGATGCTTATCCAGATCATCGAAAGCAAACATCCCATCACGAAATATGAGACGAGGGTGCTGAACACCGAATTGTCGGTGCGCGCTTCGAGCATTAAGAAGAGCTAAATATCCACGCGCTTCATCGTAGGCGCGAAAAAATGCATCACCAGCCAGGCTACCAGGTAGGCTCCGCCGCAGATGAGGAAGATGAGATTATATCCAAGGGTCTTGTCTCCCATACGCTGAAAGTAATCGAGGATCCAGCCTACCAGCGGCTGAAATATGATACCTCCGACCGAACCGGCCATTCCGCCGATGCCGATGATGGAACTGACCGCCCTTTTGGGAAACATATCCGAGGCCGTTGTAAAGATATTCGCGCTCCATGCCTGGTGAGCGGCAGCAGCCAGGCTGATCAGGCCGACAATGACCCACATATTTGTAAAATACCTTGCCGTGAAAATAGGGACTACGCAGAAAGCAAAAAACAGCATCACTCTTTTGCGAGCCTTATATACAGGCAGTCCTTTTCTGATCAGATAGCCCGAAAGGTAACCCCCGCCGATGCTTCCCACCGTGGTGCAGGAATAAATGATCACCAGCGGCCAACCCGGCTTCATGAGATTCTGATGGAAGGTACTGTTGAAATAACCAGGCAGCCAGAACAGAAAGAACCACCAGATAGGGTCGGTCAGGAATTTGCCGAAAACGAAGGCCCAGGTCTGTCTCACCATCAGCAGCTTGCCCCAGGGCACCTGTGTAGTAGTAGTGGCCTGATCCTCCGTATCGCTATGGATATAATCGAATTCCGGTTTGCTGAGCCCTTTCTTGCGGGAAGGGATCTCATACAGCGCCAGCCAGAATATCAGCCATATAAACCCTAAAGCACCGGTGATGATAAACGCCATCTGCCATCCGTAGATGCCCAGGATCCAGGGCACCATGATCGGCGCGATCACGGCTCCGATATTGGAGCCGGAATTGAAAATGCCGGTGGCCAGGGCCCTTTCTTTTTTGGGAAACCATTCCGCTACCGCCTTGATCGCCGAAGGGAAGTTCCCCGATTCACCTATGCCAAGCCCTGAACGCGCCACAGTAAAACCGAAAGTCGAGCGTGCGAGGGCATGCCCTACTGCAAAAAGGCTCCAGATCGTGATCGAGATCGAATATCCCTTTTTTGTGCCTATCTTATCGACGATCCATCCGAAGGCCAGCAGGCCGAATGCATAAAAGAATTGGAAGACCCCGTTGATAAAACCATAGGTAGTATTATCCCAGCCGAACGCCGCGGAGAGCGTCGGCTGCAGCAGGCCTATTACCTGGCGGTCAATATAATTGATGCTTGTGGCGAAAAAAAGTAAGGCGACAATCGTCCACCGGAATCTGCCTAACGGGGGTTGGGACATGTGGTAGTATTAATAATATTGCTCAATATACTTCAGTTTGCCGAATTATCGCAGGTCGGTGATCGCCACCATATCCATGTCCGTATAGGTATAATTTTCGCCGGCCATCCCCCAGATAAATGAATAATTGCTGGTGCCGCATCCGGAATGAATGGACCAGGGCGGACTGACAATAGCCTGGTGATTGGCCACCAGGAGATGTCTTGTCTCTGTGGGCTGCCCCATAAAATGAACGACGCGTTGCTGCTCCGGCACATCGAAATAAAAATAGGCTTCCATCCTGCGGGTGTGGGTATGCGCAGGCAATGTATTCCATACACTTCCTGTCTTCAATATCGTCAGTCCCATCACCAGCTGGCAGCTCTGAATGCCATCCGCATGGATATATTTGTAGATCGTTCTGGCATTTGAGGTCTCCATGCTTCCCATATCGGTGGGGAGCGCTTTTTCTTTTTTCAGCAGCTGGACAGGATAGGTGGAATGAGCGGGGGCGGATAACAAAAAGAACAAAGCCGGTGCAGCCGGATCTGCGCTCTCGAAACTTATCTTCTTCACCCCTTTACCAAGATACAGACAATCCTTATTGTCGAGGTCATGCGTTCCGTCATCTGCATGGACTTTCCCTTTGCCTCCGGTGTTGATGATGCCCAGTTCCCTGCGTTGCAGGAAAAAATCCGCCTTCAGCTCCGGGTGCGTATCCAGTAGCACCGCTTTCTTTACCGGCTTGACGCCTCCGAGGATGACCCTGTCATAATGGGTATAGACCAACTGCACCGTATCATCCTGCATGAGGCTGCCTGTCAGGAATGCGTTCCGCAATTCCTCCGTCTTCATTTCGCTGACTTCTTTCGGGCTATGTTCAAACCGTACTTCCATTATTTTGAATTTTGCATTTTCCGCATTGCGGCATCACCGGTGCCATCACCGGCGAACCTTGTCTTACCTTCCCATCCATCCGCCATCAACGGTCAGGATAGTGCCATGTACATAATCGGATGCTCCGGAAGCCAGAAAGACGGCAGGCCCTTTAAAATCATCCGCTTCGCCCCAGCGGGCGGCGGGGATCCTTTCCAGGATGGATCTGCTTCTCACCGGATCATTCCGTAACGCCTCGGTATTGTCTGTGCTGATATAGCCCGGTGCTATCCCGTTTACATTGACGCCCTGCGAGGCCCATTCATTGGCCAGGGCTTTTACCAGGCTGCTCAAGGCCCCTTTGCTGGCCGCATAACCAGGTACATTGATCCCTCCCTGAAAGCTCAGGAGCGAGCAGGTGAAGATGATCTTGCCGGACCGGCGCCCGATCATATCCCGGCCAAACTCCCTGGAAAGGATAAACGCAGCATCCAGGTTGATCGACAAGACTTTATCCCAATATTCATCGGGGTGCTCCGCAGCGGGCTTGCGCAGGATCATGCCCGCATTGTTGATCAATATATCGATCTTTTTATGTTCTTTTTTCGCCTTCTCCACAAACGCGTAAAGGGAAGGACGGTTGGTGAGATCCGCCTGGTAGGGAGTGAATTTTCGTCCCAGGGCCACGACCTCCTTTTCTACGGCACTGTCCTGAAGCTCCAGAGAAGCGGAAACCCCGACAATATCCGCTCCAGCCCCGGCCAGGCCAAGGGCCATCGACTTCCCGATACCTTTGTTGCAGCCCGTCACCAGCGCAGTTTTGCCATTCAAGTTGAAAAGATCGCTCATAGGCTTAGCAGGTCCGATTAATAAGTCGTTTAATGAACAGTTCGTTACCTTTGGATAGTCCGCCAGGAACGATTTTATAACAAGTCTACATTGTTATTCAATAAGATAAGGATAATAGTAAGACTTTTTTTACGAAAACGTTTGCGGCAAAATCATTTGTGACCAAGTATGAAATTTGAAGCGTTAACCATAAAGGATATTGCCAGGGCGCTTAATTTATCCATTTCGAGTGTTTCGAAGGCTTTACGCGGAAGCCACGAGATCAGCGAGGAAACGAAGAAAACCGTGCTGGATTATGCCCGGGAGCATAATTACCGGCCCAATCCCATCGCCCAGAGCCTTAAAAGAGGCCAAAGTAAATCCATCGGGGTGATCGTGGCCAATATCGACAATAACTTCTTTTCGCAGGTGATCAATGGGATCGAGTCCATAGCCCACAATAAGGACTATAATGTCATTATTACCCAGAGCAAAGAATCCTATGAACGGGAGGTGCTGAATACGGAACATCTCTCATCCCGGTCAGTCGACGGGCTGATCATCAGTCTTTCCGCAGAGACCAGGAATACCGATCACCTGAAAAAACTGCATAATAAAGGCCTGCCCATCGTCCTGTTCGACCGGGTCACGGATGATATCGACACCCATACCATTACTGCGGATAATTACAAGGGAGCCTATGAAGGCACAAGGCATCTGCTTCAGCAGGGGTTCAGGCGGATAGCGCATATTACCAGTTCCGACAGCCTTTCGATCACCCTGGAAAGGCTGGAAGGATATAAAAAGGCGCTGGAGGATGCAGGACTGACGCCGGACGAAAAATATATAAAATTCTGCCAGCATGGGGGGATGATCCAGGAGGAGACCAACCAGGCGCTCCTCGAATTATTACAGCTGAAAGATAAGCCCGACGCGATCTTTACCGCCTCGGACCGTCTCAGCACCACTACGCTCAGCCTGCTTCGTAAAATGCAGATCCGCATTCCTCAGCAAGTGGCGCTCGTGGGCTTTACCAATTCCATATCTGCGGAGATCTTCAACCCTTCCCTGACGGCAGTATCACAGCCTGCCCTGGAGATGGGGCAGCAGGCAACCGATATGCTGATCCAACTGATCGAAAGTAAGCGGCCGCTCGTGGAGTTCGAAAAACGTGTGCTGGAAACGGAACTGACCATCCGGGAGTCCAGCCTGAAATCTGGATCCTGAACATCTTGCTCCTTAACGAGCCTCATCGCGGTCGCAGGGCCATTACTGATACCTGCCTCTTTGGACATGCTGGTTCCAATCGCTCACTTCGCCGTCCGCCGCAGGCTATCCTCTTCCAGCGATTTTTTCAGATCGGGATGATAGGAATAAATGACCTCCAGATTGTTCTGGTTCAGGTAATTACTGTCCCGGGCCTGTTCGATCAGCTTTACTGCCTTGTCCCTGTTGTCCGTATTAAGATAGGCTTCCATCAGCTCGATGATCCCCTTTTTAAAATCGGGCATATTAACGTGCAATCTCTCGAAACAGTCCCTGGACCTGACCGGGTCCTTCATCAGTTTATAGATCAACCCCCGCTCATAGTCCTGATAAGGATCCTTGTCGATAAGCGAATCCAGCCTGTTCACCGACTCCAGTGCATGGGAATAGTCCTTTTGCAGCACATACGCATCGACCATCATCAGGTACATATTCGGATCATCGGGGAAAAGGGATTTGTATTCGAGCAGGGCCTGCAAATATTTGTCACTATCCATTTTCGAGCAGATCTGTATATGAATGATCTGGTATGTTTTCTTCTTCTTAAATGCCTCCGGAAGATCGTCGTAGATCTTACCCGCCTTTTCATACTCTTTTTGCGCAATAAGCTCTCTGATCGTTTTTGTGGTATTAACCTTGTCCATATCTCCCTTTGAGAGATCCTTATTGACCAGTTGCAAGGCATCGGCGATCGTTTTGCTGATATTTTCGCCGGTGATATAAATATACATATCGGCCGCCTTTACCGTTTCCCCCTTTTTCACCAATTCATAGTCATGATAATTGACCTGGCCATCACCGTAAAGCCGGAACAGCATATGCTGCTTATTATTCCTTTCATACTGTTTGATCAGCTGGTAGGTCCCCGTATTGCCCATGGCCTTGACCACGACCTTCCCGAATTGCTGGGACGAGAACCCCTCCACCGCACCTTTTATCAGTTCCTTGTTGAGGGCATGCCCCCCTTCTTCGGCGATGCGGGCCGACATGGCCTTTTCATCGAATATATTATTCAGCAGCGTGTATTCATGTCGTGCAACAGATCGCTCGATCTTGTGTGCCAGTTCCAGCGCTTCCTCTTTGCTGACCGGTCTTTCAGGGATCGAGCAAGAATAAAACGCAACCGCCAGAAAAAGAAAATGGATAAAGGTTTTCAGGATCCTTGTGCTGTTCATGCTATCGATTTGAACGGAAAGTAACACAAGAAATCCAGAATTGCAAGGTTGAGGATATTCCTATGCCTCTACCTGGAATGAGATAGGCAGTTCCATTCTCGTCTTTACATTTTTGCCTTTTACTTTCCCCGGCTTCCATGAAGGCATTCTGTTTATTACTTTTACGGCCTCTTCATCCAGCCCATTCCCCACTTTGCCGCCATCGACGAGGTGAGCCATGGAGACTTTACCTTTTTCATCGACTACGAAAGAAACCTTTACCGTACCCGTTGTATTGTCATCGATCGCGCTTTGAGGGTATTGCAGATGATCGTTTACATAAACGCCGAGGGCGTCCTGGCCACCGGGAAATTCAGGCATTACTTCGGCATTGTTATAAACCCCATCCTTATCCTTCATCATTTTTTCAGCATTAGCCGGTGGGAAGGTGATGGATGTTTTTCTCTTTTTCCTCGTTACAGGGGTCACGGTTGTCGCCATCTTATCCTTTGAACTGTCGGCTACAGCCGTATCGGTGGCAGCCATGCTGCTTTTAGCGCTGCTGTCGGAAGACATGGAACCATTCGCGGATGTCTTGTTGTCACTGTCGTTACAGGCGGCCAGGCTACAAAAAGCGGCGATTATACAGGCTCCCCTTAAGTTATAAAGTGCTTTAGTTTGCATAAAAAATTGGTTTTGTGTTAGCAAAAAGTAATTTGTTTACACATTGTAACTGCCAATGCTATGCCATGCCTTCAGAGCCTGCTTGAGGAAAATCTTACTCAGAACAAGCGAATAAAGAGGGGGCTGGCCGGCTTACCAACTAAGCCTCAATAAGGAAACACCGTGTCTGGGCAAGGTAAGTGGGATAATAAGTCCCTCTTTACCCGTTATGCTTAGCTCTTTACCTTCTCCAGTCTGTTGTAGTTGGCCAGCCTTTTCAAGGATGGCATATTGCTGGTTGGTGACGGACTGGGGCGAGCCCATCTTTTTCCATGCTTCATAGGAATTGCTGTGCTCATTGTCGATCCGGTAATGCTGTAGCAAAACCTTTCCAGCCGGGATATTTTTAATCCGGACTGTGATTTCCTGGGGTTTTGCGGGCAGATCAGCATCGTAATAGTTCCAGACCATCACCTGTGCGGAATGCTTGTCTGCACAGGCCAGCGCCTGAATATCCTGGTCGTCGCCACGAACGCTGTTCTTCAGGAGGCTGTCCAGCGGGATCGCCTCCAAATTTTCCACTTTCAGCCGGCCGCCCCTCATCATTCCATACATGCGGAACACATTCAGCACCGGCTTGTCGATGCCATTGGTCGCCAGATCGCGGAATCCGTCAAACCATTTCTGGTCCTCGAACTCGAAGGACCAGCTCATCGCGCCTTCCAGCCGGACGTGATAGCGCTCCGCCAGATCGGCTATCCTTGCAAAAGAAGAAGCCGTGTAGCTGGAATACATGGTGCCGTTGCGGTAGGCATTTTCCGGGTTGGTCGCCATGCCGCAGGCCGCACATCCTTCGGGATCGCATTCCGTGATATAGATGGGAAGGTCTTTAAAGGCCGAAGCGCTCACCAGTTCAAACCCATCGGCGACGTCCTTCAGCTGTGGGGCCATATTCATCATCACATGGCCGTCCGCCACCCTTGGGCTGCCTTTTGCGTGAAAGCTGATAAAGTCCAGGGGCGCGCCTTTCTTACCCGTCGCATAATTTGTCCCTCCCGCGCAATGCACGAGAAATTTTTCCAGATATGCGGCGGCTTTGTCCCAGCCTGGGCCGGTAGTGGCGGGTCCTCCGATGCGTGCGCCGGGCAATGCCCTCTTGACAGCATCTGCGGCATAGTCATAGATCATGAGATAATCGTCTTCCGTCGCTTTCCAATAGCTGATATTCGGTTCGTTCCATACCTCCCAGAGCCAGGTCCTGACTTCCTTTTCGCCATAGCGCTGGATGGAATGCCTTACCCACTGGTAAATCAGCTCGCCCCATTTTTTATAATCATTGGGCGGGTAGGCCCAGCCGGTATAAATACTGTCATATTTTACGCCGGGCTTCCAGTAATGGCGGTATGGATGAGGGTGCGTGGACAGGGCCTCGGGCATGAACCCGATCTCGGCCAGAGGCTTCATCCCTCTTTCGATATAGGTATCGAAGATGCTGTCGACGATATGCCAGTCATACACCGGATTCCCTTTTTCATCTTCGGTATAAGCATTGGTAGAGCCCCATTTTAAGGCAGGGATGCCGTCGCCGGTGGTGAGGAGGTTGTGGCACCGGACATAAACCGGTACCGGACTGAGCGCGGCGATCTCGCTCAACAATTTTTTCCCATCCTTCATATAGGTGTAATTGGGCTCGTCGTATCCGAAATAAGCCCAGAAAGCTGTCCAGGGCTTACCCTGGTCCCTGTAGTCGATGGAGATCTCGCGGGGGGAGGATTGAATTGTTTCGTGGCTGGCCGGCCTGACCGGACGCCGGGGGGCCGACAGGGCCATTCCCTTGTTCTCCGGTTGCGCCAGAACGGCGCCGTTTATGAACGTCAATACGACAATAATGTTGGCAATCGCTGGTTTGGAGAACTTCATCAGCCAATTTACGAAAAACGGCAATAGAAGATCCCTGCCAGGACTAGCAGGGATCAATTAACCAAAAATCTGTGGACCGTTATGCGAAACTCAGGGCCGCAAAATATTCATAAGCCATTGGGGGGAAGGCCCTTTTTTTAATCAATACTATGCGGATATTAACCTGTTCAGCCAAATCTTTCTACCGCAAAAGGGCCGAGGTCCATCGAGGGGGATCGTTCATCCATCAGTTCACTGACCAGCTTGCCGGTGCCCGGGCCGAGGCTTAGGCCCAGCATGGAGTGGCCTGTAGCGACGATGACGTTGTCGTATTTTTTTATCCTTCCTATGTATGGCAATCCATCTGCCGAACAGGGGCGATAGCCATACCATATTTTTTCCGGCGCAGGCATCGGGACATCGAATTCAGGAAAGAACCGCCGCACCGCACCCAATATACCCTGCACGCGGCCGTAGCGTGGCGGCGTGTGAGTGGATGTCACTTCCATGGTGCCGCCGAAACGGATCTTGTTCCCATCCATCGGGGTAATGGCAGCCCGGCCTTCGAGGAGAATAGCCGGATAGTTGAGCCGGTATGGGGAATCTTCCAGCGTCACGGAATAGCCTCTGCCCGGCACCAGCGGAAGGCTGGTTCCCATCATGGCAGCCAGTTCTCTGCTCCAGGAGCCTGTTGCCAGCACCAGCGCATCTGTTTCATGTCTGGTCCCACCGGTGATCACTTTACGGACGGCGCCTCCGGCCGTTTCAAACCCTTTTACTTCTTCGTGCGGCAATAAACGCACGCCGGTCTGCTCCAGATAATGGACCAGCGAACTCATCAGCTTGTTGGGATACAGATGCCCGTCGCATTTAAAGAAAATGGCCCCAAGGGCATTCACCCGGGTATGCGGCTCAAGGGCCTGCAATTCAGTGTGGCTCAGCAAGGCCGTGCTTTCCAATCCAAGTTCGTGCGCTTTCTCCACCGTATGCCGTGCGTGTTCCGCACCAGCCTCCGTCTGGAAGATCTCCAGCAGCCCCTTATGTTCATAGGCGAAGTCAAGGCCCGGGATCTGCCGCCAGAGTCCCTCATATTCCTGCTGGCTGATCAGGGCGATATCCCGTAGCGGTGTTGCCGATCTTTCTACGTGTTCTTTTGTGGCGGAACGCATGAATTTCATTCCCCAGTCGAAAAGGGAGCGGCTCAATCGTGGCTGTACATAAAAAGGGCTTTTTGAATTGAGCATCCACTTCAATCCCTGCCGGACGATCCCGGGGGTAGCCAGCGGAATAAAATGGCTGGGGCAGACATACCCGCAATTTCCATAAGAACAGTTGTCCCGGAAATCGCCTTTGTCCAACACGGTGACCTTGTAGCCGGCACGCTGCAAATAAAAAGCCGAGCTCAGACCGATGATCCCTCCTCCTATTACGATTACATTCTTTACCATAGAGAACCCTTTTCCATAACGGACCGCAAATTTATAAAATCGGGAGGACCCTGACTCAGAGAATCTCAGGTAACCGTATTTTAACCATAACCGGCATCATTTTGACATTTTTCGGACAATATTTGCGAATTTCTTATATTTATTTCAATGAAAGTACTTCAATTCACTCTTCCCGTTCCGCACGATAAGACCGTTATCGTGCAAAAAGACGTGCTCCCTTATTTCTATCCTCATCTTCACCGTCACCGGGAGATCCAGCTGACGTGGATCCAGCGGGGAGAAGGCACGCTCGTTGCGGAAAACAATATGTATGCCTTTCGTTCCAATGAAATTTACTGGCTGGGCGTCAACCTGCCGCATGTGTTCAAGAGCGATCCATCCTATTTCTCGCCCAAGAGCAAGAAAAAGGTCCAGACCCTCAATATATTTTTCAATCTGCAGGGACAGCTCGATTCGTTCTTCGATCTGCCCGAGGTGAAGAATGTAAAGAACTTCCTGTTACAGCAGCAGGCCGGATTCAAAGTACCGCAGGAACATCTCACCGATATTTCCAATAAAATGTTGCGGATCAAGAACAGCTCCGGTGTCGATCAGCTGATCCATTTTATCGAGCTGCTGAAACAACTAAGCTTGCTTCAGGACCTCAAGCCATTGTCTTCCTGCACCAAGCCCCCTTCGTACAGCGAACATGAAGGTATCCGGATAGGGACCATCTACAATTATATCATGCAGCAGTTCGACAAGCCGATCGCCCTCGAAGATGTTGCCCGGCAGGCGCACATGACGCCGCAGGCCTTCTGCCGCTATTTCAAAAAACATACGCTGCATACGTTTGTCTCCTTCCTCAACGAGGTGCGCATCAACGAAGCCCGTAAGAAACTGACCGAAGGCAACTATGACAGCATTGCCACCGTCGCCTACCGTTGCGGGTTCAACAGCATCACCAATTTCAACCGGGTGTTCAGGAATGTTACGGGCAAGTCCCCCAGCGATTATGTGGACAGCTATTTCCAGTTTGTGGAATAGCCGGGCGTGACGGGCAAGGGCAGTCGCGAAGGCGGGCACGGATTATCCGGCGTCTGCGGACCTGAGCGTCTTAAGGCCTGATCGTGAAGGTTCCTTTTTCCCGGATATCCGCCGAGCTGCTCCCGATCCACACCTGGAATTTTCCCGGCTCCACGGTCCAGTTCATATTCTTGTCCACCAGGGCCAGATCATCGGGATGCAGGGTAAAATGAACGGTCTTTTTTTCTCCGGGCAAAAGGGCCACCCGCTCGAACCCACGCAGCTGCGTTTCATAGACCGTTACGCTGCTGACCTCATCCTTGAGATACAATTGCACCACTTCCTCTCCTTTTCGCTGGCCGGTATTCGTTATATCTACGGAGACGGAAATATCCCCCTGCGGATGTTGTTCGCCGGGTGTGACGGTCAGGTTGCTGTATTCGAACCGGGTATAGCTCAGGCCATATCCGAATGGATAAAGAGGTCCAAATACACTGGTCCTGCCACCTGAATTTTTACCTTCGACAGGCTGCGAACCGGGCTTATACGGAAAATTGAGTTCGATCTGTCCGGTGGTCTTTGGAAAAGTGACGGTCAGCTTGCCGCCGGGATTATAATCTCCGAACAGGGTTTCTGCAATAGCTTGTCCTCCCGGTGGATTGGGGAACCAGGCCTCGAGAATGGCGGGAATAAAGCGGTTGGCCCAGTTAATGGTCAGGGGCTGGCCATTGATCAGGACAAGCACTACGGGTTTGCCAGTGGCCTGCAGGGCCTCCAGGAGCTGTTCCTGTCTCCCGGGAAGTCCAAGGCCTGTGCGGGAAAGCCCCTCTCCCACTCTTTTCTCATCTTCTCCAAGGACGGCTATGATCACATCGGACTGGCTGGCCTTTGCAACGGCCTCTGCGATACCGGCTTGTTCCGCTGCGGTGAGCGGGGTCGGGATGATCTCGCTCTCTGGCCAGGTGGCATCGACTATGTCGCAGCCTTTGGCATAATCCACAAGAACCCTGTTTCCGTTATTGCCATTTCCGTTAATTCCGGGATTGGTAGTGTTTACGCCGGGATAAGAACGGATGCCTTCCAGCACGGTGGTGACGGTAACATTGGAAGGACCGTAACGGCTGATCGCATAGCCCGTATCCGTAGCCTGGGGGCCGGTGACAAGGATGTGCCGGAGCTTATTTTTGTCAAGGGGCAGCAAGGCGCTGTCGTTCTTCAGCAATACGAGGGATTCACGGGCCATCTGTAGCATGAATGCGGCATTGACGCCGGCCTTCAGGATCTCATCGGCTTTTTTCGGGTCTTTTACATAGGGATGATCGAAGAGCCCAAGCCTGAATTTCACACGCAATACGTCCGACACCCGCGAATCGAGCGTTTTCATAGACACGCTGCCTTCTCTCACCAGTTCCCGCAGGGGTTCGATGAAGATTTTCGGCTGGGTGAAATTGGTCCTTACGTTCAGTCCTGCCTCGATGACCTGGCGTACCGCTTCTTTATACGTATCGGCTACATGGTGTTTGGAGAAGAGGTATTCCACGGCCTCGCTGTCGGAGACCACATATCCGTCGAATCCGAATTTCTGCCTCAGTAATTCGGTCAGGAAATAATAGCTGCCGGTGATGGGCACCCCATCCCAGTCATTGTAGCTGCTCATGACGCCCATGGCATGCGCTTCCTGGATGACCCTGCGGAAGGCATAGAGATAGAGCTGGTACATCTCGCGGGGCGCTACGTGGGGATCCGTCCGCGCACTGCCGTCCCTGCCGCCTTTGGGCATGCTGTAGACGGCAAAATGCTTTAGGGTCGAGGCTACACCCTGCTCCTGGATGCCGAGTACCATCTGCTTGCCCATTTCGGCGACCAGGAAAGGATCCTCGCCATAACATTCCACCGTTCTGCCCCAGCGCGGATCGCGGGCGAGGTCGAGGATTGGAGCATAGACATTGGTATAGCCGAGGGCTTGGGCTTCGCGTCCGACGATATCGCCGGCCTGGCGGACCAGCGCCTTGTCCCAGGTGCTGCCGATGCCAATTGGCGCGGGCAGGGAGGTGGCCCGGTCATGATTGAGTCCGTGAATACCTTCGTTGGTGAAATCCACCGGAATACCCAGTCTCGTCTGTTCCACGAACCAATGCTGGACGGTATTGATGGCTTCGGCGTGCTTACTGAAGGGGTATGAATAAGGTGTCTTTGCCTTTGGATTGTAGGCCAGGCTGTTCAGATGTTCGTCGATATTTGCGATACCATCTTTCCAGATCTCGTTCTTCCAGTCCGGGGTGGGTAATTCGTCCTTGAGGACCCGGCCATAACCATATAGGGTGGCGGTCTGACAGGTCTTCTCTTCAAGGGTCATCTGGGACAGCAGGTCGGCAATGCGCCTGTCTACAGGCTGTGTGGGGTCTTCAAAGACGTCTTTGACTCCGTTCTTGTTAAAATCGATCCATCCTTCATGGTAAATGGAGCCCGTCTGGGCGGCGGTTCCCCGTTGTGCAGTGGCCTGAAAGGAGCTGGCGAGGTACAGGGAGCAGAGGATCACACAAAGGATCCGGGACCGGCGTAATGACATGATAGATTATTTTCCGGCAAAGAAAAATAAAAATAAGCATTATCCCGGTTCATTTTTTTGAAAGGATAAGATCAGTATGATCCCGCTCATTAATCCGGAAAGAGCTATGAAGAGATCGCCGCCGACCTCAAGCACACTGTTGATAAAGAGGATCTGCACACCGATGAGAAACACAGAGAAGGCTACCAGGACGATCTTCCTGAGCGAGCCTTTCGACTGGCATCTCACCAGACCGAAAATGGAAATGAGGGAAAAAAAGACCCCCGCAAAGGTTACCATAAAGTATAGGTTTTACATAGATTGGATTGAGACGATCACAAAATAAATAAGGGATCGTTACCGTCAAATAGGAAAACAGCATGGTATTTTTCCGTTCCTAAGCGTAAACTACTAGGCCGGAGATCAGCGGATGCGGTATGGACGGTTGAGGGGGAGATAAAAGGGCACGGATGGCGTCTACAGCAGTTCGTCGGGACTTATCCCCAATGCCCTGGCCAGGGCCAGAATAGTGGTAAAAAGGAGGTTGACCTTTCCAGCCTCTATGAGCTGCACTCTCCTGTAGGCAAGACCAGCGGCGTCGGCCAGTTCCCGGACGCTCAGATTCTTTTGCTGGCGCAGGGCTGCAAGTCGCTGACCGAATTTTTTTAATAATTCTTCCTTTCGCTCCATAGGCAAGGAGGCTGAATAAATGATAAAATGAATGGCTTAATCCAGGTCGTAATGCAGCAAGGAGGAAGGATGTATTTCAAGGGCAAGAGCAAGTTGCAACAGCGTCGTATAGGTTATATTGACTTTCCCTTTTTCGATTTTTGCGATCTTACTATTGTCAATACTGCAAGCATACGACATTTGCCGAAGACTAAGCTTTTTCTGCTTGCGCAGCTTTCGCAGGTTTTCACCGAATTTTTTCAACACTTTCTTGTCTGCCGGCTTTATCATTATATTTTATTCTAAGGAATACCTAAGATGGAAGAATTTTTCAAAATTTTTGAGGTCTAAAAAGACCGCACCCTAAAATACAGTATCTTTACGCAACCTGAATGGCGAGTGGGGTCTGCGGTTCTATGGTTAAGTTCTTTTTGATAGCAGGCCCCTGCTTGCCTTATGCCCATATATATGCAAAGAGAGAGCCACCAAACTGTCTGAAAATTACCGTCCGGAAACGATGGTAACGTTATCCAAATTCCTCAAATCCCGTCGCGTTGGCTGTTTTTCCTTTAATTTTATCGAAGCCAACTCAGCACACATGCTTTCTGCCATTTTACCGGAATATGGTCTTGTCGAAAATGAATGCGCGATCCGGGCTTTCGGCACCGGCCTCATAAACCATACCTGGAAGGTCAGCACGGCGGGAAATGAGTATATCCTTCAACGCATAAATGACCAGGTATTCCGGCAGCCTCTCCTGATCGCAGAGAATATGAGCCTGTTGGGCGATTATTTAAACAGCGTATGCCCCCAATACCTTTTTATAAGACCTCTTCCTACCCTGAACGGCAAGAGCCTGGCCTATAGTGCAGGACATGGATGGTTCCGTCTCAGCCCGTTCGTCCGGTCCTCCCAGACCTATGACGTGGTGGAGGATAAGCAGCTAGCCTATGAGGCCGCGCGGCAGTTCGGCAAATTCACGAGGCTGCTGGCCGGTTTCCCTGCCAGCGACCTGCATATCACCCTGCCCGATTTCCACAATCTTTCCCTGCGCGCCCGGCAGTTCGAAGACGCCTTGCAACATGGAGACCGCTCCCGGATCGCAGAATCCGCCGAGCTCATCCGGCTGATCGGATCGTTCTCCCCGATCCTGGAGGAATTCGGGCAGATCCGCAGCGACCCTGGGTTCAGGTCCAGAGTGACCCATCACGATACCAAGATCAGCAACGTATTGTTCGATAAGGAAGGAAAAGGGATCTGCGTGATCGATCTCGACACGGTGATGCCGGGTTATTTTATCAGCGATCTCGGGGATATGCTGCGTACCTATCTTTCGCCGGTCAGCGAGGAGGAAAAAGACCTCAGCCGCATCGCTATACGGGAGGATTATTTCCAGGCCGTCGTCAGCGGCTATCTCGGGGAAATGAAAGATGAGCTGAGCGCTACCGAGATCGGGCATACCGTATATGCCGGAAAATTCATGATCTATATGCAGGCCATGCGTTTCCTCACCGACCATCTTAACAATGACCGTTATTACGGTGCGAAATATGAGGGCCATAATTTTGTAAGGGCGGGCAACCAGATCACCCTTCTGCAACGATTGACGGAAAAAGAGTCGCTGCTGAACGAGATGGTCTCGCATTTAACACATTTAAATTAACAACACCATGACTTCATCCCGGAGAACATTCATCAAAGACGTAAGTATCGCAGCAGCAGGATTTGCAATGGTCCGTCCAGAGCAATTACTCGCAGCAAAGGATGACCGTAAAGTAAGGCTCGGTTTCATCGGCACCGGGTTACGCGGCCAGAATCACCTTGCCCTGGCCTTAAGGCGGGACGACACGGAGGTCGTCGCCATCTGCGATATAGATGAACGCATGCTGGGGATGAGCGCAGAGATCATCAAAAAGTCGGGGAAGGCCATGCCTAAAGTCTTCACCGGCGACAATTATTCCTACAGGAAGTTGCTCGAATTGAAAGGGCTGGATGGCATCATCATCGCCACACCCTGGGAATGGCATGCTCCCATGATCCTCGATGCGTTGTCCGCAGGCATAAAATATGTAGGAACGGAAGTGATCCTGGGCCTGACCCTGCAGGAGCACTGGGATGTGGTCAAGGCGGCGGAGTCCAGCAAGGCGCATGTCATGATGCTGGAGAATGTTTGTTATCGCCGCGACGTCATGGCCGTTCTGAACATGGTGCGGCAAGGCATCTTCGGAGAAATTATTCATTTACAAGGTGGCTATCAGCACGACCTGCGCGGAGTAAAATTCAATGATGGTAAAACGGCCTATAACAGCGGCGCCGAATTCGGGGAGAAAGCCTTTTCCGAAGCCCGCTGGCGCACCAACCATTCCGTCCACCGTAACGGCGACCTGTATCCGACCCATGGGATCGGGCCGGTGGCCATGATGATCGATATCAACCGGGGCAACAGGTTCCAGTCCTTATGCTCCTTTTCCAGCAAGTCCCGCGGCCTTCATGAATACATCGTCAGGAAAGGCGGAGCGGATCATCCCAATGCCAAAGTAAAATTCAGCCTGGGGGATGTGGTCACCACGAACCTGAAGTGTGTGAACGGCGAGACGATCCTGCTGCAGCATGATACGAGCCTGCCCCGCCCCTATTCACTGGGATTCCGCGTACAGGGGACGAATGGTCTCTGGATGGACGTCAACCATGGCATTTATGTGGAAGGGGTCAGCAAGCCGGAGGCATGGGATGACGCCAAACAATGGTATGACAAATACGACCACCCGCTGTGGAAAAGATATGAAAAGGAGGCGGAAGGCGCAGGACATGGAGGAATGGATTTCTTCGTATTGCATGCCTTTATTGAGTCCATCAGACGAGGAACGCCTACCCCGATGGATGTCTATGACGCCGCCGCCTGGAGCGCCATTGTCCCGTTGAGCGAAAGCTCCATCGAACTGGGCAACGAGCGGGTGGAATTCCCCGATTTTACGGAAGGGCGATGGATGTACCGGAAGAACGATTTTGCGCTCAATGCGGAGTATTGAGGTTGACCGCGATCTTCCATCCGCCTCATTCATGATTTAATGATCATACCAGGATTATCTGATCTGGGGGAAGGCCATCCCGGTGATCTTGCGGTAGAGGTCCACCGCATAGAGGTCGGTCATGCCGGCAATAAAATCGACGACGGCCTGGGTGTCGTAGTACAACCGGGCGGGATCGCCGGTGATGGCGAACTGTTTGGAAATAAGCTGTAAGAGCTTTGCAGATTTGGCCGCGCGGGGATGGAGGATGGCAGCGAAGAATTCCTTCAGCATCCCGCCGATCACGTTATACCCGGCTATTTCGATCTCCACCACCGAACGATGATTATAAATATGCCTGACGGAAAAACCATCGATCTTCTTTACCAGTTCCCTTTCCCTTTCCGGCAGGAAATCGATGAGGGGTTTTTCAAGCGTGCCCGCCAGCAGCCCGGTCTCATTTTCCATAAAGGCATCCTTTACGCGGTAGATGAGGAGGTTGATCAGTTTGGCCCGCAGGAACTGTACTTTCTGGTTATCGTCATTGATCGAATGAAAGGTCTTCTCCACCCTGTCCCGGGCATCGTATCCTTTCTCCTCGTCGAAGAAGGAGAGAAAGAGATCCTTTATCATATCGATGGAAATGATATTCAGCCGGTGGGCATCCTCGAAGTCGATGATCCGGTAGCAGATATCGTCTGCGGCCTCTACGAGAAACACAAAGGGATGACGGGCAAAAACATTCCTCGCAGGGTCGGGCTGGGGAATACCCAGCTCTTTGGCAATGGCGCGGTAGGTGGGCGTCTCGGAATCAAAAAAACCGGATTTTTTGGTGGACAGCCGACGCTTGTCGAACCCGTTGAGCGAGTCGGCCGGATATTTTACAATGGAAGCCAGCGTGGCATAGGTGAGGCGGAAGCCGCCGGGGCTCGATTCGGAAAAATGATGGGTCAGCGTGCGGAAAGCATTGGCGTTGCCTTCAAAGCAAAGAAAATCCCTTTGCTGGTTGGCGCTGAGCTCGGAAGAAAACCTGCCGGCAGCTTCTCCTTCCAATCCCATAAAAAAACTGCGGATCGCATCTTCGCCGGAATGGCCGAAGGGTGGATTGCCGATGTCATGCGCCAGACAGGCCGCCGCTATGACGGAGGGCAATTCATATTTATAGAATTCACGGAACTCCTCCGGGTGGCCGGAATATCTTTCGGCAAGGGCATCGCCCACGGCCTTACCGAGGGAGCGACCGACGGAAGCCACTTCGAGGCTATGTGTCAGCCGGTTGTGCACGAATACCGGGCCCGGCAACGGAAAGACTTGTGTTTTGTTCTGCAGCCTGCGGAAGGCGGAGGAGAAAATGATCCGGTCATAATCCCGGAGGAAGGAAGTGCGGATGGCTCCGGGGCCCGATGCTGTCTTTGTTTCCGATCCTGCCCGCCTTGGGCTGTATAGTTGCTCCCAGTTCATTGGGCGCAAATATATGGAAAATCGCTGCGGGGCGAAGCGCTCTAATTTACTTCCAGCTGATCTTTGACCGGGAATTTCGGGAAGGGGTTATGCGGCTCGGTCTGGTACCAGAATACAACGGAAGCGATATCATCCTGCAAGGGCAGGTAACGGCCTCCATTTCTCCAGCCCAGGTCTTGTATGGTAACCTTCAGGCTCTTTTCAAACCGGATGGGATCCATGATATGCCAGCGGTAAAGGCCAAAGCGTTGCGAGACCGTATAATGCCCGTCACCCCGGATCACTTGCGGAAGCCCGGAATAGGGACTGCAGAATTCGGTGTAGGCAGAGGTCTCCGATTCATGGCCAGCCGCATTTTTCTTCTTCGTGTCAAAATCGTAGGAACCACAGAAATAATCTTCGGTCCCCGTACCGCAGATGGTCGGGAAATCGGTGTCGCCATCCATATAGAATTTTATCTCGCCTTCACCCCACCAACCGTCATTATGAACGCCATAAGCGAGATAGGTGCCCACATATTGTCCCTTGCCCCGAATGCTGTCGACCAGCAGATAATTGTCCTTGTAGGGGAGCGGGTTGACGCGGTGGAACTGCGCATGGAAATAGGCCGCGTCTTTGGGAAGGTCGGTGAGAATATAATCCACCTGATAATACAGATACATATTGGCCTCATCGATATTCTCCATCGTGATCCTGCATTTTTTATGAAAGGGCATGGGCCAGTAGCAATTGAATGCGCTGCCGGGGTTGACCGCTACGGCAAGGGATTGCAAGGGTGCATATTTCCCCCATCCCATACAAAAAAAATCACCCACCGGAGCTTCCACGGAGGGCTGGGTTTCGTCGTCCCAATAGATACGGAGGATAGAAAAGCGCCAGTTGCCGGTTGGTGTCATCCAGATATGCTGGACCGAGCCCGGCCCTTCTATTTCGGCCAGTGTAAATGTCGTTTTGGATTTTATGACCACCGAAGGGCTCAGCTTCCATCCCTGCCCCAGTTCTCGCGCCGCATTGGCGCCCGTCCCTGTAGTGGCCTTGCCGCCCTGCCCTTTCTCTCCGCTGAAATTCTCCGGGCTGATGGAACGCGATTTCGCGTTGGACAAACGATAAAGGTTGCCCATGTTCATGTCCACACCGTTGAAGGCGCCGCCCTGCTGGGCGCAGGCGGGCAGGGTAATAGAGGCCCCGATAAGGGAGAGGGCAAAAAGACAGAGACAGAAGGCGGATTTGTTCATGGTGTTATTTTTGTGGTTTATAACCAATGTAATTAGTTAATAAACCTATTCCGTCGATCTTGATATCCACCCGGTCCTTTTCCCGCAGCGTAAAGTCATCGGGTGGTACCAGACAGGTACCGGTCATCAGAAAACAACCCGAAGGAAAGTCAAATTCCCGGTAAAGCCAGTCCACCAGTTCTGTCAGCGATCTTTTTATCTGGCTGATCTGTACCGATCCGGTATAGACCTGCTGGCCATCGCGGGCAATGGTC
>DATHHO010000137.1:0-10691 GCA_035317125.1 Puia sp.
GATGTGGAAGGGGTCATGAATGCCGATCCAAAAGAATTCTCCCAGGCCCGGCTCATCCCCGAGCTCAGCTATGACGAGGTGATCGAAATGGCCTATTATGGCGCGCAGGTGATCCATCCCAATACGATCAAACCATTGCAGAATAAGGGCATTCCCCTGTATGTAAAATGTTTTCTCGATCCGGCCCTGTCCGGGACCGTTATCTCTAAAAAAAGCATCAGGGCGTTGCCTCCCATCATCGTGCTGAAACAGAACCAGGCATTGGTACACCTGCATTCGAAGGATTTTTCGTTTGTCGGGGAAAAACTGACGGGTGAATTATATCATTTGTTCTCTGAGATGCGGATCAAGCCTAACCTGATGCAGAGCGGAGCGGTTACCCTGCAGGTCTGTCTGGATGACCGGGCTGAAAAAATTGAAAAACTGGCTATCTCGGCAGCCGATCAGTTCGAGGTTCAGGTGGAAAAAGGGCTGACCCTGCTGACGATCCGGCATTATAATGAGAGCATCCTGAAAGAAATGACGGTGGGCAAACAGATCGTGCTGCGGCAGCAGACGGAGGAGACGGTGCAGTTGCTGATGCGCTGAAGGAACCACTGCCGTACAAGAGTGCGACGCAACGGCTGCTCAACCGGGGACTGATGCTGGCCACCAAAGAAAGAAAAAAGAAAAGAAAAACGCGGGCTGAAATCAATCGGCCCCGATCATGATGGTCTGCTTCAGCTTGATGGCTACATTCTTGCCGGTACGGACGGCAGGGGACCACTGGGGCATATTCATAAAGGCGTCTTCGATCTTCTCATTCATCCCATCATTTCCGCCGCGGATCACTTTTGCATACACCGGCTTGCCCTGCTGGTCGATGATATATTCCACCATGACGAATGCCTTGGACTGTCCTTCTTCCAGCTCTTTTATCCCATCCTGGCTCTGTTTGTTCAGGAATTCCTGGAAGACCTGGTTGCCACCGGGATAGACGGGTAATTTGTCCACTACCTTGGCGAGGTCCTCTTCCTTTACCGGAGATTGTATCTCCTGCCGGGTGCGGGTCTGTTTCTTCTTCGCCTTTATGGGTTCTACGTTGGCCAGCTTTACTTCCGCCTCGGTAGCCGAAACTTCTTCGGTCACGTATTCGCCCTTGCTGTTGACCATGACAAAGGGGACTTCGCGGTATTTTTCAAAATAGTAAAATGCGTTCCGCATGCTTTTCGCAAAGGGTGTGTATTCGGAAAAGGTCTGCAGGTATTTATTGAGGAAGTCGACGCTCCTCGCATTGTTGAAATTGACGGGGAAGATATGCACCGGGATGAAATCTTCGCCCATGTCCTTTGCATGCGCGGCAAGGATATACAGTTCCTCGATCTGCGAATCGAGAATGGGTATACAACCGGTGGTCACACAGCTGCCATGGATATAAATATCGCCACCGGGCTGGGTGGAATCGCTCAGCATCCTGTCGGAGGCATTGGGATAGTTCAGGCCCAGTGATAAATGATATTCGCTGCGGGGGTTAAATTCATTGATATAGTAAAATCCTTCGGGGACCTGATAGTCTCCGGCCATGCGTTTGGGGCCGAGAGTACCCGCCAGTGCGCAGACCTTATAGGATTTAAAGAGTTTGTACTTGTCCTCTTTCAGATTTTTGACCCAAACCTCGAGCTGGCTGTCATATTTGAACGAGCGGATATAGACGTAACGGGCGGGCCAGGAAAGCCCCTTTTCACGGAATTGCCGCATCAGGGTGTCTTCCTTGCGGTTCATCAGCTCACCGATCTTGGGTATGGAGCGCTGGTAGTCAATAAACCGGAGAACCGGGGCTGAATTTTGCGCGGAAGAGGGTGTGGCTGAGAGTAAGAATCCTATCATAACCAACTGAAAACCAAGAAAGATTGTCTTAAGCGTACGCATACAATAGGGTAAATTGTTATGTTCCGTGGCTATTTTAGATATAGGACTGCGGGGCCATCACAAATTAACAAAAAACCTGCCATATTTTATATTCATGGCAGGTTTTATTAACGAAATAATGGCTTGGAAATTATAGGTTTCCCCGGGAAGATTGTTCCCGTTCGATGGCCTCGAACAAGGCCTTGAAATTGCCTTTCCCGAAGCTTTTTGCCCCCTTTCGTTGAATAATTTCAAAAAATAAGGTTGGCCTGTCTTCCACGGGTTTGGTAAATATCTGTAATAAATATCCTTCTTCGTCGCGGTCCACCAGGATGCCCAGATCCTTCAGCGGTCTGAGGTCCTCGTCGATGGTCCCTACCCTGTCGAGCAGGTCCCCGTAATATGCCGTTGGCACCTGGAGGAACTCCACTCCCCTGTCGCGCAGCTGGGTGACCGTTGCCACTATATTGTCGGTGGCCAGGGCTACGTGCTGTACACCTTCGCCGTTATAGAATTCGAGGTATTCTTCCACCTGCGATTTCTTCTTGCCTTCGGCGGGCTCGTTGATGGGGAATTTGACATATCCGTTCCCATTGCTCATTACCTTGCTCATAAGCGCGGAATATTCCGTCGAGATATCCTTGTCATCAAAAGAAAGGATATTGCGGAACCCCATGACCTGTTCGTAAAATCGCACCCATGGGTCCATCTGATTCCACCCCACATTTCCCACGCAATGATCCACATAAAGAAGGCCGGTGGGAGGTGGGTTATAGACCGTTTTCCATTCGCGGAATCCAGGCATGAATGCGCCGCGGTAGTTCCTTCGCTCCACGAAGATATGTACGGTCTCTCCATAGGTATGGATCCCGCTCAGCACGACCTTCCCTTCTTTGTCTTCCAGGGTGGTAGGCTCCATATAGCTCCTTCCCCCGCGGGCGGTGGTCTCTTTCCAGGCGCTGGTCGCGTCGTCGACGCGGAGGGCCAGCACTTTTACGCCGTCTCCGTGAAGATAGACGTGATTGGCAACCTCGTTGCCGGTGCGCAGGGCGGTGGTGAACATGAAGGTCAGCTTGTTCTGCCGCACGACATAGCTTGACTTGTCCTTGCTGCCTGTCTCCGGGCCTGCGTAGGCGATGGACTGAAATCCGAATGCGGATTTATAATAGTTAGCGACCTGCTTGGCGTTGCCTACATAAAATTCTACATAATCTGTCCCCTGCAGCGGCAGGAAATCCTGGGCTGTCTGTTTGGGAGTATTGGATGTGGATACTGTTTGCATAAAATGAGTTGTAAGAATGAGCGGTGATTGTGCTATAGGATCAGCGGCGTTGTATGACCCGATGAGCTATCGGATCAATTAGCATGGAGACGCCGGGGACATGCCCATGGGGGATCAGGCGGCTGCGTCCATGGCAAGCGCCTCCATCAGCAGAAAGTAGTCTAACCGCTTGTCGTCGAAAATTTTATGAGGGTAGTCCGGCTTCATTTAACAAGGGCAAGTTAGGAACAATTTCTGAAAGCGGAAAGGGGGTGTCAAGGCGGGTACAGGATAGGGTGCGGGTTGTTTGTGACCGGGAATGATCGAGGTTTGTGACCGGTCAGGTCGGGGTTTTTGCCTATCTTCGGCGCAAACAATCAGCATGTTAAGAGTCGGAATCTTAGGGGGTGGGCAGCTTGGGAGAATGTTATTGCAGGCTGCGGCGAATTATCCGGTGGAGACCTTTGTCCTCGAAAATGAGGTGGACTGTCCTGCCGCCCATCTCTGCCATCATTTCACCAAAGGAGATATCCGCAACTTCGACGATGTCTATAATTTCGGAAAAGGGCTGGATGCGCTGACGATCGAGATCGAGTCGGTGAACGAGGATGCGCTGGATAAACTGGAAAAAGAAGGGGTAAAGGTCTATCCGCGGGCTGCGGCACTTCGGACGATCAAGAACAAGATCACACAGAAACAATTCTATATAGAGCATGGTATCCCCACAGCAGAATTTCTGGTCACGGGCAACCGGGCCGAGCTCAGGGAAAAAAGCGATTTCTTTCCGGCTGTGCACAAAATTGGCGCGGGTGGCTATGATGGGAAAGGCGTGCAGATCCTCCAGAGCAAGGATGATATCGAAAAGGGGTTTGATGCGCCCTCCGTGCTGGAAAAGCTGGTGAGCATCAATAAAGAGATCGCCCAGATCATTGCCGTCAACGAAAAGGGCGAGACGGCGATCTACCCACCGGTGGATATGATCTTCGATCCCCATCTCAACCTGCTGGACTATCAGATCAGCCCGGCCGAACTGCCGCAGAACACCTTGTGGAAGGTCGAGGCCATCGCGTTGCGGGCCGTCAAGGAGCTGAAAAGCCCGGGCATCTTCGCCGTGGAGCTGTTTGTCACGAGAACGGGAGAGGTATTTGTCAATGAGACGGCTCCAAGGGTGCACAACAGCGGGCACCATACGATAGAAGCCAATTACAGCTCTCAGTTCGATATGTTGTGGCGGGTAATGCTGGGGTATCCCCTTGGCAATACCGCCAGTATCCTGCCCAGTTCGATCGTCAACCTGCTGGGTGCGGAGGGACATGATGGGGAGGCCCAATATGAAGGGCTTGCCGAGGTGTTGCAGATGGATAATGTGTTCCTGCATATTTACGGGAAGAAAGAGACCCGCGCCGGTCGAAAGATGGGGCATGTGACGATCCTCAGCAACGAGAAATACGATCTGGTGCACAAGGCGCACAAGATCAAAAATGCGCTGAAGGTGGTGGGGAAGCCGCGCTGAACCCAGACGGGCTGCCGGGATACGACGGACCAAAATAATATTAAACACGAGATATGAAAACCATTGATGTCGGCATTATCATGGGCAGCGACAGCGATCTTTCCGTTATGAAGGCAGCGGCGGATGTGCTGGACGAATTCGGGATCGGCTGGGAGCTTACGGTCGTGTCGGCCCACCGCACTCCGCTGCGCATGGTTGATTACGCGAGCAAGGCGGCGGGAAGAGATCTGAAAGTGATCATCGCCGGCGCCGGAGGCGCCGCACATCTTCCCGGTATGGTGGCGGCCATCACTACCCTGCCCGTTATCGGCGTACCGATCAAATCTTCCAACTCCATCGATGGGTGGGATTCCATATTATCGATCCTGCAGATGCCGGGTGGCATTCCTGTCGCCACTGTTGCCCTGAACGGGGCCAAAAATGCGGGGATCCTGGCAGCATCTATTCTCGGCGCTTTCGATACCCTTGTCGCAAAGAAGCTCGGGGTCTACAAAAAAACGATGGAAAATGAAGTGCTGAAAAAAGTCGCCAAACTGAGATCCGATGGTTTTGGGAATGGGTATGATCAGGATTAAAAAATGTCCTAAATTGTTTGTTCAATATTGTCTCTTCACTTAATTCTTCGAACTTAACTCTACGATTATGATCCAGGTTGCTTGTCCGTCCGTAAAACGATTATTGTTCCTGTCCTTTATCGGTTTTTTTGCAGGGATCTGTTCCGCAAAGGCGCAAGCCGACTCAGCGGACGATCATAAGCTGACCGAAATATATACTCCCGTTCCCCCGGTCGTGACGCCGGGCAAGACTGCGTCCGATGCACCTTCCGACGCGGTCATCCTGTTCGACGGTAAGAACCAGGATGAATGGGTATCGGTAAAAGATGGCAAGACCCCGGCTGGCTGGGACCTCGCTAATGGCGTTCTGACGGTAAATAAAGCATTTGGAACCATCGCGACCAAAAGATCTTTTTCCAATTACCAGCTGCATATCGAATGGAGGATCCCCGAAAATATCACGGGATCGGATCAGGCAAGGGGCAACAGCGGCGTTTTCCTCGCCTCCACGGGACCCGGCGATGACGGCTATGAGCTACAGGTGCTGGACTGCTATAATAACAAGACCTATACCAACGGCCAGACCGGCAGTATCTACAAACAAGCCGTTCCGCTGGCCAATGCCTGTAAGAAACCCGGCGAATGGCAGACCTATGATGTGGTCTGGACGGCCCCGACTTTCAATTCCGATGGCAGCCTGATCTCCCCTGCGCGCGTCACCGTCTTCCATAATGGGGTGCTGGTCGAAAACAATTTTGTGCTGAAAGGCATGACCCGCTTCCGCGGTAAGCCTTATTACAAGGCCCATGGTCCCTCTCCGATCAAATTGCAGGCGCATGGGGACAAGAGCGAGCCCATCAGTTTCCGCAATATCTGGATACGGCCGCTGGAGTAGGTGGACAAGGCTGCGCATAAGCCTGGTGGGAGTGGACAATTAGAAGGGCCGGAATATCGTTTATTGCTCATGCGGACCCAAAGACCTTTCCTGTATATGCGAAGAAAAAAGATCCTGAAGCTGCTGCTCTGGATATTCATCACCGTATTTTTTCTGATGAATGCCGTTGCGGCCATGCATGCATGGAAATTCACCCATTTCAGCGACAGTGGGATCGAGAAGACCAAAGACCCAAAACATCTTTCCTTCGGGGCCAAACTGAGCGCGCTGCTCTTCGGCGTCGCCAATCCGCGTCCGGTTGGTCAGGCGTTGCCCTCCCAACCTTTCGATACGGTGCAATTGCAGAGCAATAAAAGGATCGAGTGCTGGAGCATCCTGAGAGACAGCTCCCGGCATAGTTCCAGAGGATCCCATAATGCCGGCGACAGCACGAAAGGGACGGTGATCCTGTTCCACGGATACGGAGGCGAGAAATCGTCCATGCTGGACAAGTCGGATATTTTTCAGCAGCTGGGCTATAATACCCTGCTCGTAGATTTTATGGGATCGGGTGGCTCGGAAGGGAACAGGACCACCATTGGATTCAGAGAGGCGGAAGAAGTGATGACCTGCTATACTTATCTCGCCGGCAAAGGAGAAAGCCATATCTATCTTTTTGGAACGTCCATGGGGGCAGTCGCCATTCTGAAAGCGATAAAAGACTACCGGCTTACTCCTGCGGGCATCATCCTTGAATGTCCCTTCGGGACATTGTACAAGACCGTTTGCGCCCGGTTCAGGTCCATGGATGTCCCTGTTTTTCCCATGGCTGGATTGCTGGTATTCTGGGGAGGGGTCGAGAACGGATTCTGGGCTTTCTCACATAAACCTGTCGAATATGCCAGGGCCGTCGGCTGCCCTACCCTGCTGCTGTATGGAGAAAAGGATGAAAAAGTAAGCCTCGGAGAGACGGAGGATCTTTTCGCGAACCTGCACGGCAGGAAGAAGCTCCACGTTTATCCGTTTGCGGGCCACGAAAACTACCTCCATCAGTACAAGCAGGAATGGACGCATGATGTCGGCCATTTCCTGAATGTCAGTTCGCGGTAGCGGGGAGGGTGCATGCCCGGACTTGCGGGGGCGGTGGGTTGTGTGCATGCGCGAGGTTCGCCGGATGAAGGGCGTGCGATGCCGAAGGCTTGCAAGGGCGGGGGACGTCGGGTTACGCGATGCTCCAGGGTGCGCGGATGCGCGCTTTCAGGTATTCATTGGCTTTGGCATCGTTCTTAAATGTTTCTTTCTCCGGATCCCATTCGAGGGGTCGGCCGGTCCAGTAGGCTATATTGGCGAGACAGCATAAGGAACTGGTGCGATGGCCCGTCTCTACGTCACAGATCGGGGGCTTGCCCGACCTGATCGCATCCAGCCAATCCTGATAATGATCATCGCTGCGATAAAGATGTATTTCGGTCGGCTTGATCTCTGCCGTCACGATGTTTGCCGGATTGCTGTCGAGATAGTCGCGACTGATATCGAGCGTACCGGTGCTGCCGACAAAACGCACGCCGAATTTCCTTCCGAAGTCCTGGTGTTTCATCACCACTCCATTCGCATAGATCATCGTGAGGTTCGTATAGGCTTTTCCGTCAGGAGGAAAAAATTTCACCGGTCCCGTCCTGTCCATGCCCAGTCCCCACTGGGCAATGTCGAACATATGCGCTCCCCAGTCGCTGAGGATGCCGCCGCCGAATTCCTGGTAATTACGCCAGTTCGGGAAGATGTCCTTCTCCACCGGCGGGGCCAGTTCTGCGTTGAAATCCCTGGATGCAGCCGGCCCGACCCATCTGTCCCAATCCAGCGCGGCTGGAACGGCCTGTGCGGGAAGATCGCAGGGAATGGCCGGTTTACCAACGTTTACCAGCACTTCTTTTATCGTACCGATATATCCATTGCGTACCAACTCACAGGCCTGCCGGAAATTCTTCCAGGACCGCTGCATGCTGCCCGTCTGTAGAACGATCTTATTTTTTTTTACCGCATTGACCATCGCCCTCCCTTCTTCTACCGTGTGGCCAAGCGGCTTTTCACAATAAACATGCTTGCCGGCATTTGCCGCCATGACCGTAGCCACGGCATGCCAGTGATCGGGTGTGGCGATGACCACCGCATCGATATCCTTCCGGGTAAGGATCTGCTGAAAGTCGCCATAGCTGTCCAATCCCTTCAAGGATGGCTGATCTTTTAAGCTGGCATAGATATTCACCGTATTGTTATGGAAGAGCTCCAGTTTCTGTTTGTCCACATCGGCTGCGGCGAGAACCATTGCTTTGGGGGCAAAAGATTTTATAAGTCCTCTGGCCTGTTTGCCGGTGCCGATAAAGCCAAGCGTGATCCGGTCGCTGGGTGGAATAAACGATCTGCCCCCAAGGACGTGACGGGGAATGATCGAAAAAGCGATGGCGGCACGGACGGCGTTCTTCACGAATTTGCGGCGACCGACTGCGCGACCATCCGATTGTTTTTTCTGGGCTGCTGACATGGTAAGGATTTTTTAGGGCAGGAAATTAACCAATTCCACGCAAAACCCACATTAAAGAATTCAGGGATTTCATATGACAAGAAATTGAGCTGGATGGAGTTAAACCGGACACCGGAGTATCGAATCCGTACAATTTATATAATTAGATAATTTGTAATAACTTGACTTATAGCTGGGTCGATTGAGGTATTTTTTTTGCACGGGGAAGGGAAGGTTTTGTCCGCCTGATAATGAACCCATTAAAAAATAAATATGCTCAGGAACTATTTTAAGATCGCCTTCAGAAATTTAATCCGGCATAAAGCATATTCTGCCATTAACATCTCCGGCCTGGCCATCGGCATGGCTTCCAGTATCCTGATCCTTCTCTGGGTGCAGAACGAATTAAGCTATGACCGGTTCCACCAGCATGCCGACCAGACCTATCGCATTATTGCCGATGCCAGTGGGTTTAAGGCTGCCGTGAATCCCGCAGGTATGCCTGCGGGTCTGAAAGAGCAGTTCCCCGCAATAAAAAACTTCGTGAGGCTGAGCCATCAATCCACCAATTTATTTGAAACAGGGACCCGCAAGTTTGAAGAAAAAAGGGTTTTCTACGCCGACTCGACCTTTCTGGACATCTTCTCTTTCCCACTTGTGAAGGGAGACCGCAAAACAGCCATGCAGCGTGTGGATGGAGTACTGATCACGGAAGATATGGCCAGGAAATATTTTGGACAGGAAGAGGCGCTGGGCAAGACCTTGCGGAAAGATAACGGCTCCAATGTCACCGTCACGGGCATACTGGCCAATATCCCGTCCAATTCCCATCTGCAGTTCGACTTTATCCTGCCGATGTCGGCCGTTGCCCAGGAATGGGGTGATCTGAAAAATAATGTATGGGATAATTTTAATTTTTACAGTTATGTTCTGCTGGATAAAAGTTTTGTCGCTTCGCCCGCTGCGCTGTCGGCTCTTGAGCGGCAGATCGACCAGCTGTATAAAAAGCGGGTGAACAATATAAAGGTTGAATTTCATCTGCAGCCCCTGACCAGCATCCATCTGCATTCCAATCTGCAGGTCGATCTGTCCGGGCATGGCAATATCCAATATGTAAATATATTTTTTATCGTAGCCATCTTTATCCTCGTCGTGGCCTGTATCAATTTTATGAACCTGGCTACGGCCAGGTCTGCACGAAGGGCAAAGGAGGTGGGCCTGCGCAAGGTGGTGGGTGCGGTGAGGGGTCAGCTGATCCGGCAATTCCTCGGAGAATCCATGCTGATCTCGTTTTTTGCGTTGCTGGTGGCCATGGCCCTCGTATGGCTGCTGCTGCCGCTGTTCAATAACCTGGCTGGAAAGCAGCTTGCTTTTAATCTGCTGAATGGAAGGCTGGTATTGACCCTGCTGGGTATCACGCTGGCCACCGGTCTGATCTCCGGCAGCTACCCTGCCCTGTTTCTCTCGGGCTTCCAGCCGGTGAAGGTGCTGAAAGGGAACCTGAAATCCCTTGGCGGCAATCTGCTTTTCCGGAACGGACTGGTGATCACACAGTTTGTCGTGTCGATCGTATTGCTGGTGGGTACCGTTGTCGTTTACAACCAGCTGAAGTTTATCCGGAGCAAGAACCTTGGCTTTGAGAAGGCAAACCTGGTATATATGCCTATGATGGGAGATATGTGGTCCAAACAGCCGGCCCTGAGATCCGAGCTGGCCTTGAATCCGCTGACGGAAAACTATTGTATTGTCAACGACCTGCCGACCAATAATACGTCCGGGACGGTGACCGTACAATGGGAGGGTAAGGATCCCAATTCGCAGATCGTTATCCCGTCGATGGATGTGAGCGAAAATTTCATCGATGTTTTCCGGATGAAGATGCTGAACGGGCGAAACTTTTCCACTTCCTTCAAGGCGGATTCCAATAATTTTATCCTCAATGAAAGGGCGGTGCAGGTGATGGGCATGACGGTCGGCAACGCCATCGGGAAACCGCTGACCTTTGGAGACAGGAAAGGCCATATCATCGGGGTGGTAAAGGATTTTAATTTTAAACCTATCCAACAGGCCATCGAACCCATGGT
>DATHHO010000138.1:0-9248 GCA_035317125.1 Puia sp.
TCGGGCAATCTTTTTCAGACCTATATTTTTTGGGAGGGGGTAGGGGTGTCCTCCTTTTTGTTGATCGGCTTTTATTACGACAAGCCCGCTGCCGTAGCCGCATCCAAAAAAGCGTTCATCGTGACGCGTTTTGCCGATCTCGGATTTCTTATCGGGATCCTGATCCTGTCCTTCAATACCGGCACGCTTGATTTTGAGATCCTCATCCACCGGCTCACCACGGCCACACCGGAGCTGGCCAACATGACAACGGCTTCATTCCTGGGGATTTCCGTGCTCACCTGGGGGCTGACGCTCGTGTTCATAGGCGGAGCGGGTAAATCGGCCATGTTCCCGCTGCATGTCTGGCTGCCCGATGCAATGGAAGGCCCGACTCCCGTCTCTGCGCTGATCCATGCCGCCACGATGGTGGTAGCCGGGGTCTATCTCGTTGCCCGCCTGTTCCCGGTCTTCGCCATTTCCGATCCTGCTGCCTTGCAGGTGGTCACGTATACAGGAGCTTTCTCCGCCTTGCTGGCTGCGGTCATCGCCTGCACCCAGACGGATATAAAAAGAGTGCTGGCTTATTCCACCATGTCCCAGATCGGCTATATGATGTTTGCCCTTGGCGTTTCCGGATATGGTGGCGAGGCGGGGCTGGGATATACGGCCTCGATGTTCCATCTTTTTACACATGCCTTCTTCAAGTCACTGCTCTTCCTCTGCGCCGGAGCGATCATCCATGCCGTTCACAGCAACGAGATGAACGATATGGGCCGGCTGCGAAAATCGATGCCCATCACGCATATCAGTTTTCTGATCGCTTGCCTCGCCATCTCCGGCATCCCTCCTTTCGCCGGATTCTTCAGCAAGGAAGAGATCCTGCTCGCGGCCTTTCGTTCCAATAAATTAGTGTATGCCACGGGACTGCTGGTATCCGGGCTGACCGCGTTCTATATGTTCCGGCTGTATTTTTCCATTTTCTGGAAAAAGGCGGCGCCGCAGGGCCGGGCCATCGCGGCTGCGGACTACGCAAACGCGGCGCCCATTCACGGTGCGCACGCGGGGGCGGCGCATGGTCATTCACACGGCGAAGGCACATTGACGATGAAGCTCCCGTTGATCATCCTTTCAGTCTGCACTCTGCTGGCAGGGTTCATTCCCTTCTCCAGACTGGTGACTACAGATGGACTGCCCGCGGAATCCCATATGGACCTTGCTTTCTCGGCTGCCCCGGTGGCCTTTGCGCTTATCGGGATCCTTATAGCTGCGATCCTTTATAAAAAGGAAAATGACAAGGCTGCTAGGATCGTGGTCTCGCTCGGTGGATTGTACAGAGGGGCCTACCGGAAATTTTATATCGACGAACTTTATATTTTCATAACGAAAAAAATCATCTTCAATCTGATCGGAAGGCCCGCGGCATGGATCGACAAGCACGTCGTGGATGGACTGATGAATTCGCTGGCATCCGTCACCGCTAAGATATCGGAAGGGATCAAAGGCATTCAATCGGGGAAGATACAAAGCTATACCCTGTATTTCTTTTGTGGGATAGCCGGGCTGGCCGTTTTGTTTATTTATTTATGGAAATAGCTTAGCGCAAAACAACAAACATGAACCTGTCATTACTGATCATCGTTCCCTTTGCTACGGCCCTCGTCCTCCTGTTCTGCAGGGGGGGTAGACAAGTGCGTGCGGTGTCGCTGGCGGGATCGGTGGTACAGCTGATCCTCGCAGGAATGCTGTTGTTTCAGTACAGGGCCGAACGTGCGGCGGGCAATAAGGCCATCATGCTGTTCGAATCGGATCATGTCTGGTTTGCCTCCCTGAATATCCATTATCATATCGGGGTGGATGGCATTTCCATGGCCATGATCCTGCTGACGGCCTTTGTCGTGCTGGCGGGCATATTGATCTCCTGGACCATGGCCGCGATGCCCAAAGAATTCTTTTTCCTGCTCCTGCTCCTCAGCGTGGGCGCTTATGGCTTTTTCATTTCGCTGGACCTCTTTACCCTTTTCTTTTTTCTGGAAGTATCGGTGATCCCAAAATTCCTGCTTATCGGCATCTGGGGCACGGGACCAAAGGAGTACAGCGCGATGAAACTGGCCCTTATGCTCATGAGCGGTTCTGCGCTGGTGTTTATCGGTTTGCTTGGCCTGTATTTTAATACGGGTGTCGCGGCAGGTGGCGGCGGCCCTCATACTTTCGATCTGCTGTCCATCGCACAGATGAATATTCCTGTGGAGGTGCAACGATTGTTCTTTCCCTTCTTATTTGTCGGCTTTGGGATCTTCGGCGCCCTTTTCCCTTTTCATACCTGGGTACCGGATGGCCATTCTTCCGCGCCGACGGCCGCATCCATGTTCCTCGCCGGCATTTCCATGAAGCTGGGGGGATATGGTTGTCTGCGCGTAGCGACCTTTCTCATGCCCGTTGCAGCCCATGAATATTCACCCTATATCATCCTGCTCTCGACCATCGCCATCGTCTATGGGGCCTTTGCCACCATGATGCAGAAGGACCTTAAATATATCAATGCTTATTCTTCCGTCAGCCATTGCGGTTTTGTGCTGTTGGGGATCGGCATGCTGACCCAGACGGCGATCACCGGCGCGGTCATGCAGATGGTCTCTCATGGATTGATGACAGCCCTTTTCTTTGCCGCTATCGGAATGATCTATGACCGGACACACACCAGGATGGTCGAACGTCTGGGGGGCCTCCTGAAAATAATGCCCTTTATTTCTACCGTGTTCGTGATCGCGGGCCTTTGTTCTTTGGGGCTTCCCGGCTTCAGCGGCTTTGTGGCCGAGATCACCGTGTTCATGGGCTCCTGGCAGCATACCGGAGAACTATATCGGGTGGCGACGGTCCTGGCCTGCGCCTCTATCGTCATCACGGCGGTATATATACTCCGTGCGGTCGGGGGGGCGATCATGGGTCCGGTAAAGGAATCGCAATATAACGGGCTCGCCGATGCGCGCTGGAACGAGCAATCCGCGGCTGTCCTGCTGGTGGTGGGCATCGTTGTCATTGGCGTTGCCCCTTTCTGGCTGAACGACCTGCTGAGCCCTGGCGTCGCCGCGATCATGCACCGAATAGTCTAAACGAACTGAGCTTATGTTGAATGATATCCTGGTTTTGCTGAAGCATGAATTGGTTTTGGTTGTTATACTCTTCATCCTGTTATTTATCAGGGTCAGCGCCAACAATTGGCAGAACCCGGCTATTCTCAACCTGGTCAACGCCTTGCTGCTGCTGAATGTCCTTGCCGGCTTTTTTATGAATGCGGAAGGCACCCTGTTCAGCCAGATGTTCCATACCAACAAGCTCATCCTCCTGGAAAAGAACATCCTTAATTTTGGCACCCTGCTCATATCTATGCAGGCATATGGTTGGCTGAAGGTTCACAAGCACGTACTGGAATTTTACCTGTTATTGTTATCTACTTTATTGGGGCTGTTCTTTATGATCTCTTCGGGCAATCTGCTGCTGTTCTATCTCGGCCTTGAGCTGTCCACGATCCCGCTGGCAGCCCTCTCGAATTTCGATCTGGAGAAAAAACGCTCTTCCGAGGCAGCCATGAAATTTATCATGTCTTCGGCCTTTTCATCCGGTTTGTTGTTGTTTGGCATTTCGCTGGTCTATGGTTCTACCGGGTCCCTTGGTTTCGATACCATCGTGACACACCTCGATGGCAGCCCGATGCAGCTGTTTGCTTTTATCCTCTTGTTGTCCGGATTTGCCTTTAAGCTGTCCGTTGTTCCATTTCATTTGTGGACCGCCGATGTCTACGAAGGCTCTCCCGTGGCCGTCACCGCTTATTTGTCCGTTATTTCAAAGGGCGCCGTATTCTTTGTCCTGGTCCCCGTATTATATACCGTATTCAAACCGCTGGCCGCCAACTGGTACCGGATCATCTCCCTTTTAGCGGTGCTGACCATGCTTGTGGGAAATTTGTTTGCGGTCCGTCAGGGTAATCTCAAACGGTTGCTTGCCTTTTCTTCGATCGCCCAGGCGGGTTTTATCCTTGTCGGTCTGTCCGGCAACTCACAGGCCGGCGCCGCCTCCGTGGTCTATTTCGTGCTCATTTATATTTTTTCCAACCTTGGCGCTTTTGGAGTTGTATCCCTTATCAGCGCCGCGACGGGGAAAGAGAATATCGATGACTATAAAGGCCTGCATAAGACCAACCCCTGGTTATCCTGGACGATGGCCATTTCGTTGTTTTCTCTGGCAGGCATCCCTCCAACGGCAGGCTTCTTTGGAAAATTCTTCTTGCTGATCGCAGGGGGCGGCCAGGGCAATTACTGGCTCATCGGCATAGCCGCGCTGAATATGGTCATTTCGCTCTATTACTATCTGCGGGTGATAAAAGCCATGTTTATGGATACCAGTGAACACCCGATCGAAAAAATGAATATCCCACTGCTGCCCGATATAAGTCTTGCCGTTTGTCTCGTGGGTATTGTATTGACGGGCTTTGCCGGGTGGGTTTATGATTATATTTATTCACTGAGCAGCATGCTTTAACTTCGGGATATGGCGATCAACCAAAATCATTTATTCGACGACCTGAATGGCATCAAATGTGCGATTGTCGAAAAGAATGTCTCTAAAGAACGGACGGATTTCCTGCGACGCATGCTGGAATACAACCGCTTCACCGTCGTCATCGTCCCAAGTCCACCGCCAAAAGCAGCTCCCGCGCCTGCTCCTGTCCCAATCCCTGTTGCCACCCCAGCGTCTGCCCAGGTTGAGACACCTGCTTCCGCCGCCGCCACCAACGCGCCAGATCCGTCCGCTCCAGCCCCTGCGGCTCAGACATTGCCCGCCGCGCCGCCATCTCCCCCTCCACCGGAGACCTTTACCATCGGCGTCACCGACACCAGCTTCAATCCGACCAACGCCATTTTCGGCCGCTTGCTCAAGGCCCCCGGCGGCCACACGGTAACGCTGGCCTATTGGCAGCAAAAGGAAAGCACCCCGGATGATGAGGTCCCCTATTTCGATGCCAGATATTGAGAACAGGCCCTGTTGTCCAGGAGACTGCCCGCCATATTATATAGCATTACCAGTCACAGGTAAGTATAATTACCTAAAAAAATTAATGTGACCCTCGTATTATTCCCCGGGGGAGCTTATCATTTTATCTTCGATGCGTTCTTGTCCCCTAAAAAATCCAATATCTTACCATGCCCCTACCTAATTTTTCCAGGATCACTACCTGTGTATTCAGGATCAGCGCCTGCCTGATTTGCCTGTCAGCCCATGCGCAGAATTATTCATTAAGCTTTAACGGGACAAGCCAATATGTGGACTGTGGCTCGAATGCCTTGCTCAACGCTACCTCCATCCAGACGATGGAAGGCTGGATCAAATTCAACAACTTTACCGGGATTCAGGAAATACTCAGCCGGTCTGTCGGCTCTTCGGGGATAGAACTGGTCCAGGTGAGTGGCAGCCTGTCATTCTACTGTATGAAGAATGGGGCCAATACCAGCTACATCAGCTATCCGACCACAAATCTTGCCATAAATACCTGGTATCATGTTGCGGCATGCTGGGATGGCTCTACAAAAGAATCCATGACGCTGTATGTCAACGGGAAGAGCGTTGGGACACGCACCGACATAGGTAATATCAACAGCGGTATTACAAATCCTGCGGGCAGCTTCAGGATCGGCCAGTGGTCGCAGGCCCTGGACAGGTATTTCAGCGGCATCGTGGACCAGGTCCGTATCTGGAGCGTCCAGCGAACGGCTGCACAGATCAAGACAGGTATGTACAGCGTCATTCCTGTCAGCTCCGCCAACCTCACCGCCTATTATAGTTTTGATGATGGCAGTGGGTCCACGCTCACGAACAGTACGGCGAACAGCGGGCTCAATGGCACGCTGCAGAACAGCCCTGCGTGGGTGGCATCACCCATACAATTCTCGGACGGAGCACTGAGTTTCGACGGAACTGATGACCAGGTGATTGCCCCTGCCAACTCCGTTTATGATCTTGTTTCCGGGACGATCGAATGCTGGGCCAAAGCAGCATCCTTTCCTGCCGGAGTCCAGCAGCATCTTGTGGGCGTGCGCAGCAATGCGGGATCGCGTTACAGTTTCCACCTGGCCTCTAACCAGGTCGGGATGTGGAATAACAGCAGCTATGCTACAGTGGCCCATGCTTTTAACACCGGTCAATGGTATCATCTGGCCTTTGTCTGCAACGGTTCGTCTACGATCGTTTATGTGGATGGAACATCCATTGGCACAATCGCGCAGGGTTTTGGATCAATGACAGGCCTTACATTAGTAATGGGAATCTCGAAGAATGTATCGACTGTGGATGGGGAGCCCTTCTCCGGTAGTATGGATGAGGTGCGTATCTGGAACGTCCAACGTACGCAGGCTCAGATCCAGTCCACAAAGGACGTGACCCTTACCGGCTCCGAGTCCGGCCTGGTTGCCTTGTTTTCCTTCAATCAGGGTGCGGCAGCCGGCACCGACGGCGGGTTGGTGACTGCCGTGGATGGCACGTCGAACAACAACCATGCGACCCTTTCCAATTTTTCACTCACTGGCGCAACTTCCAACTGGGTAGCACATGCCCTGACCCCATTGCCCGTGCAATTTGGGTATTTCACAGCAGCAAGGCAGGTCGATTACGTTATGCTCAACTGGGAGACGGAACAGGAACAGAATAGCCGCGTGTTCAACATTCAGCGCAGTCCGGATGGACTCAATTTCAGTACGATCGGGGAATTGCCTGCCGCAGGGAACAGCCCCGTGACGAAGGATTATTCCTTTGCCGATCTGTCTCCGCTGCCAGGAAACAATTATTACCGTATCCTGGAAGTCGACCTGGACGGCCGTTCCCTCTATTCAGGAACGACCTTATTGAGCTTTCCCTTCAGGAACGATCTTCGTATTGCCCCCAATCCCGCTCATGGAACGGTCAACTTCAATATGAATAGCATGAAGCCCATGTCTGCAGCTGTTTCCCTTACCGATGTTACGGGAAGGGTGCTCATCAGCAAGGCTGTGAATCTGGAAAAAGGAGCGAATCAACTGAGGCTGGATGTCGGCGGGCTGACCGTCGGTTATTACGTGCTGCGGGTGATCAATGCCAGGGAAGGCATCAGCGCAATTCAACAGCTAAGGATCGATAAATAAGGGTTCACTGCGTAAGGCTTGGCGATCGGCCCCGCCGGCAATAATGAGCCCTCATGGCCTGTCCGTGCGTCATTTAGCCAGTCCACGTATATGATATTCCTGGATCAACGCTGGGTTTTCCGGCGTCAGCGTGAGCCTGATCTCGATATTGGAATTTTCACCCTCCAGGATAAAGGATCCCCGCAAGTTGTTTTCTGCCTGCATTTCTCCAGTACGCACGATTTTTCCTGCACGCGCAAAGATGGCCGTGGCTTCTTTTTTCAAGGCATCCGGAAAATAATCAAGAAAAAAATTGACGGCAAAGATCTTGCTGTTCCGGGCATTTTCCCAGGATGGCAGTAACGCGGTCAGCTCATTTTTTCGTTGTTCGAGAATGGGGGAGACGGTAACTTTTCTGGGTTTCAATCCGGTCAGTGCGATCAATGTATCCAGCGCCTGCATATTTATGGGTGTGGCCGCCGCATAAGTGGAATTGGAGAAGCAGATGACGCCGACCCCATAATCGGGCATCATCGTCCAGTTGCTGCCAAAGCCCGGCAACCCTCCACTGTGTCCGACAAAGGTTCTTCCCTTACAGTCCTTTGACCAGCGCAGACCGTAAGCATACGCGGAGACGAGTGGGCACGCTGGTCCTCCCGGATAAAAGCTGAAGGAGGTATTGAGGCTGCTGAACATCATGGGCTGCTGCATTTCCCGCCGCGAGCTTCTTTTTAGCGGGCCTTCTTCCTTCCCGTCACGCGATGGCCAGGCAGCCAGCTGAAATGCTTCGTACTTTGCAAAATCTTCCAGCGTGGTGATCATCCCACCCATCGCTCCATAAGCGCCCGTATGCAACAAGGGTTGCTCCACCCAGTTCCCGTTCAGCCAGCGATAGCCATGCGCCAGCTGATGCTCCGGCACCTTTGTGTATTCAAAGTAAGTATGCGTCATTCCGAGAGGTAGCAGGATCTTGTTGATGATATATTCTTCATAGGGCTCCCCGGACACTTTCTGAACGATGAGGCCCAGCAGGGCGAACCCCATATTGCTGTATTCATAGGCAATGCCCGGACTGTTGGAAAAAGATATGCCTTTCGCGACCATGGCGATCAGTTCCTCATTGGTAACGGCTAATTGCCGGTCGCCCCAGGGATTGTCCTCCGGGAAACCAGCAGAATGGCTCAACAGATTCCGGATGCTGATGGCAGGTGCGTCCGATGCCAGATTCTTCTGCTCTCTGAGCGCGGGAATATATTGCCCTGCCGGATCGTCCAGCCTGAGCTTTCCCTCGTCCCGGAGTTTCAGAATGGCTACCGATACAAAACTTTTTGTCATGGAGGCAATGCGGAAATCCGATGCTGCCGTGGCTGGCGTTTTCTTTCCCAGCTCGATAAACCCGGCGCCGCCGCTGAAGATCAGCTTCCCATCGGCCACGATCCCATACACGCAGCCGGGGTAATGGTTCTTCTGCGCATAGTCTTTGTACAGCTTGTCGATTGCGGGCCATGCGGCGCTAAGATCCTTTTCCGGAGTCTGTGCCAGCATCCGCACCGGAGCGAGCAAAAGTAAGAACCGGCAGGCTAATAGGGTATAGCTTATTACTGGCATCGGGAAGATTTTCATTTTGCAAGAACATTCATATATTATTGATATTTAATAATTTATAGCCCCTTCAAAATCCCTTCGGGTGCTGTTTATTAAACGGCGTCGCATCCTGAAAGGCTTTGGCAAAAGCCAGCAATCTTCCCTCATCATAAAGATGTCCCGCAATAAAGCTGACGCTGCCTGGCAGCCCATTCTTTAACTGTCCCACCGGCAAGGTCACCGAAGGATGACCGGTGAGATTGGTGATCGCCAGCTGATCCCCGGTTTCGGGAGGGGCTATGATAATATCGTACTGACTGAGGATGGGATCCACTTTCTGCATGATGCGGTTGCGCAACCGGCAGGCATTGACATACTCCACAGCGGGAACAAACCTGGCTGTCCGGAAAGTATTCGGCCAACGGTCCTTATTCTGCTGAACCATCTCGTCATCCTTGTTGCTGCGGGTGAGCTTGTCAAAGGCAGCCGCGGATTCCACTCCTATGATCAGGGACAGGATATCGTTGCCACGGA
>DATHHO010000139.1:0-8149 GCA_035317125.1 Puia sp.
GCATTTTCCGTGGCCAGCACCCCGCCGATAGGTAATCCATATCCAGCGTGCGCATCAGGCATCAATGCCCCTGCCAGCGCAATGGGCAGCCTTGCAGCATAGCGCATCTGGTCGATGGCGCCTTGCTCGATATGTTCGTTCCCGAATACATTGAAATGTACGCCTTCGTCGTTCAGCATGATCTGTGTTCCGGGAACTGCTTTGCGCGGCAGCAATTGCTGCGCGATCAGACCCAGTACGGCATCATTCTCGTATTCCATCGGAGATGCCAATATCGATCTCAATAAATTCATAACTACTTCCTCCTTCTCAAATTTGTACTTCTTTTCCATCACCTGCATAGCGATGCTGATGACGGGTCCTTCGGGGTATCCGGCGGACCGTAAATCTTTTCCTTTTAATCTTAATTTTGCCATTGTCTTTTAAATTATTCATTTGTAACCCATTTACTGCATCTCCGGAAGACTTTAATAGTATTACGGTGTTTCATCTGGCATCACCACCCTCCGGAACCCGATCGTCCCGATCTGAGTGCTTGCCTGTTCTTTCTCATGCTGATTGGCGATCTCAGCAATGGTCATCGGCCTGTTGATCGCCGAGTCAAATCCGAAGTAGTGGCTCAACCGCTGGGATTTGCTTACGCTCAGTTTCCCAAATTCATATTTTGCGATCAGCCTTCCCTTACGCATCAATGCCTGGTCTACCAGGGTCAGTGAGTTGTTGAACGTGCAGATGACCTGTACATTCATAAAATCCGCGAGTAATCCATCTGAGATGTTCAGCAGATTGGATACGGCCGATCCCGGGCTGTACTTTCTGTCCATGATGATATTCTCAGCATCTTCGATCACGAGGACAGCGTTCGGATTATCGATCAGCAATGAAATAAAATTGGGATCCATCAGATTGGTTGCCACCGAAGGCGACAAAAACAAAACCCTCTTCTTTATCTTGCCGATCAGGTACCTCAGATACGTGGTCTTCCCTGCACCCGGCAATCCATGAAGCAGGACAATGCCTTTGTCGTTCTTCTTGTTTAACCTTTTACGGATCGATGCGTCCGTCGCTTTGAAATCATCCGCATAGAAAAGGTCTAGGTCCAGCTTCGTACGTTTTATCTCCATGGCCTTTAGTTCCAGCTTGTTCCTGCCGTGAACGACCATATTGATCTCCAGCGGCTTCTTTCGCTGCTTTTCTTTCAAGGGGATCATCAATGCCGTTACTTCCGTGATAAATTCGTCCTGCCCGCCATTATGCAATATTTCGCAAGAACTGTTATTGAATTCGATCAGGCAAAGGTTATTCAGAACGGCCATTGTTGTATCGAACCGATATTGCTTTCCATCGTTGTCATAATATTGGTATCGATGGACCTGGACGATCTGTTCAGCATATTTTGCCTCAATGACAGCAAACGCCTTTTCCCCATCGATCTGCCCGACATAACACAGACTCGGCAGGATGTTAAAATACTGCAGATATAATGTCTTTGCATTCAGATAATAATCATCGAACACGTCATTCGCATTGATCACTTTTCGATTGTATAAATTGTCCATCTCTTTATTTTTATAATAACAGCCTGCGCATAAAAAAACCCGGTCGACACTTGACCGGGCTGCTTTCTTTAATCCGTTGGATCGGACTAACTATGCTCATGCCATGGTCTGTAGTCGGGATACACTTTCCCCCTCCAGGAATTAAACCGGTCATTACCGATCCGATCGCATTTCTGTGTCAGCACAAATCGTATATGCATACGATATAGTCCTGAAGAAGTTTGTCCGGTTGTAGCGTTTTTCTGTTCTCTCAGCATTCCATTAATTTATTTTATCCCCGGCCGCCTCCGGCCCGAACGGTCCGCTAAAACAAAAACCCCGCAATCTCTTGCGGGGCCTATGTTGTATCGAATTAGTCGTTGACTTATTTATTCGGATAACACTCCCCGCAACCAGTATAGTCCTCTATCGGACTAAACCAATTCTTCGATTCGATATGTGTCTGTACGTGGAGCATTTTTTCTGTTTTTGATAATTTTGACAACGCAAAGATGCGAAAAAAAATTCGATACTGCCAAACAATTTCAGAAATAAATTCTACGGGAGGATCTGTTTACCGAAGTATCCATGAATTTTTATAAGCAGAAGCTGAGGAATACAAAAGGAGATATCTCTTGAATTGCTCCGGGGTAAGGATAGTCTTCAGCCCCGCCGCAAAGGATTCATGATTGGCCTTCATCTTTTCTTTCTTTTCGGCTTCGCTGTCCGACCCCACCCGGATCTCGTCCACAGGCTTCGTATTGGCCAGATAAGCGTCATAGACTTTTTTTGATACAACCGGGTTCAGCCCAAGGGATCTTGCAAGACTGTCCGCAAATAATTGCGATCGTTTGAACACATCGGCCGGCATTTTCCATTCATCACCTGTCTTTACCGGTCTGGCAGGTTCCGCCGATTGTGCGGATAAAGAGAAACTGGTCAGTACAAATGCCAGGCCCGTTCCCATGCATACGAATAATAAAATAAGCTGTTTTTTCATCTGTTGAAATTTTATTGATTAATGAATCCTCTGCCATGCCCCGGCCGTCCAGGACTTTAATGCCGGAAACTTAGCCGGTTCTCAGTGAATGGACAGGGTTGGCCAGCGAAGCCCTTATCGCATGGAAGCTTACCGTAAATAAAGCTATCCCCGAAGACAGCATTCCGGCAAGTCCAAACAGCCACCATGACATTCCGATCCGGTAGGGGAAATGCTGAAGCCATCTGTCGACGGCAAACCATCCCGCAGGAATGGCAATCAGAAAAGCAATAAATACCAGCTTTATAAAATCCCCGGACAGCAGCCGGAGCACCTGGCCCGCAGAAGCACCCAGGACCTTACGGATGCCCACTTCCCTCGAACGTCTTTCCGTGGACAGCATGGCCAACCCGAACAAACCTATACAGGATATAAAAATGGTCAGCAGGGCGCCAAAGCTGATGATCATTTTCCATCTGTCTTCCTTTTCATAACTTTTCCGGTCGGCCTCCTCTTTAAAAAAATATTGAAAAGGGTGATCTGGCGCCAACCCCCGCCAGGTCTTTTCCATGGCATGGAGGGTTGCCGGAATATTCCGGTGGTCGATCCTGACGAGAAACCTTCCGAGGGGAAGATGCGGGTCCATCGTAAACAGCTGGGGTCTGATCTTCTCTGTCAGCGATTCAAAGTGGTAGTCCTTCACCAATCCTACAACCGCTATTTTCCGGAGGCCCCAGCCCGGGAGATTCAGGAAATCCACTGTCCTGCCAACAGGATCATGCCAACCCGCCGCTTTTGCAAACGTCTCATTGACAAGGACGGCATTCAGCGAATCCGAAGGAAAGCCCATGGAGAAATTCCTGCCCGACAGGAGAGGGATCTGCATAGCAGCCAGATAATCCGCATCTATCCGTTCGTAAGTCGCAGCGAACTCTTTCCCCCCGGCCTTGGTCTTTCCCCCGAATTTCCCCACATTACAGTAGCCGACTTTTTTCACACCCGGGGTCTCTGAATACTCCAGCTTCATCAGCTCCATCAATGGCTTATTCATAATCGCCTTATCCGCAACGAACTCTACGAGGTCCTTGTCGGGATAGCCAAGATCGGCGCTGGTCAGATAGTTGAACTGGGCGCTTATAAAAAAAGTGGCGATGATGAGAAAGGTAGCCAGTGCGAACTGCAACACGACCAGCCCTTTGGCCAGATAATTTTTTTCCCCGTATTTTGAACGACCATCCAGCGCGTGTACAGGGTTGAGCCCCGATAATACCAGGGCAGGATAGAACCCGGCAAGAACCCCGGTGGTCATGAACAAGAGGACCAGGCCTGTCAATAACTGAAGATCGAAGAGATAGCTCAGTTCCAGTTTTTTGCCCGCGATATGGTTGAATACCGGCAGCCCGAGGGCCGCCAGGAGCACAGCCAGCAAAAAAGAGGCGAAGCATACCGTCAACGATTCCCCGAGGAATTGCCAGATAAGCTGGCCCCGGACTCCGCCGACTACCTTCCGGATGCCGATCTCTTTATTCCTCTTTAAAGATTGCGCTATGGTAAGGTTTACAAAATTGATACAGGCGATCAGCAGGATAAAAGCAGCGATCGCCGAAAGAATATAAGAATAGATCGGATCGCTGGCCCCTGACACGCCCTGGTATGTCGTATCGAGGTGCATCTGCGTCAATGGAGTAAGACCCCAGACAAATCGGGTGTCATACCCTGCCTGATGGTTCATATCGATCTCCGGCTTTGCCTGGATCCGGTACACTTCCTGCATTTTACGTTCTACGGCCGGCAGGTCGGCATGCCGGTCAAGCAAAAAAAAAGTCGGATAAGACACCCACATCCAGCCGTTATCGGGGTTTTCTTTTTCGAGGTAGGCGAATGGCAGGATCAAGCTGAATTTAATACTTGAATTTTCCGGAGCGGGAGCTGCAACCGCCGATACCACAAAGGGTTCAAACCGCCCATTGATCTCTACTCCGAGCGTTTTGCCGATGGCATCCGCGGTACCAAAATATTTTTTGGCCGTCTCTTCGGTCAGCACCATGGAATGGGGACTGGTCAAGGCTCTTGTCCGATCTCCAGAAAGGAGGGGAAAAGAGAAAACAGAAAAGAAATTTTCATCGGCCCAGGTGATGTCCTGATCAAAAACATCGTTGCCTTTCTTTATAACTGCCCGTTTGTTATTTACCCGGACAAATTCCCTGATCCCGGGGATAGCCCTTTTGAATGCCGGTCCCTGCACCATCGCGGCAATGGCGAATTTTTCATCTGCGCCTTCCTTTTCGATCCGGTCGCAGGTCAACTGATAGATACTGTCCTTTTGGGTATGAAACCGGTCATAGCTGAGTTCATCCTTTGCATAGAGCAGGATCAGCATGCAACAGGCGAGACCAATGCTCAGCCCGGCAATGTTGATGACAGAGAAATATTTGTTTTTGGTCAGATGGCGGATGGCCGTCTTAAGATAATTTCTGAACATGGCTGCTTGATTATGTGCCCACGTCAATGGCTTTACTTAAACTATATTTATAGTTCAAAGTAAAACTATAAATATAGTTTAGCCAAATAAATTTTCACCACCACCAAACCTGACAGACCGGTGCAGGCATTTGTCCTCGGTAAACAGTCTGGACATAAAAAAAGCCCCAGCGGGAAAGCTGAGGCCTTTATGCGTATAACTCCTGTCTATTTAAAATCATACTCGATCGTCTTCTGCGTCTCTCCTGCCTTAAAAATGTCCAGGAACCATGAGTTGCCCACATCCGTTATCGTATAGAGGAAGCCAACCTGAAGATCGGCGTTGTTATTTCCGGGAACTATTTTCTGGAAGACCAATTCCTTTGTAAGAGAAGGTACATCCTTGATATTCATAGGTGCCAGCACCGAATCCCAGATGGTGTGGCCGGGGGTGCCGATATGCAGGGTAAATGTGATCGTTCCTTTATCGCTGGACAGGTCCGTGTTGCTGTAAAGAATGAACTTGACCGTCCTGGCGGGCCCGGGGGCCGGAGACGGATCGTCATTGTCTTTCTTACAGGATATACCGGTAAGGCCTGCTGTAATTAACAGGGCGATCAGGGCCTTGGTGATTTTCATGATTGCTTTTGAATTGACCGCAAAGCTATGCCGGTTCCTCCGCTGTTACAAGCCAAAATGTACTCAAGGCGCCATTTCCGGGACGAATTGTGGAAATCAGCCGATTAATGGTTATTTAGCCCTGGCCCAACTCCACATCGCAGGTCAGCGCAACGTTTCGTTCAGCCAATTCGTTATTTTCATTATATTACCTCTCTATGATACGATCAACATTCCTATCGCTCATCCTGCTGACCAGTATTTTTCAAACGGCGCTGTGCCAGGGCCCTGCGGCTTATGGACAGAACAAGCAAGCCGGCCGCTACCTGGAGACCCGGGGATTCAGGCTGTATTATGAAATTTATGGTCAGGGCGAGCCCATGCTGTTTATCCATGGCAACGGAGGTTCCATCAATAATTTCAGTAATCAGATCCCCTTTTTTGCAAAAACATACAAGGTCATTGCGGCGGACAGCAGGGCGCATGGCAAGTCCAAAGACCCCTCGGACTCGCTTAGTTTTGAGATGATGGCGGATGATTTCAATGCGCTGCTCGATTCGCTGCATCTGGACAGCTGCTATGTGGTGGGCTGGAGCGACGGAGGGATCAATGGGTTGCTGCTGGCCATCCGGCATCCGGAGAAAGTAAAGAAACTGGCCATCACGGGAGCCAATCTCTGGGCCGACACAACGGGCCTTACTCCTTATGTTTACCATGTCATTAAGCAGGGCCATGAAGATCTGAAGAAAATGGAGCAGACCCCCGAGGTAAAGGAAAAACTGAAATTTACGGACCTCGACCTTTACCAGCCCAATATCAGGCCGGAGCAGCTGCATCAGATCCAGTGCCCCACGCTGGTCATCGGTGGCGATCACGACGTCATCCCCGTGAGCCATACGGTATTGATTGCGGAAAATATCCCCCGGTCATATTGCTGGATCATTCCGAATTCCGGGCATTCGACGCCTATCTTTAAAAAAGATCAGTTCAATACCCAGGTGCTTGAATTCTTCCGGAATCCTTATCGCCGGATCGAAGGCAATGCAACTTTTCAGTAAACAGCGTCCCAGGGTGGTCTTTTGCTTTTAGGCATTTGCCCATTTTTCCCTAACTTTATTATTCATTAAAAAAAAGGAGGTATTCATGAAATCAACAGTCAATTCATGGAAACGTCCCGTTAGTTTCGCCTAACCAGGATTTTTCATTAAAATAACTGTGACGCTATCAGGCGTCGGAAGCCACAGATATATTCTGTGGCTTTATTATTACCAACGACCATCATCCGGTCGGTTGGCCGTTTCGCGCCATATCCGACAATAAATGCAGAAGCCATGCACAGCATAAACAGGAGCCTTGGCGTAAAAAGATGAAATTAAGGCTTTTTTAAAAAAGCCTTTGCATGGGCCAGTTCAGGCCGGGGAGAATGGGGTGCGCTTATCGCCAGCAGTTGCCGGTAAAAAGATCCGGCTTTTGCAGTGTCACCGGACCTTTCTGCCGCCCATCCGGCGCCATACAGACCGTTGAAGCGGTTTGGGTGTATTTTCAGGTCTCCCTCATAAGCCTCCGATGCTTTTGCATAATTGCCCATCTCCGTCAGCATGTCACCCAATAATTCCCTGGCCGGGATCACCTCACCAGGTGTGACAGGATGTTTTTCGGTAGCGTCTTCCATATCGGCCGCAGCATTCATCCATTCCAATGCATACTTATTTTTTCCTTCTTTAAACATTATCCATGCATCGGATATCCCGATCTGAATTTCGACCTGTTTAACCTTGTACATGTCCTTTTCTCTGACCAGCGCATCGTGAATTACATTCAATTCCTTCATTTCGTCTCTTGCAGAATCAAGATTGCCGGTATGGACAAAGCCAAGAATCCTTGTAAAATGAAAGATGGCTTTTTGCCAGCCGAATTTTTCCCAGGGAACGGAGGCCGGGTAGACCGCAAGGCGGGCAGCATCCTTCCACATTTTATTTTCGAGCAAGAAGCGGGAGGGGATGGCGGCATACGCATAGGCAACCTTAAAATTCACAGGATAGACGGCATCGATCGTCCGGAGATACTCCCATTGCTCTTTTGCGGCAGCGACATCTCCTTTTTGCAAATAGGCATAGACCAGATAGTCCATCCCATGCAGCTCTTCATCCCAATGACCCTTGATGCCCGCATTTTCAGCATAGCATTTCGCGGAGGAGGTAGAGACCAGATTCGACGTTATGCTTTCGTCCCACAGGCCAAGCCTTGTAAAGATATGGGATGGCATATGCTGGGCATGTGCCGAAGCAGGGGCAATGGAAGCATATTTCCTTGCGGCTGGTAAAGCCAGTTCGGCAAGCCCGGGATAATCATACGTGTGGATAATATAATGAACGATACCGGGATGATTGGGTTCGCCCGGATAAACAGCGTTCAGGATCGCTCCGGCTTTCCGCTGATGGGTATAGGTCTTGTCGGCAGGATCTGCGGCGGCATCGAGGGCTAATGCATAAAATATCGCGGCTTCCTTGTCCCGTGGCCAGGTCCGGTAGATGCCCTCCATTGCCTTTTCAAA
>DATHHO010000140.1:0-4036 GCA_035317125.1 Puia sp.
TGTGCAGGTAGAATACATCCCCTGGATAAGCCTCGCGGCCCGGAGGGCGACGCAGCAACAGGGATACTTCCCGGTAAGCCACCGCTTGTTTGGAAAGGTCATCGTAGATGATCAGGGCGGGGCGACCGGTATCCCGGAAGAACTCACCGATGGCGGCTCCGGCAAAAGGAGCGTAGAACTGGAGAGGTGCAGGATCGGAGGCTGAGGCGGCCACGATCACCGAATATTCCATGGCGCCATTTTCAGCCAGGGTCTTCATCACACCGGCAACGGTAGATGCCTTCTGGCCGATAGCGACATAGATACAATATACCGGCTTGCCGGCTTTATAAAATTCTTTCTGATTGATGATCGTGTCGACGGCGATAGCTGTCTTGCCCGTCTGACGGTCACCGATGATCAGCTCACGCTGTCCGCGGCCGATAGGGATCATGGCATCGATGGCCTTGATGCCCGTCTGCAGGGGTTCCTTTACGGGCTCACGAAAAACTACACCAGGCGCCTTGCGCTCGAGAGGCATTTCGTATCGCTCACCGGTGAGCGGGCCTTTGCCATCGATCGGCTCGCCCAATGTATTTACCACGCGGCCCAGCATACCCTCGCCTACTTTGATAGACGCGATCTTTCCGGTGCGGCGCACTTTTGCTCCTTCTTTTATGTCCCCGCTCTCTCCCATCAGTACCACACCCACATTGTCCTCTTCCAGATTCAGCGCGATGGCTCTTACCCCATTCTCGAATTCCACCAGCTCACCGCTGCTCACGCCGCTGAGCCCATATACGCGGGCGATCCCGTCACCCACCTGCAACACGGTGCCGACTTCTTCCAGATCAGCTGAAATATCGAAGTTGCTCAATTGCTGGCGCAATATCGCGGAGATCTCATCTGGTTTAATTTCTGCCATAGTTATACTTATTAAATAGTTGTCTGTTTAATTCCGTTTATCTTATTTTATAAATAAAATCATTGTTCTGGAACTGCTTTCTGATATTATTAAGGTCATAGGCGATGCTGGCATCCACCAGGCGACCGTCTATCTCCAGCACGAACCCGCCGATGATCGATTCATCCACCTGCGTGTCGAGCTCAAGGTTCTGTAAAGACATCCCTTTTCTGATCCTGTCGAGGATCGAATTCTTCAGCTCTTCCCCAACGGGTGCGGCCGTAGTCAGCTTAACGGTATGGATATTCTTGTTCTCCTTATATTGCCCGATAAAGGCTGTGACGATCTCGGGCAGATAGGATTCCCGGCTTTTATTCAGCAGCAGCTTATTGAACGTCGCGGTGATCACGCCGATCTTCCCTGCCGTCAGGGCGTCGAGGATCTTGCCTTTCTTATCGGCTTTGATGACGGGGCTCTTCAGGAGGCTGACGAATTCTTTGCTGTTTTTGCAAATGACCTGCAGGTACAGCATATCCTTGTATACTGCGTCTAACTCGCCCCTTTCGATCGCGAGATCGATCAGGGATTTGGCATATCTTCCGGCTAAACGGGGGTTGGGCAGCATAGGTTAGTTCAATTTCACTTCATTCGATAATTGCCTGATATAGCTTTCCTGCTCGGACTTGTTCTGTAATTCCCTTCGCAGGATCTTTTCCGCTACCTCTACCACGAGGGTACCCACCTGGTTCTTTACATCCGTGATAGCGGCCATTTTCTGTTGCTCGATGGCAGCCTGTGCATCGGTAATGATCTTACCGGCCTCGACTTTCGCCTGTTCCTTCGCTTCGTTGATGATCTTGTCCTTGGTGTCCCTTGCCTCTTTCAGGAGCAGCGCCCTTTCTTCACGGGCCCTGGCCAGCAGCGCTTCATTCTCGTTCTTCAGCTGGGCCATTTCTGCTTTAACTCTTTCGGCGGTGGCCAGGGAGTCTGAAATAGATTTTTCCCTTTCGGTCAGGGATTTCAGGATCGGCTTCCAGGCTGTCTTCTTCAGGATGAGGAAGAGAATGAGGAACGCCAGCAGATTCCAGAGGAATAAACCTAAATCGGGTGTTAATAAATCCATACAAAATAATTATCGGGTCAGTGTGTCTTTCTTAGTGAAAAATACTGCATCCTCGGCCCTGTGCTCCGGATGCAGTACGATTTTTACGTGCGGTCCTTATTTCTGGAAGACAGCCAGCAAGCCTGCAACGGCAGCCAGCAGGGCGACGCCTTCTACAAGCGCCGCAGCCAGGATCATGTTGGCACGAATGTCGTTCGAAGCTTCAGGCTGGCGGGCAATGGCTTCTACAGCTCCTTTACCGATCAGACCGACACCGATACCGGCGCCGACAGCGGCAAGGCCTGAGCCTATTGCACCATAACCAGGCTGTACTGCATCCAACAAAATTGTCATCAACGTCATGCTACTTGGTTTTATAATTAAAAAAAAAGTTAAACGATCACGGCATCTTCATGGCCTTCCTCATGGTGACTTCCTTCAAGCGCCTGGCTGATGAATACAGCCGTGAGGTTAGCAAAGATGAATGCCTGTATGAACGCGACTAATATTTCGAGCAGGTAGATGAACACCGCCAGCAGGACAAAGAAGGGCGAAGTGCCCCAGCCCAGCGCTGTATTCATGGTCCCGAAGATGAAGATCAGGATGATAAAGCTCAGGATGATGATATGGCCCGAGATCATATTGGCAAAAAGACGGATGATCAGGGCGAAGGGCTTGGTAAAGATGCCCATGATCTCTACCGGTATCATAATGGGCTTTACACCCAACGGCACGGGTGGATTGATGATATGCCCCCAGTAATGGCCGTTGGAGCTGAAAAGGATCACTACGAAAGAAACAATACCGAGGACGGCGGTAAACGCGATATTACCCGTTACGTTAGCCGTACCGGGAACAAGTCCGATCAGGTTGTTGATGAGGATGAAAAAGAAGATGCTGAGCAGGAAGGGCATGTATTTCAGATAATTCTTCCCAAGATTGGACTTGCCGACCTCATCCCTTACAAAGGTGATCACCGGCTCGACGGCGTTCTGAAATCCGGTTGGGGCCGTCTTTACCCCCTGCCCTTTTGCGTATTGCCCGGCGACGCCATTCATCAGCCAGATCAGCAACAGGACCGAGATCAGCACCTGTACTACATTGCGGGTCAGTGAGATATCGAAAACGTAGGTATGCAGGTCGGGCATTCCGGCATCGTCCACGGCGTAAACCTTGCCGTGCTTATATATCTTTTCGTCCAGCTTATGCTCCGTGATGAATGCTTCGTCCAGCAGGCGGTAGCCCTTGTATTCCGTCCGGCCATGCTCGAAGGCGGAAGACATAAAGACAGACCATCCTTTACCGGTGGAGTAAAGAATAACGGGCAAAGGAAGGGTAACTGGTTTTTTTGCAACCGTAAAGAAGTGGAATTCATGCCCATCGGCTACGTGCTCCAGGATGATCTTGGAAGGGTTTAATTTTCCATCCTCTTTCTTGTCGCCGCCGTTCCCTTCAGTGGATGTGTTGGATTGGTCCGTTTTTGGGGCTTCGCCCTGGGCCATGAGCCGGGTCGAAAAAAACAGGCAACTTAAGCTGAAAGCCGCGACCAATAAAGATTTGAAGCATCTTGATACCATGTCTTCCCTTAAATTTGGCGCAAAGATACGGGGGGAGGGGCAAATATGAACCGATCCCCGCAAAATTTTCATTATCCTCCTTAAAAGGAAAATTTTGCCGGGATAAGGTCGATCCGGCCTTTGAAAGGACAAAATGACCGGATCAAAATAAGATTAAAAAAAGCGGGCTTTCCGCGATGGGAGCGGGTCTGCGGGCAGGCTCTTGCTGAACTGCATCTCATGCAATTTAGCATAAAAACCTCCCTGGGCCAACAGTTGTTCGTGCGTGCCGATCTCCCTGATCTCTCCCTTGTCCAGCACGATGATCTGGTTCGCTTTCCGGATGGTGGACAACCGATGGGCGATCACGATGGAGGTACGGCCGGCGATCAATTTGTCGATCGCCTCCTGGATGAGCAGTTCGGACTCCGTATCCACCGAGGAGGTGGCCTCGTCGAGGATCAGTATCGAGGGGTCGTACAGCAGGGCCCGGAT
>DATHHO010000141.1:0-6116 GCA_035317125.1 Puia sp.
GGGCCTTAATCCTCCACGCGGCATGGCTGGTTCAGACTTGCGTCCATTGACCAATATTCCTTACTGCTGCCTCCCGTAGGAGTCGGGCCCGTGTCTCAGTGCCCGTGTGACTGGTCGTGCTCTCACACCAGTTACTGATCGCAGGCTTGGTGGGCCGTTACCCCGCCAACTACCTAATCAGCCGCACGCCCATCTTCAAGCGCCGTAGCTATAATTATAAAGTGATGCCACTTCATAATATTACGGGGTATTAATCCAAGTTTCCCTGGGCTATCCCCCACTTAAAGGAAGGTTGCGTACGTGTTCCGCACCCGTTTGCCGGTCGCCAGCGAGTATTGCTACCCCTGCTGCCCCACGACTTGCATGTATTAAGCCTGCCGCTAGCGTTCATCCTGAGCCAGGATCAAACTCTCCATTGTAAATGAGTTTTGATGCTCTGACTTTAATCTCTTTTCGGAAATTAACGTCTTTAATCGAATTTATTTCGCTAACATAACCTTACCGTAAATACTTGATTTACGTGCTGTTGCTTCCAAACTTTCAAAGAACTTTTGGCCTTTTCCGCCACCCGTTTTTTTCGAACGGGATGCGAAGGTAAGAGCCTTTATTAACTTATCAAAATATTTTTGTCATTTTCCCGTTATTCTCATCCCGGTAGACGACTCGTTTATTTCGAAGAACTTCCTCTTTTTCAAGCGGGTGGCAAAGGTATGAACCTTTGACTTTCCTTCCAAATCTTTCTGCTGTTTTCCGGAGATTTTTTGCCCCGGCAACCTGCTTATTTTTTTCGAAGAACTACCGCTTTTTTCAAGTGGGTGGCAAAGATAAGGCGAGTATCCATACCAGCAAACTTTTTATTGCTGCTTTTTTCCACACTCCTTTCTTATTTCCTCCTGAACCCTGTAAAGAACTACCCTTGTTTTACTATCCGCGCCTCGCATGATCTTTCTTCCGATCTCCCATCCCTTTTCTCCTGCTATCTGCTCAGGACCAAGCGCTTATTTCAAATTCGGGGTGCAAAGATAAGGAGTTGTCTTTCGCAGCCAAATATATTTATGCCTCCTGCCGCCAGGCATTCCTGAAACCCGCCACAGCAAAGGGTTCGCGCAATAAAAAAAGTTGAAATAAGAAAAGCGGCGCCTCAGTCGCCCGCTTTGGCACTACTATACCGTCCCAGCCCTGAAGATACTAACAGGATAGTACACTCGAAACAGGAAAAGCCCCCTGCCCGGTGCGGAGAAGTCGGCCAGGCTATTGTCCCTGCCTTGCAGCACGGCCTCGAATGCCGGAAGGCTCAGCCTGCCCCTGCCCACCTGCAGCATGGTGCCCACCAGCCCACGCACCATTCCCCGCAAGAACCGGTTTGCCTCCACACGGTACAGCAGACAGCCCCCCTCCTCTTCCCAGCGACTCTCCTTTATAGTACAGATAAAGGTCTTAACCTGCGTATTCCGCTTGGCAAAGGCCGTGAAATCGGTGTAACGCAGCACGATGGCCGCAGCCGCCTGTAATTTTTCCCTGTCGAGGGTATATGGGAAGAACCAGGCCCGGTCCTGGAGAAAGGGGTCCTTTTCTCCATAGATATAATAGCGGTATTCCCGGCCCAGGGCGTCAAACCGGCAGTGGGCTCCGTCATTTACGGGTATGACGTTCTTTATGGCAATATCCCCCGGCAGAAGGGCATTCAGGTTATACAATACTTTATTTTCTATAATTCCTTGATAATCAAAGTGAAAGAAGTTTTGAGCCGCATGTACCCCCGTATCCGTACGGGAAGACCCTGTCAAGGGCACCGGCCCGCGGAAGAAGACGGCCAGCGCCTTTTCTACCTCCTCCTGTATGGAGCCGGCATTGTCCTGGATCTGAAAGCCGCTGTAGCTGGTGCCTTTATAGGCCACTTCAAGGAAATATCTGGGCATGATATAGATAGTTGTGCTATTGTCCCGTCATTTTCCGGAACCTGCCGCTCCAGGCGGGGTCGGTGAGCAGGTCCGCCAGTTCCCGGAAATGGTCGTCCGAGACAAAGGGATAGGCGGACTCCAGGAACTTATACTTGCCTGCATCGGAAGCGAATACCTCGCTCAGCGCCCGGATCTGTGCGGTGGAAAAACATTTGGTCCTGAATACTTTGGTGGCTGCCAGCAGCTTATCCTCGTCTTTTGGCGTGGCCAGCAGCTTCAGCCGCAGCTTGTCGACATCGTAGCTGACCGCAAAGTTCCGGCAATCGGAATTGGCCACTATTGGAGTAGTCTTTTTGGGTTTCGGCGCGAGTTCGGAACCGGTCTTCGCAGCGTCTGTGCCGGTTTTCGCGGCATCGGTCGCGGCAACGGCTGTGCTCCGCCCGGGACTGTCCACCGGGATAATAATGAGGATCGTATCCGCCCGGCTGCCGGGGATATGATCCGAATACATCAGCCTTACCGCCGTCCCCGTCCGCAGTTCACTGAGCTTTTCGACAAAGGCCCTGGAACCGCCACCCAATCCGGAGACATTCAGGGATGGGGGTGTAGGGTTAAAAATGGGAGTCGCCGCAGAATCCGTTCTCTGGGTCTGAGCCGGAGGAATATTGCGGAGCGCAGCCTGAGCGAACGAAGTCGAATCCTTCCTGGCCTGCTGCCCAACGGAAGACGCGGAACCATTTTCTATCCGGGTCGCAGAAAGGGGGACGGTATCGCCTTTTCCAGGATCTTTTATATGCTGTCCGGCAAACTCTCTGGAAGAGTCTTTTGCGACTGGCCCGGCAGGGTTCTTCCGGACTTCCTCCATGGCGTAGGTATTGTACATCACCGCCGTATCGCTCACCACCCCGGCCATCAACCGCGAAAAAGCATCGTCTTTCCTGACGCCATCGGGATGCATCCTTGCTCCAGCCTCATCGGTCTTGGCTGGCATCTTCAGCTCCAGGGTCTGGGGATTGAACAGGCCCCAGCCTTTCCCGCCAAGGTCTTTTAACTGGAACTCGAGGTCCTTCTCATTAAAAATAATGGAAAATTGCTGCTCGGGGAACAGCTTTCTGGGGAACCCAACCGTGATCGCATAGCTGCTGTCCTTCAGCTGTGAGATGATCAGATGCCCTTGTCCGGATGAGCTGAAGGTCTTGTCGCCGATACGAACATAGAAAGGCTGGTTGTTGTCCGACCTGATCAATACAAAATAGGTCTGCGCATAGCTGCCTCCTGCAATAAGGGTCAATAAGGTTAACAGAACTATCCTGGACATGTATAGTATTGATTTGGGTTTACCGCTGTAAACCTACATTAAAATGATAAAAAGACAATATATTGAAAAAATGCGAACTCCCCCCAAATGGGGGAGATGGTCCTTTCCCTCAAAAGGATGGCTGACCTTTTATATAAATTTTGCCTGTGCAAACCCCACCAACTATTATCTTTATTCCCTGACAAAAAACACACACATATGAGTTCTAAAAGAATTTTCTTTTTCTTATTCGGAGTACTGACCGGCGGCGCCCTCCTTGCGCAGGAAGCAAAGGATGAGTCCTGGAAAAAAAATTACCGGGCTTCCGCGACCAAGCTCAACGATCTGGTGAATACCAAACTGGATGTAAAGTTCGATTATTCCAAATCGTATATGAATGGAAAGGCCTGGATCACGCTGAAGCCGCATTTCTATCCTGCGGATTCCGTGTCCCTTGACGCCAAGGGCATGGACCTGCATAAAGTAGCTATCGTTAAAGACGGCGCCAATGTGGTGCTGAAATACAATTATGATGGAATGGTCCTCGACATAAAGCTGGACAAGACCTACAAGAACACGGACAAATACACCATATATATAGATTATACGGCTAAGCCCAATGAGCTGAAGGTACAGGGCAGCGCGGCGATCACGGACGCCAAGGGCCTCTATTTCGTCAATCCGATGGGAGAAGAAAAAGACAAGCCTACACAGATCTGGACCCAGGGCGAGACGGAAGCCAATTCCGTCTGGTTCCCCACCATCGACAAACCCAATCAGAAGACGACCGAAGAGATCACGATGACCGTGCCCGCAAAATACGTCACGCTGTCCAACGGAAAGCTGGTCAGCCAGAAAGTGAATGGCGACGGTACCCGTACCGACAACTGGAAGATGGACCTTCCCCATGCGCCATACCTGTTCTTTATGGGTGTCGGGGATTATGCCGTGATAAAAGATACCTATAAGGGCAAAGAAGTGAACTACTATGTAGAAAAAGAATTCGGACCCGTGGCCAGAAGGATCTTTGGCAACACCCCGGAAATGATGGCTTTTTATTCCCGGATCACCGGTGTTGAATTCCCCTGGGCCAAATACTCCCAGATCGTCGGAAGGGATTATGTGAGCGGCGCGATGGAGAATACCACGGCGACGCTGCACCAGGAGAGCGCACAGCAGGATGCCCGTGAGCTGACGGATGGCAATGGATGGGAAGACGTGATCGCCCATGAGCTTTTTCACCAATGGTTTGGCGACCTCGTGACCACGGAGAGCTGGAGCAATATCACCCTGAATGAATCATTCGCCGACTACAGCGAAACGCTGTGGAATGAATACAAATATGGTCATGACGCGGGCGACGCCATTAATTTTGCCGGCATCCAGAGCTATCTGCAGCAGCCCGATAATGCCAGCAAGGACCTGGTGCGGTTCTACTACTCGGACAAGGAAGACGTATTCGATCAGGTGAGCTATCCGAAAGGCGGCCGCATCCTGAATATGCTGCGCAATTATGTCGGTGACAGCGCCTTCTTCAAGTCGCTCAATCTTTATCTGACCACCAATAAGTTCAGATCGGCCGAAGCGCAGAACCTACGCCTGGCCTTTGAAGAGATCACGGGCCAGGACCTGAACTGGTACTGGAACCAGTGGTATTACGGCAGCGGCCACCCTAAGCTGGCGATCGATTATATCTATGACGACGCGGCGAAGACGGTGAAAGTGATCGTGGCCCAGACCCAGGAGACGGGAAAGGTCTTCAAGCTCCCCATCGCCATCGATATCTACAGCGGCGGCGCCAAAGAACGTCATAAGGTGTGGATACAGAATAAGACCGACACCTTCAGCTTCTCCTGGAACAACAGGCCCGAGCTCGTCAATGTAGACGGTGACAAGATCCTGCTCTGCGAAAAGAAGGACAACAAAACACTGGATAACTTCATCTGGCAGTACAAATATGCCGGAAAGTATGTCGACCGCCGCGAGGCCATCGATTTCTGCGCAAAGAACCAGGACGATGCAAAGGCAGTCGAGCTGCTGAAGACCGCTATAAAGGACCCCTTCTTCAAGCTGCGGACCTATGCGCTCGGAAAGATCGATGCCAAAAAGGATAATATAAAATCCGCCATAGAGCCCATACTCGCGGACCTGGCGGCTCACGATCCAAGTCGTGTCGTCAAGGCCAAGGCTATCGAAATGCTGGGCAGATATAATAAACCCGAATACAAATCCCTGTTTGCACAGGCCGCGAGAGACTCTTCCTATACGGTGTCCGGCAATGCGCTGGAAGCGTTGTCGAAGGTCGACAGCATGGCCGCCCTTGACCTTGCCAGGCAATTCGTAAAGCAGCCGGCAAAGGGCAAGCTGGTCACCGTCACTTCTTCCATCCTGATCCGGTTCGGCGATGAGAGCAGCTTCGACGTGATCACCGATAATTTCGATAAGATGCCGCTAGGCCAGACAAAATTCCAGTTCATCGGCCCGTATTCGGAACTGATCTCGAAAGTGAAGAATACCGATAAGGTGAAAAGGGGAGTCGACCTGATCGTGAAATTCCGTGAGGCCGTCCCCCAGGCTTTCCGTAACCAGACGGACGGGTTTATCAATGGCTCGCTCAACGGCATCGTCGCCAAAAAACAAGCGGCCGGCCTGCAGGACCAGGCAGACTATATCAAATCAAAATTACCAGGCGATACCAAGAAAGGTTTCTAAACCATAAAACGCCCCACAAAAAAATCCCCCATCTGCATGGGGGATTTTTTATTAATTAGTTTACCAGCTGCCACCGGCGCCGCCGCCGCCGCCACTGCCACCGCCGAATCCGCCAAATCCTCCTCCTCCACCGCCGCCGCCGAATCCGCCACCGCCACCAAAACCCCCTCCTCTGCCGCCACCGATCATGGAACCGAGTATAAAGG
>DATHHO010000142.1:0-46886 GCA_035317125.1 Puia sp.
ACCATCTCCTTCCATTTTCTTTCGATAAAGGAGACTGACTGTTGCACATGTTGCCCGCTGAGCTTCACCAGCAGCGATCCATATCCCCTGACCTCCGGGAACAGCACCAGCGGCCGGATAGCATGGTGCAGCGATTCAAAATGGAAATCTTTTACCACCCCTTTCACCAGTCCTGGTCTTGAGTTATCCAGGAACATGCGCTTGCCTACCGCCTGCTCTGGCGTCCATCCCAGCTGCCGGGCCGCGGATTCATTCAGCACGAAATGAAAGAACCTGTTCTTACGGGCATCCGGGTCATCGCTGGCCACATCCTTCACATCCTGCGCGGACAGCCCCTCGCCCGCTACCAGCTCCAGACCCGTTGTCCTGATATAATCTTCATCCACCGGATTGGCGGTTACGGCCATTTGTTCATTCTCCGGCATGGCGGCGGAACGCATATTGTATCCGCCGGCAATGTTCACGGGAGTACTGACACAACGGGAGATACTGAGGATATCGGGGTCCGACCGGAACTCTCCCTTTATGGCAGACAATTCGGCCAGCAGCTTGTTGCTCATCGGCAGGACCAGCACATGCTCCCGGTCATACCCCAGTTTCTTATTCTGGATATAATGGAGTTGGTTCTGCATGACGAAGGTGGACACGATGAGAAATACCGATATGATGAACTGGAACACGATCAGGGATTTGCGGAGCCCTTGCCCTGAACGGGTATTCTTAAAGGACCCCTTTAATACTTTCACCGGCTGGAACCCGGCCAGGATCATGGCGGGATAGCTTCCGGCCAGCAGGCTCACCGCTGCGGCGACAAGGAAAGCAAACGACAGAAAAGGCAATGAGAACAGCGATGCGGCTGTCAGTTCCTTGTCCGTCACCTGGTTGAACCAGGGCAATGCCAGAAAGGCGATCGCCAGGCTCAGGATGACCGAGATCAGACACACCAGCATGGACTCGCCGATAAATTGCCAGAACAGCTGGCCCTTGCCCGCCCCAATCACTTTCCGCACGCCCACTTCCCGCGCCCTTTCGATGGACCTCGCCGTGCTGAGATTGATATACGTAGAGCCCGCGATGATGAGGATCAGCAGGGCCACAGCGCCCAGAATATAGATATAGCTGATGCTGTTATTCGGCTCGAACCCGCCATACTCCGAATGCAGATGTATCCAGGTAAAAGGCTCCAGATAAAAATCGACGGTGGCGCCCTTTCCTTTCATCTCACCTTGCATAAAGGGATGAAGTTTGGCCTGCAGGCTCGCGATAGACCCGGGATTCTGCAGCAGGAGATAGGTCGTATAATTCGCATTCCAATAGGTATCTTCCTGGTTGGCGTTCAGGGAGGAGAAGGAGGCAAGAAAATTGAATTTTATCTGGGAGTTGGACGGGTAATCGGCCATTACACCCGTTACCTGATAATTGATGCTGTCGGCGCTTATCCGCAGGGTCTTACCTACCGGATCTTCATTTCCAAAATATTTTCTGGCCGTTGACTGACTGAGCACTATCTTATATAATCCTGAAAGAGCGGTATTCTGATCTCCTTCCAATAAATGATGATCAAAGACCTTGAAAAAGGTCGAGTCGGCATACATAAAATTGGATTCTCTGAAAAGCTTATCCTTATACCCAACGATCTGGCGGGAATTACTCATTCGCACCGCGGATACGATCTCCGGAAAAGTCCTTTTAAAGGTAGGCGCTACTTTCGTGCTGGTGAAATTGCCCTTATTGGAGGAGCCGCTGCCGTCAAAGCGGTATTCCATGATCACCCTGGCTATCCTGTCCCCCTTTCCCTGGAACTGGTCATAGCTCAGCTCGTTCCGGATATACAGGGCGATCAGCAGACAACTGGTCAGCCCGATGGTGAGGCCAAAAATATTGATCGCGGAGAACGTCTTGTTCTTCCAGAAGTTCCGGAGGGCGATCCGGAGATAGTTCTTTAGCATATCCTAAGTTACCAATCCCTTCTTTACCGACAAAATCCCACCGTTCGCCGCCTATTCTTTATTCACGGCCTAAAACCCCTTGTATGATCTGAGCTAACGTTATAGATTTGACTAAAATTCATAATAAATGGACGACAAATTGATCGATAAACAACCAGATGGTGAGGACAGGCGTCCGGGCAAGGGGCACGGGCGCCTCTGGGCAGGCCTCATACTGTTGCTGGTGGGCGGCGTGCTTTTACTGGACCAGATGGGCTTCCCTTTCCCCGATTGGCTGTTCAGCTGGCATGTGCTGCTGGTCGTCATCGGCGTATTCCTCGGCTTCCGGCATAACTTTCGCGGTGGGGCCTGGCTCATCATGATCCTGGTCGGAGGTTTTTACCTGATGCAGGATTATTTTCCAGACCTGCCCATCCACCGCTACATCTGGCCTGCCGTGCTCATCGGCGTGGGTCTGCTCTTCATCACGCGGCCGCATCACAAACCATTTGGCGGTCAGAGATGGCGCGAAAGGCGCGACGAGTGGAGAAGAGGGAACTGGCATCACTACTCGCCCGTCTCCGACGAAGCCAATTATTCCTCCTCCGACTTCCTCGACTCCACCGCGATCTTCAGTGGGGTGCATAAAAAGATTGTCACGAAGAATTTCAAAGGTGGGGATGTCACCAATATTATGGGTGGCACGGAACTCGACCTGAGTCAGGCTGATTTTAATGGCGTGGTCGTCCTGGACGTCACCCAGATCATGGGAGGCAGCAAGATCATCGTTCCATCCCACTGGGAAGTCCGTTCCGAGGTCACCGCCCTTTTTGCGGGGTTCGAAGACAAAAGAGTACAGCCCAGCGTTTCCAATCCCGATAAGCTATTGCTCTTAAAAGGCACTTCTATTTTCGGAGGCATAGAGCTGAGAAATTTTTGATCATGACCGGCCACTGCCGGAGCCAACTAAAAACACCAACCATGAACTGGTATCTGAGCAAACTCGTATTCAGGATCATCTGCGGAGAAGGCGAGCACGCGCCGCAATTCGACGAACAGCTTCGCCTCATCTCCGCTTCGAATGAGGAAGTGGCATTTGCAAAAGCAGTGGTCATCGGCGAAAGAGAACAGGATGGGTTTTACAACCATGAAAAGAAACTCGTCCAGTGGAAATTCATCGACGTGTCGGAACTTTACAAGCTAAGCGGATTGATGGATGGCGCCGAGCTCTATTCCCGGATAGAAGAGACCGATGATCCCGAACGGTATATCGAGCTGACCCATAAAAAAGCCGCGCATATCCGGCAGGACAGCACGCACAAATTCTTAGAGCTTCTGTAACAGCACAGCGCCTCAAAACATAGGGCGCTCGTAAAACCATTCCGACTTGGCCAGATCACCTTTATCAATCGGCAAATTCCTGCTCATCTTCATCAGTTGGTGGCTGATCTGGGCATTCCTGCAGACGATATTGCTGACAGGCTTCGGACTAACCCCGGAAATAGCCGTTGCCGATAGCCTGGCCTCGAATACCCTGGTGGCCCTGTTCTGCGGGTTCATCAGCAACAATCTTCAATACTATCTGCCCAAAAAAGAAAGATACTGGTATATCCTGTTCATCAGCCTCGGGCTCAGTGGCGTGATCCTCGCCCTCTGCAAGTGGATCCTGGTCCCGCTTCTCGGCAACTGGGGTGGCGAGGGATATGCGATCTTCTTCTCCCGCTCATGGGGCGTGCGGTTCGATATAGTCTTCCTCCAGGTGGGCTGTATGACGATCCTGAGCGTATTATGGTACAGCTCGGGAGAAGAACAGCAGAACCTGCAGCGACGCGCGGATGCGGAGAAATTATCCAAGGAGGCGGAATTATTCAAGCTGCGTCAGCAACTCGCCCCGCATTTTTTGTTCAACAGCCTGAACTCGATCAGCGCGTTGACCGGCAGCCAGCCCGAACAGGCAAGAAAGATGATCCAGCAGCTTTCCGATTTCCTGCGGGGCAATCTGAAAAAGGAAGACCAGGAATGGGTGATGTTTTCGGAAGAGCTTCAGTACCTGCAACTCTATCTGGATATCGAGAAAGTGAGATTTGGCCACCGCCTTACGACCCTTATCGACAGCGATGAGGCCAGTCTTTCCATGAAACTGCCGCCGATGCTGCTCCAGCCTATCCTGGAAAATGCGATCAAGTTCGGACTCTATGACACCACCGAGCCCGTGACCATTACCCTCAAGGCAAAGTCCGAAAAAAATCATATAATGATCACCGTGCAGAACCCCTTCGATCCGGAAACCACCCGGCCCAAACAGGGCACTGGATTTGGACTGAGTTCCGTACAGAGAAGGCTTTATTTATTGTTCGCGCGGACAGATCTCCTGGAGACACGTATAGAAAATAAAAACCTTTTTACCATTATTTTGAAAATTCCCCAATGATAAAAGCTGTTATAATAGACGACGAACCGCTGGCAAGACTGATCGTTAAAGAATACCTGCAGGCCTGGCCCCAGATAACGGTGGCGAGTGAATGCAATGATGGATTCGAAGGAATAAAAGCCATCCAGCAACACCACCCCGACCTTATTTTCCTCGACATCCAGATGCCGAAGATCAACGGGTTCGAAATGCTGGAGCTTATCGAAGATCCTCCCGCCGTCATCTTTACAACCGCTTTCGATGAATATGCCATCAGGGCGTTTGAGAGCCATGCGATAGACTATCTGTTAAAACCTTTTTCAAAACAACGCTTCGACAAGGCGATACAGAAATGGCTGGATCAGCATACTTCCCGTTCTGTGGGCGCTCCGGCCGAACCCGCCCCCAGCGCTGGCCATGACAAAGGAGACAGTACCCTGGTACCCAACCCTGCCTCGCAGGCAAATACAAGGGCGCTCCTGGAGACTGCGGCAGCATCCCCCGCTCAGCAACAGCGTGTAGTCGTGAAAATAGCAGGCAAGATCAAGATCATCCCGATGGAAGATATCCTCTACCTCGAGGCATCCGACGATTATGTAAAGATCCACACCCGCGCCGGATCATTCCTGAAGAATAAAACCATGAATTATTTTGAACAGGTGCTGGACCCATCTTTGTTCGTTCGCACCCACCGAAGCTATATCCTGAATATCCAGCAGGTGACCCGTATCGATCCTTATGAAAAAGATAGCCACCTGTGCATCCTGCAATCCGGCGCGCAAGTGCCCGTCAGCAAAGCGGGCTATACGAAACTGAAGACTGTCCTGGGGTTGTAATTTAAGCCTCCTGCCCGATCCAGATGGCGCCCCCGATACTGTCCCGGCTGGCGCCGGTAACGGAGGCGAGCACATTATTCTTCTCCCTCCAGCGCAAGACCCCCATAAAGGCCATGATCAGCGCTTCCTTGTATTCGATCAGTTCTTTTTCTGGCACCACCAGTTCCACCTGGAGCGGCCCCAGCAATTCCTGCAGCCGCCCGACCAGAAAACTGTTATAGGCGCCCCCGCCCGTCACCAGCATCATCTGGCCCGCCCCCTGGCCATGGGTTACGGAACCCACCGCCTCGCTGATCTGCTGCGCAATATGCTCGGCATAGGTCCTCAGCGCGTCGGCCGTGGAGAGGCCCGCATCCTGCACCATCGGGAAGACGACATCCGTCCCGAAACCATTGGCAAGCGACTTTGGATAAGCCTGACTATAATAAGGCAGGGCATTGATCCGGCCCAGCAATTCCTTTTCTACCTTGCCTGTTGCGGCCAGCGATCCGCCTTTATCATACGCAAGACCTTCCCCCGCTGCCAGCAGATCCAGGACCCGGTTGGCCGGACAGACATCGAAGGCGACAGACGATCCGGATGCCGTGTGTGCGGATATATTGGCGATACCCCCAAGGTTGAGGAAGAGCCGGTAACCGGTCAGCAATCCTTTCTCCCCTACCGGCACGATAGGCGCGCCCTGTCCCCCCAGGGCCACATCCATGGCCCGCAGGTCGCTCACCACATTGATGCCCGTCACGGCCGCAAGGGCCGCCCCTTCACCCAACTGGGCCGTCATTTTCCGTTCGGGGATGTGAAAGCTGGTATGTCCGTGCGAAGCGATCAGCTGAACGGTATAAGCAAGTTCATGTTCGGTAATGAACCGGTTCACCTGCTCGCCCAGATACCGGCCGAAATCCGTATGCAGCAATTGATATTCTACGGCGTACAGGCCCGTGGCGGTATAAAGCCTCTCTTTCCACTCCGCCGTGTAAGGATAACAGCCGGTATTCACGAAGCTGAATTCCCATTTACCGGCGTTCTCCTGCAAGTGTACATAAGCTATGTCCAACCCATCCAGAGAGCTGCCGCTCATCAGCCCGATTACTTTGTAGACCATTCTGAAAATTTAACAAAAATAAGCCTGATAAAGGTATAATTGGAAGAAGAGCCGTAGGTTTGTCCGGTAAAATATAATTTGCCCCATGGTCGTCAATTTAAGTGAACAGAATTCCTTGTTATGCAACTGGATCTGTGAGATCAGAGATGAGGAAATACAGAAGGACAGGATGCGCTTCCGGCGCAACCTGGAACGCATCGGGGAAGTGGCTGCATACGAGATCAGCAAGACTCTGGCCTTTGAAGAAAAAGAGGTCCAGACCCCGCTGGGTATCGCCGAAGGCAGATTGCTGAAAGATCAGCCAGTGGTTGCAACAATCCTGCGCGCCGGCCTGCCCCTCCACCAGGGCCTGCTGAATTACTTCGACAAGGCCGACAATGCCTTTATTTCGGCCTATCGAAAGCACCAGCGGGATGGCAGCTTTGAGATCAGCCTCGATTATGTGTCCTGTCCCGAGCTGGAAGGCCGGGTGGTGATCATCTCCGACCCCATGCTGGCTACAGGCTCCTCCCTTGTAAAGACCATCCAGTTCCTGCGTGAGGAAGGGCACCCCTCGGAAATCCATGTCGTTGTTGCCATTGCATGCACCGTTGGCATAGAATACGTCCTGCGCAGCGAACCCAACTGTAAGATCTGGTGCGGGGACATAGACGACGAGCTCACCGCCAAAGGGTATATCGTCCCCGGCCTCGGCGATGCCGGAGACCTCGCTTTTGGCGTTAAAGTCCAGATGTAGGTCCCGGGGCTTGTGGATTTGACCTTTTTTTGTTATTTTTCCCATCTATATCCCTGCAATACCCAACCGTTTGATCATTTTGCCCGTGTATACTTAGGAATCGAAGATCCATCCGACAAATAAAAAGACCAATTAACGGATGAAACTGGAACTGTTTATGAAAAAGACACTTTTCTTCTCTTTCTGGCTGCTGGGGTTGGGATTGAATTTGCAGGCTCAAGATCCGGGATTTTCCCAATTTTTCGCCTCTCCACTTACCCTTAACCCCGCCCTCACAGGTAAATTTAACGGCGTTGTCCGGGTAGCAGGTAATTACCGCAACCAATGGCCGGCCATAAATAATGCGTTCATAACGTCCACCATATCCATCGACGCCCCTATCCTGAAAAACAGGCTGCCGGAGAACGACACCTGGGGTATCGGACTGATGGCCATGACCGACAAGACGGCCAGCGGTATTCTGACCAGTAATTTCCTGTCTTTTTCCACCTCCTACCACAAGAGCCTGGACGAAGACGGCCTGCACCAGATCGGGGTCGGCTTCCAGGGCACCTATGCGAATAAAAGCCTCGACGGCACCCGGCTGACCTTTGAGGACGGCCTCTTGCTGGATGGCACCTATATCCGTTCCCCTTCGGAGCCCATCAACTCGCAGATGGTCACTGCCCATTATTTCGACATGAACCTGGGCGCACTCTACAATGCTTCCACGAACGGAAATAACAATTACTATTTCGGCGTCTCTGCCTATCATCTGAATCATCCCAAAGAATCTTTCCTCGGCATCGACAGCATCAATGTACCGACCCGGCTCACTTTGCACGGAGGCGGCTATTTCCCCGTTCCCGGCTCTCCCAGCACACTGTATGTCAGCGCGCTCTTCAACAACCAGGCCGGCGCCCGTGATTATGTACTGGGGGGCGCGTGGGAGATCACCGCAGACAATGACGAGCGGAGCCCGACGAATTTCTATGCCGGCCTCTGGGCCCGCTTCAGCAATGTAACCGATGCCGTGATCCCATATGTAGGACTGGATTTCGGCGATTTCAACCTGGGCCTTACCTATGACGTGAATGTCTCTGCGCTGAAGACCGCTTCCCAGAGCCGCGGCGGCATCGAGATCTCGCTCATCTATATCAAAAAGGCTTCAGATGGACGTCACGCAGTCCCCTGTCCGAGATTCTAGCGGTTCAGCGAAGCCTTCCCGCTGACATACCCATTCCCTCTTACAAAGAACCGGTAAAGCAAACCGGCATCCTCAGCCGCATAATCCACGCCTATCCGTGGTGAAATGCCGATCTGGTCCTTGCGCAGCTGGTACCCGTCATCACCGATAAAGACATCATCCCCCAGCAGGGAACTGCCGGTATGCGTGGTCAGCAGCCCCAGGGCCCTCGATACATTCCCCGGACCCTTCGTCAGCGTAAGGTCCGGTTTATCCTTTCCGGTTCGCCGCAACATCAGCGGAACGCCTTCCATTGGCTCCAGCGCCCGGATAAGGATGGCATGCGGAATATCTTTTTCATTGGTAACTACATTGAACAGATGATGGATGCCATAGATCAGATAAACATAGGCTGTGCCTGCCTTTCCGTACATGATCTCCGTACGTCTGGTCCTCCTTCCCCCGTATGCATGAGAGGCCTTGTCCCCGATGCCATTATACGCCTCCGTCTCCACGATCCTGCCGGAGGTAAGGTGACCGGAAAAGTTAGTTATCAGTATTTTCCCTAACAGATCCCGGGCGATCTTCACCACATCCGCCCTTTTATAAAAAGAATAATCCAGTTTTTTAATTTCTGCCACCAAATAAATATTTTAAGTTTGAAGCTGTTAAGCAATATCCGACTCCAAAAACAAAATAAACAAAAAGAAAGCCACCTTGCTCAAAGAAATTATCATAGCCATCCAATCCTATTCCAAAGCCCACCAGTTTATCACCAAACATAAGCTATGGAAATGGATCGTTATCCCGGGTGTGCTGTACACTATTCTCTTCAGCATAGGCATGTATTTCTTCTTTGCCTCCTCCAATACGGCCGTTACCTGGCTCAGCCAGGTGATCGGCATCGAAAGGTTCCTGCATCACCAGCAGAGTGCCACGCTTAGCTTCTTCTTTCTCATGGGAGGAATTATGGTGCGCCTGGTCCTCGTCTTCTTCTATTTCTCTCTTTTCAAATATTTATTCCTGATCATCGGTTCCCCCCTGTTCTCTTATCTGAGCGAGCAGACGGAGGCCCTGATCCAGGGAAAGGAGTACAATTTTCAGTTCGATCAGCTGATGAAGGATATGGGCCGCGGCATCCGCCTGGCCCTGAGGAACAGCCTCTGGCAGACCGTTTATACGATCTCCATCCTGATCCTTTCCTTCTTCCCTCTGATAGGCTGGATCACACCTGTGATCTCCACTTTTGTCGAATGTTATTATTATGGGTTCTCCATGCTGGACTATAGTTGTGCCAGGCACAAGTTGTCGCCGGCCGCCAGCATCGCCTTCATCAGCCAGCACAAGGGGCTGGCGATCGGCAATGGCCTGGTCTTTTACCTGATGCATTTCGTCCCTGTTGTAGGCTGGGTGCTGGCCCCTTCTTACGCCGTGATCGCTGCCACGATCAGTTTATACCACCAGAACCTCGAATAACCCGTCCCTGCGCCGGACCATTATCCAGGCGCGCTTCTAAAAACATCCGAATTATGTCTTCCTCCAGATCGATACTCTACCTCATCCCTTCTTTCCTCGAAGAGAATGCGCTGCAGACGCTGCCCGCCTATCTGCTTGACGCAGTGAAAGAATGCAATTCCTTCTTTGTGGAGAACGAGCGGAGCGCACGCCGCTATCTCAAAGCTCTCTGGAAGGAAATGGTCATTGATGATTACGAGTGGTTTACCATCCATAAAGCGGAAGAAGAAATAAGGGCTGCTTTCCGGCTGCAACTGAAGGCAGGAAAGACGATCGGGCTGATCAGCGAAGCTGGATGCCCCGGAGTGGCTGACCCCGGTCAGTTGCTGACGGAGACCGCCCACGAGATGGGCGCCACCGTCAGGCCGCTGGTAGGCCCCAGCTCCATCCTGCTCGCCCTGATGGGCAGTGGCATGAATGGTCAGCAGTTCCGCTTCTCCGGCTATCTGCCGGTAGATGCCACCGGTCGGATCAAAGCCCTCCGTGACCTCGAAGCCGAATCGCAGCGCCTGCATTGCACACAATTATTTATCGAGACGCCATACCGGAACAACCAGCTGCTGGAATCCATCCTGCAGACCTGCCGCGATCAGACCCGGCTATGCATCGCCGCCAACCTCACCTCGTCAAAGGAATTTATCAGCACCAGAACGATCAGAGAATGGAAGGAGGCCGCAGCCGCGGGTAAGGGGGAGCCCGGTTTGCCAGACCAGCATAAACTGCCGGACCTCCACAAACAGCCCGTGATCTTCTGTCTGTACGCAAGCTCACCTGTCTCATCGGGTCATTGATCATCCCCAGGGTTTGCGGTCATTTCGCTCAATCACGATCATCTCGGTTCGCTGATCGCTACGATGCTGTCGACGACGAACTCGCTGTACCCGCGCCAGGGGATGGAGCCGATGTATTCCTTATAATGCAATTCCACGTTCTTACCACTGTTCAGCATGAGCTTCTGCGCAACGGCTTCATTCGTGATGGAGAATTCAAACTCATAGGACTGAATGGTGCCCGGCGTCTTCGAGCGCAGCCCGTTCTGGATGAGCTTGCCTTCATAGGTCTTGAAGAGATATCCCTTCTTGACCACATAGTTGAGCTCCCCGGCCTTCACGCCTTCCCCGAATACAAAAAAATAACGCATCAGGATAAAGATCAGCAAAGCTCCCACCACGACGAGAGCGGCGATCCGCAGGAATTTTTTCATAAAAAACGTTTATTTGTCGAATCCATATTTGTCCACCAGATAGATCAGCGCGGCCATGTTGATAGCGCCCAATTCCAGTTCCCGTTTGTTCACATTCTCAAGCACGTCGTTACGGGAATGGTGGTAGTCGAAATAACGTTGCGAGTCCGGCACCAGCTCTCCTACCGCCGCCCCAAGTTCTCCAACAGGCCCCACATCGGCGCCGCCGCCGCCTCTCGTAAATTCATATACGCCATAAGGTTTCAACAACCTCAGCCAAGGTTGTATTCCGGCCAGTCGTTCTTCGGACAAGGAAAAACTGAAACAGCGGGGAGTAAACCCGCCCGCATCGCTCTCCAGCGCGAACAGGTGTTTCTCATTTTTTGCTTTTGCTTCATCCGCATATTTCTTTCCTCCGCGCAATCCATTCTCTTCATTCGCGAAAAGGACAACCCGGATCGTATGGCGCGGCTTATACCCTATCGCCTTCAGTGCACGAAGGACCTCGATCGAATGTACACAACCCGCTCCATCATCCTGCGCGCCTTCGGCCGGGTCCCAGCTATCCAGGTGACCACCCACGGTAATGATCTCATCGGGATACTGCCCGCCCCGGATCTCCCCGATCACATTATGCGCCAGGGTGTCCGGCAGCATCTTACCCATCGTCTTCAGATAAGCCCTTACCTCTCCTTTTTTTTCCAGGAATGCGGAGAGCTTATCGGCATCCCGCAGCCCCATGGCCGCAGCAGGTATCTTCGGAAAAGAATCGTTGTACAGCATCACGCCGGTGTGAGGATTGTTATCCACCGATGCGCTTACAGAGCGGATCAGCACACCGACAGCCCCATAACGCGCAGCGTTGCTGGCGCCCGCGACGCGGTAACGCACCGCATCGCCATAAGCCCGGAAAGTCTCGATGAAGCCCGGGTTGAAAGGATAGTTATAAAAAACGATCTTGCCCTTTATCTCACGGCTCCTTTGCGACAATTCTTCAAAGGACCGGACCATGACCACGGGCGCATCGATGCCTGCCGCCCCGGTGCCCACCGAATTTCCAAGCGCCAGCACATCCATGGAAGAACGCTCGATCTTCCCGTTTCCCGATCCGGTCCAGTATCCTTCATCCTTTCCACCCCTCACCCAATGCGGCACCAGGCATTCCTGCATATATACCTTATCGGCGCCGGCATCCTCCAGCGCCTTGCGGCCCCAGGCTTCGGCCTGATAATATTGCGGGCTCCCGGAGAGCCTTCCCCCAATGGTCTTGGCAAGCACACGCAGGTTGGAATAGGCCTTGCCATTCACAAGGATCTCATCTGCAAGCCTGCGGATAAATAAGGAATCCTGATCCTGGGCCGATCCGGCCAGACAAAATAAAGCCAGTCCTCCCGTCAACAAAAAGCGGTTCATCTATGTTAATTTCGCTAAAGTTAAGTAAAATTAATATCGGACCTTCGGCCCATTAAATTCATTTTAACCCTACACTATGCGGATTGGAATTGTTTGTTACCCTACCTTCGGCGGCAGCGGCGTACTGGCTACGGAACTTGGAAAAGCCCTCGCCGACAAAGGCCACCAGGTCCATTTCATCACCTACCAGCAACCAGTAAGGCTAAACGAATTCAATGCGAACATCTTCTATCACGAGGTAAGGGTCGCTGCTTACCCCCTCTTCGATTACCCTCCCTATGAAACGGTGCTTTCCAGTACGATGGTGGATGTCATCGTCAATCAGAAGCTGGACCTCCTTCATGTCCATTATGCGATCCCCCATGCATCCGCCGCCTATATGGCCAAAAAGATCGTGGAGGCCCAGGGCATAAGGATCCCCGTCATCACGACTCTCCACGGCACCGATATCACCCTCGTTGGAAAGGACAAGACCTTTGCGCCCGTAGTGGCCTTCTCCATCAACCAGAGCGATGCCATTACAGCGGTTTCCCAGAATCTCTGCGATGAGACCTACAGGACCTTCGACATCAAAAAAGACATAAAGGTGATCTATAATTTCGTGGATACCCGGCGCTTTCATAAGAAGCCGATCGACGCCTTCCGCAGAGTGATCGCGCCCAACGGGGAAAAGATCCTCATGCATGCCTCGAACTTCCGCAAAATAAAAAGAGTGCAGGACGTTGTGCGCATATTCGACATCGTGCATAAGACGCTTCCCTGCAAATTATTGCTGGTAGGGGACGGGCCGGAACGGTCAGGAGTGGAAAACTTCTGCCGGGAACTGGGCCTTAGCGATGATACACGTTTTGTCGGCAAGCAGGAGCAGATGGAAGAGATCCTCGCCGTTGCAGACCTGTTCCTCCTGACCTCCGAATACGAGAGTTTTGGATTGGCCGCCCTCGAGGCAATGGCGGCGGGCGTTCCCGTCATCTCTACGAATGCGGGAGGGCTTCCGGAGATCGCGATATCCGGGGAGACGGGCTTTCTGAGTGAAGTAGGAGATGTCGAGGACATGAGCGCTCATGCCATCCATATCCTTTCCGATGAGGATAGACTAAAGAAATTCAAGCATAACGCAGCCCAACATGCGAAAAAGTTCGATATCCATACGATCGTTCCGGAGTACGAGGCTTTGTACAACCGGTTCCTGTCATAGCCTCAGCCCATCCACAGCCCGATCCATGGCCTTCTGCCCGCCTTCTCCGGTTATTTATCTATGGAGCCACCTTTCGGGATCGAGCCAGCGGATCTTGTCATCGGATAGCCAGAACTCAAGCTGGCCGATCTCGGCCACCCGGCCAACGATCTGACCCGTCGTTACCTGTTCTCCTTTTGTGACGGAGACGGTGGACAAATTACTATAGGTAGTAAAATATTTACCATGCCGGATCACTACCCCGTTGACATCACCCACGTTGAACACGCTTTGCACCTCCCCCTCGAATACGGCCTTTACGGCCGTCCCCGGGCTTACATCGATCGTGATCCCCTGGTTATTATGATAGATGCCTTTGACATACTCATGCGGCCCAAAGACCATCGAAATGGTTCCGGATGTCACCGGCCAGGGCAAATGCCCCTTGTTCTTTTCAAAGCTTCCTGACAACCGCACGTCTTCCTTGGTTTCGAATACCGTCGGCGCCGCCTTTGGCTTTACCGTGGCGGCCTCGCTGGCAACATTGTCGTTCGCGCTATTGTTCGGGTTGGCTGGCTTTTCCGTTACTTTTTCCGTGGCAGAGGTCTTTGCGCCCGCATTCTTCTTTGTGGCTACCACCACAGCCCGGCGTATGACGGCAGCGATCGTGCCCGCCAGCTTCTGATCCTGCTTCTGCTTGGCGACCATCTGCTTCTTCAGGTCTTTCTCCTGCGACTTCAACCGGCTGACGACCTCGTCCTTCTCTTTTTTCTCGACTTCGAGGATCGATTTTTCCCGGGTCTGCTTCTTCAGCACCTCATCCTTCTCCTGCCTCGTCACCTTCAGGCCATCTATCTTTCCTTGCAGTAACCGCTGGGTACGGGCAATATTTTCAGCCCTTTCTTCCCGGTAGGCCCGGTAAGATTTGAGATATTCTATCCGCCGGACCGCGTCGTTAAAGCTGGTGGCGGAGAAAATAAAATTCAGGAAATCATAGCTGCTGCGGTTCTTGTAGGCGAATGCGATACTCTGCGCATACTGGGTACGCAAGGTATCCAGCTCCCTGCGCAGCTTCAGGATCTCTCTCCAGGACTCATTCATATCGCCCTGGATGAAATTGATCTGGGAATTGATATTCTGGATGGCGGACTCCCGCAGCCGGAGTCTGCGCTGGAGGAGGGCCAGCTGGCCAAGGGTCTCTTTCTTATTCCGGTGCGTTTCGTCAAGGGATCGCTTCACATCCTCGATCTCTTTCTGTATGGCAGCCCGTTCCTTTTCCAGATCGGACCTGCTCTGCGCATGCGCCCGGGTAGAAGAGGCAAGGATACCCAAAAAAAGTACTGTGGTCAGGAGGAGTGACTTTGACATACTTAAAGATATTTAACGATTGGGAGTTTTTTACTATCCTGTAACGCTTATTTCCGTTTATAATTTTTCGGAATGGAAAAACTAAAGCTTAAAGGCTCGTTAAAACTATATTGGTTATAATTCAGCTCGATGTCCAGTTTAGATTTTTCGGCCACCGAGATTCTGCGGTAAGTGGAGAACCTCACTTTGTCCCGCTGTTCGTATTCTCCATAGGTAAGGTCGCAGGTCCGGGCCCGCATGGGGTCCGTATCATCGAGCTTGCTGTGTTTCAGGGTATTATCGCCGGGGTTTAGCGTGATATAGTTTTTAAACAGGGCGCCTATGCACATCAGCGAAAGGCCTACCTGCTCTTTCTTGTAAAACAGGACATTGCTGGTATCCAGGAATATGGGGTTCCCGATAAGCAGGTCCTGGAGCGTCTTGAAATCCACAGGGAGATGGATCTCCTGCTGAAGGAAACTCACCGAGCGTAACCTGACAATTTTTTTGAACTTGTCGAGTATTTTGACACTGTCTTTGGTGATCACCATCCGGAACGCTTCGATGCCCAGCAAGGCGTTAACCTTGATCCAGATAAGACTGTCCTTCCTGATATGGACAAAGGCAGTGAACTCATTGCCTCCTTCCCCTCCTTCATAATTTACTTTTACTTTGGCCGAAAAGGTCGTAAAATCGATCTGGTTACTCTCCAGCTTCGTCAGCGTCTGACTGATAAACAGGATCGAATCGGCTCTGGGGTCGGTCTTCATACTATCGGCTACCGCCATAACCACGGTTTTCACCGAATCCTTATGCTGCACGGCTATGACCTTCTGGATCTTCTTGGCAGAACGACATCCTTCCAGGATTCCGATCGTACCGGTCAGTCCAATTATAAATACTACGACTTGTAAAGACTTATGCATCGTGTTTCTGGCTTATGATTTACCCGTGTGTCCGAACCCCCCCTCATTACGAGCGGTGACGCCTACCTGCTCCACCAGGTCCCATCCGATCTGGTCCACCTGCCCGATCACCATCTGCGCGATCCGGTCCCCGGGATGGATCACCTGCTCTTCCTGCGACAGGTTGATGAGAATGACTTTGAGCTCTCCGCGATAATCTGAATCGATCGTCCCCGGAGAATTGAGGCAGGTGATCCCATGCTTGAGCGCCAGACCGCTGCGCGGGCGCACCTGCGCTTCATAACCCTGCGGCAATTCGATGAACAACCCGGTAGGTATCAGTTGCCGCTCAAGAGGCTTCAATGCGATCTTTTCCGGCAGATGGGCGCGAAGGTCCATTCCGGCTGATCCATCGGTAGCATAGCCCGGCAGCTCGTTCGGGGACTTATTTACAATCTTAACGTTGATTTTCGGCATGGTGTAAAATGCTTCAGGCTGCAAGCTACAAGCTTCAGGTCACTTCTCCAACAACACGGTCGCATAGGCGACCAGGCCTTCTTCTCTTCCGACAAAGCCCATCCCCTCTGTGGTTGTTGCCTTGATGGAAATATCATCCGGCGGAATATCGAGGATGACAGCCATCGTCCGACGCATTTCACTGGCATACTTCATGATCTTGGGCGCTTCAAGACAAACGGTGCTGTCGATATTGACGACACGATAGTTTTTCTCTTTCACCAGGGCCCAGGTCTTCTGCAGCAGGATCTTGCTGTCGATATCTTTATAGGCAGGATCGGTATTGGGGAAATGAAGACCGATATCGCCAAGGTTCAGCGCTCCCAGCAATGCATCGCAGATCGCGTGCAATAACACGTCCGCATCGCTGTGCCCCAGCGCCCCTTTTGAATGGGGGATCAGCACTCCGCCCAGCCACAATTCCCGCCCTTCGGTCAACTGATGAAAATCCACGCCAAATCCGATCCTGTAGGACATAATAAAATGTATTTAAATAAAAAGCGCCCCAGAGACCGGGACGCTTCAAAATTATCTGCTTTAAAGAAACAAACCTTAATTAATTGGTCGGAGTGGTTGCCGGGGTGGCGTCACCACCGCCACTGTCCAGATCGAACGACAATCCAAACCGGAGCGTGTTCGACAGCGGATTACGCGTTGTCCCGTTACCCGATGGCACCAGATAAGAAAAATTCAGGTTCATCACATTGTATTTGAGCCCGACGCCGACACTGAAATATTTACGGTTGCCTTCGTCCTTATTCTCATAATAATAACCTGCCCGGAAAAAGAACTGGTCCTGGTAGCCGTACTCGGCCCCGATGGACGCCTGGATCAGTTTCAGCTGATTAGGCCCGCTGAAAGATTTGAACCAGCTGCTCGTAAGCGCTGACCCATGATAGGCGGCAAGGTTTGCCGAATCGATCGGACCGCCATTATCCACCCCGATAGGAGGCGCCGGCACCAGCAGCTTGTGCAGGTCCAGCCCGAAGGTGATCTTGTTGTCCTCATTCGGGACGAAGGTATAGGTCGCACCCAATCCGAGATCGGTGGGTATATAGTCCTTTTCTGTTGCATCGTTCGTGTACCCGATCTTACCCCCAAGGTTGGAAATAGCGGCCCCGAAATTCCAGCCACCGGCCTCATCCGTTGCCCCATGGTAAAAAAACGATACATCCGCGGCGAAGGTCTTACCCGGCTGATAGGTAGTCCCGGTAGGAGCATATCCAGCCGCCAGGTTGGAATAGATATAACGCGCAGCCAATCCGACGGATAGCTTGTCGCCAAGTTTCCTCGAATAGCCAATATCGGCGCCGAACTCCCGGGGACGGCCATTACCGATCGAATTTCCACTGTAATCGGTGAAATCGATACTGCCAAGGCTGAAATAACGCACCGAGGCAGACAAGGCCTCATTGTCGTTCAGTTTTTTATACCCGGACGCTGCCAGGAGATATACATCATTTAATCCCAGATCTTTAAGCCAGGGAGTATACGTAAATGAAATGCCGATATCTTTCTTGGCAAATGGAGTCTTCGAAAGGTTATAATAGGACGAACTGGCATCGGGTGAAGTGGCGATCCCCAGATCACCCATCCCCCCTGCCCTTGCATCAGGCGATATCCTTAAAAAAGGCACCGCCGTAGTCACCACATTGACCTGGGCCGGCACCGTTTGGGCCCGGACCTTAGAAATACATACAACCGAAAGCAACAACATTAATAAAGCAGTTAGTCCCGCGAGAGATCTTTTCATGATTTTTAATTTTCTTTTACAATCACGCAAATCATAAGGATTTGGTGGCCTTTTGCTAAAAGTAAATTTTGTTAATAGGCTGCTAAATTAATGATTTTAAATATTTTATGCTAGAGGATCAGCAGTTTCTCCAGTTTATCAACCTGGGTGCCATCGGAGGCGCGTACACGGAGACGATAAATATAAACGCCCCTTCCGATCTTGGATCCATAATCGTCTTTTCCGTCCCATTCAATTTCACTCGAACGGTTTCCGGGGGTATTTATTGTACGCCGGATGGATTTTACCAGCTTGCCCGAAACAGTGAATATTTGCACCATCACCTGGAGCTCGTCCCCGGGGCGGTTGTGCTCAAACCAGAAGCTGGTATGGGTGGTGAATGGATTAGGATAATTCAATACATGTTCGAGAGTGAGATGCTGAGACTTAACCACCCTGAAGGTCAGCATGACCTGGCTCGAATTATTGGCAACATCCCATGCTTTTATCATCAGGGAATGCTCTCCATCTTCCAGCACCGGCAAGGGGTACCGGACAGTCCCTTTTTTGAAGGTATTAAGGTCCGCCTCATAAAAGCCGTTCAGCACCAATGGATTTTGGGTATTGTTATCCAGTATGGCCACGATATCATGGCCGATGCCCGTCCCGGTAATATTGATCCCTACCGAATCCTGCAGATGCAACAGCAGGATCGGGTTCTGGTTGGTAATGCCGCCATCCACGAATTTTTCATCGTTGAGATAGGCCTGGATGGCTGGTCCCGGCCCGGATGCGCCGCTTCCTCCCGAACCTCCGACCAGAAAACCGGTGTAGGCTCCGTTGCCATCGGGCCCCGCCGCGCCGGTAGCCGCCGGTCCACCGGCGTAATAGCTTATTTTACCCTTTCCATACTGATAATTGATGTCCTTCGGCACTACAAAGGAAAGGCTGAAAGCACCATTGCTGACCTGGACCTTGCCCTTGTACAGCACATTGTCCTGCACCTGGAAATCGGCTTTGAAACTGCCCGCATTATTGCCAAGCGTGCTGAGGGTCCTCGGCTTATCGAACACGGTCGCATACAGCGTTCCGCTGAACGAAGAGATCACCGCCCCGCTGTTGTCCGTTACCATGCCGCCGACCGTGTACTGGTTAAGCGCCTTCAGCGTGTCCGGCGTGGCAGTGACGGCTTTTCCGTTTATCGAAGTGGTCACTACTTTGTACCTGGGGAACGCCAGCGTAAGGGCCGGATCCCCTACCAGCGTGAACTTGCGGTTGTTCACGGCATCCGTCTGCGTCTGATACGTAAAATTTTTTGCCAGCCTCTCGGCATCCCCGAGACTATGGTAAGTTCCGTCCGGGCCCGGCTGAAGGGCGGTCAGGAGATAGTTGTTATTGATCACCTTATTGCTGAAGGCGAACACAAGGCGCGTGGTCGTCATCAGCGCCACGGCGCCCGTAGATTTTCTCACCAGCAGATCGGCTCCTATAGAACGGATGATGGGATTATCGTACGGGGTAAAATCGCAGGTGGCCGTTATGAAAAGGGGAAGCTTGTCCGGATTGGAGAAGCCGTTGATGATATCCTGGTCGAGCACATCCTCGTTCGAGAGCCGGGTGCTGCTGCCATGACCGGTATAATTCCAGATCAGCGTTCCGTTATAGATCTGACTGCTGATGGCCTGGTTCACCTGCGGATAACGTCCGCCGGCAGGTGTATTCTGCTCCTTGTAGGCATCCAGATAGATTTTGTCCACATTGCATGCGGGAGCCGTAGCGGTGATGGTGGCGGCAAAACCTTCTGCATCGGTAAAATGAAGGTTCTGATCCCCGTCATCCGCGATAAGGTTAACCTCATTTCTCCACGGACCCTGCGTCTTCTGATCGGAATAATGAAGGATCTTATCTACCACGGCCGAGGCCTCGGTAGCTGTCCGGGCTGGGATCCGGCCGATCCCGATATCCAGCAGGTTGATGGTATTGATGGCGTTGACGTCTTCGTTATCGTCCAGGAAACCAAAGAAATCATCCGAAGTGTAGGTGTTCAGCGGGTCGAGCGAAGACTGGCTTTCATAGGCAGCTACCAGACTGGTATTGCCCACCAGGCGATCTTTGTAGTCATAGGATCCTGCCCCGAACAGCAGCAGATAATTGGGTCTTTTTGTCGAATCGCCGGCGGCCCTGTCATAAAACATTTTTACATAGTCCCGGATCGCCGTCGGATCCGGATCGCCTCCTGCGAATTCATTGTACACCTGCTGACTGGTGACGATGAGCGTTTTCAGGTGATCCTGCTGGAGATGGAACTGTGCCAGCCGCTGCGCCTGGGAGACAAGGCCAGGGTCCGTTATGATCAGCAGCTGTGGCTGGGTGGCCTGGTGAAGGTTCTGATTATCTGTCTTGCCGATGGCCCTCGGGGTCAGCATACCAGCTTTTGATGCGGTTGCCGCACCGGCAGTATAGGTAAAGGCCACATATTCATGCAGCGTGTTGCAATCATTGACAAAAGAAAAAACACTTCCGTTCAGGACACCCAGCATATTCTGGGCGGATGCCGGATCGGTGATATCCCATACCTGGGTTGTTGCCCCTGCTCCCCCGAGACTGAAGGATCCCGTATGCCCGCTGCCCACACTGTTCCAGTCGCGGAAAGACAATTGGGTCAGCCCATCGAGTGAGAGCAACCCCCTGCCGGAAATTTCCAGCCAGTCCAGCCAACCCTGTGCGTTGAAACTGCCGGGAGTAAAATTCAGGGCAATCGTCAGAGGCGACCGCGTCACCTGAAAGACCGTCCTCGACTGAAGGGCTTTCCCAAACACATCATAGCTCCCATCGGTGACGGGAGGGATATCCAGTTCGGACACCGCGACATTATTCACGCTGAGGTTGAACCGGCTGCCTGTTCCGATGGAACGGGCCATGCAGTTGGCCGTAACGGACAAAGGCTGGCTGCTGTCCAGATGTGGCATTTCGGTATTGGCCACGGTGAAGCTGCGGGATACAGCACCACCCGGCACATTGGCGAATTCTTCTCCGTACCAGTCTTTACCGCTGCTGAGGAAATTGAACGTGTCCAGCTCGTGAAACCAGCGTTCATCGAAGCTTGTGATAGAAATATCAGGGTTCTGGGGGGAGCTGAGATTGCCGATCCTCTTGCCCGTACCCCCGAAGGATAAAAAATAAAAGGATTCCTCGCTGAACAGGTTCTTGCGATGGCTGAACTGCCGGTTAAGGGTGTCTTTGAGCCAGACATGCGGCCCTGAAGCATAGAAAAGAAAATAATCGCTCCCATTGAACAGGCCATCCCCCCCATCTTCGACTTCGATGGCATCTTCCTGCAGATCATCCGTCCGGACGCCATTGCAAGGTTCCGGCAGCATCTGGCCGCCATTGCCATAAAGGCGGATGCTGGCAGAGGAGAGTTGGTCGGTATTGACCCCCAGGGACTTCAGAAAAGGGATGTCGATACGGTAAATCCCGGGGTCTTTTACGGCAATTTTATACCATGTTCCGGAAGATAGTACGGAACTGGATTTATAGCTGCGCTGCCCTATGGCCGGAACAGCCAGGCACCCTAAAAAAGCCATAATAAGCCAGATCCTCCTCATAGTTCTCTTAGATATTCAAAATCAATTATTTACATATATATTCAAATAACTGGCACCCGGAACAGCCCCGGTTCTTTGGGGAAAATAGGTATATTCGCCCATAGGGGCAACTGTGGATAAATTCCCTCCGTATTTTAATGCAATATTTACTTCAAAACAACGTTTATCCAGTTTACAAATTACGGCTAAAAGCGTTAATTATGAATCTGAAAAACCTAGCAATCCTGGTATCCTGTGTGTCGATCATTGGTGTCTCCTGTAAGAAAAAACCGGATCAGTCTTCAACAACTGGCTGGAACTACAATGATAAGAACATGGGGGGCTTCCAGGTTGCCAAAGAAAAAGAACAGCACACCGGTCCCGGTTTGGTGTTCGTCCAGGGGGGTACCTTCACCATGGGCGCTACACAAGAGGACGTCATGAGCGACTGGAACAATATTCCCCGCCGTGTGACGGTGAACTCGTTTTATATTGACCAGACCGAAGTGGCCAATATCCATTACCGCGAATACCTCTATTGGGTCAATAACGTTTTCGATGCAGACGAATTCAAGGCCGTCCGCGAAGGCGCATTGCCCGATACCCTGGTATGGAGAAGCGAACTTGCTTATAATGAGCCGCTGGTGGAATATTATTTCCGCCACCCTTCCTATAACTATTATCCCGTTGTCGGCGTGACCTGGAAGCAGGCGCATGATTTTTGTCTGTGGAGATCGGACAGGGTGAATGAAAAAGCGTTGATCGACAAAGGGTTTATCAACAAGAATGCCGTTAAGAACCTGCAGGGCCTCGGTCAGGAGAATTATAATACGAAAGCTTACCTGATGGGTGAGTTCCAGCCTACTCCCGGCGCCGCCGCCAAATCAAAGAAAAATGAATTAAAGAACCCGAATGGTACTCCCCGTACACAGGTGACCTTTGAAGATGGGATCCTGCTTCCGAATTATCGCCTGCCCACAGAGGCGGAATGGGAATATGCTGCACTGGGTTATATCAACCAGAACCCTTTACCGGGCAAGAACGATAAGAAACGTGGGGAAGAGCTGATCGCAAACAAACAGGTCTACCCCTGGAGCAATAACGTGAACGGCCTCCGTGATACCCGTCATGGTAGCTGGCAGGGTACGTTCATGGCCAATTTCAAAAGAGGTGCAGGGGATAATATGGGTGTTGCCGGTGGTCTGAACGATAACGCCGTTTATACCGCTCCCGTCACTTCCTTCTTCCCCAATGGATTCGGCATATACAATATGGCCGGTAATGTGAGCGAGTGGGTGGGAGACGTTTATCGTCCGCTGTCTGCTGAAGACGTCAATGATGTCTCTCCTTTCCGCGGTAATAAATTCGAGACCGTTGATCTGGGCAAAGAGAATAAGGCTGAAAGGGATAGCCTGGGCCGCATCAAAATGCGTAATGTAACGGACTCCGAGAGCGTCAGACGTCGTAATTACCAGAAAGGGGATGTGATCAACTTCCTCGATGGTGACTCTACGATCGCCGGTATCGCTTATGGATATGGCAAAACGACGTTGATCAGCAATAAATCAAGGGTAGTGAAAGGTGGCAGCTGGGATGACCGTGCATATTACCTGAGCCCCGGTACCCGCCGCTTCCTCGAAGAAGATCAGGCAAGCTCTACGATCGGGTTCCGTTGCGCAATGGACCGTGTGGGCAGCCCCACCGGGAATGGCAGGAAGACCGGTATCAATTACAAGGAAAGAAGACAGAACGCAAGAAAACAGTAATAAAAAAATTCAGATAAAGAGAGGCCGCCCCAATAATATGAGGCGGCCTCTTTATTTTTGAGCTATGAATATCGGGCAATTATACCAGCTGTTCCTCCAACACCCTTCCATACAGACAGATACCCGCAGGCTGAAAAAAGGCGATCTGTTCTTTGCGCTGAAGGGCCCAAGTTTTAACGGCAATCTCTTCGCCATGCAAGCCCTGGAGCAGGGCGCGGCTTATTCGATCATCGACGAATCGCCCGGTGCATCCACCCAACACGGGCTGCCTGCGAAAGCGCCCTTCCCCGACGACAGGCATGACCCCTCCGGCGACCAGCCTGGTCCATCCGACAGCCGGTTGATCCTGGTAAACGACGTGCTCCAAACCCTCCAGGACCTGGCCATGCACCACCGGATGCAATTCAACATCCCTTTCATAGCTATTACCGGCAGCAATGGCAAGACCACCACCAAAGAGCTGATTCACGCCGTGCTGTCCTCAGCTTATAGGACCTATACCACACAAGGCAATTTAAATAATCACATAGGCGTACCCCTTACTATCCTTTCGATAAAAGCAGACGCGCAATTCGCGGTGATTGAAATGGGCGCCAACCACCTGCACGAAATTGCCGGTTATTGCGCATATACCCGCCCGACACATGGGATCATCACCAATGTAGGCAAAGCCCACCTCGAAGGCTTCGGAGGGCCCGAAGGCGTGAAAAAAGGAAAGGGCGAGCTGTATGATTTCTTGCGAAGCGGCGACGTCCCCGCAGTATCCGTCCCTACAGCGTCCGGAGGCACCGCAGTGTCCGGCAGCACCGCATTCGTCATGTGGGACTATGACTATCTGCGTGACATGAGCCTCGGCATTCCGCATATTGTGACCTATGGCACCCACGACGCCGATTACACCGGCGACATCCGAAGGAGTAACGCCGATGCTTACCTGCACGTCGGGATCACGCGGGGTGCAGCCACCGGCGCCATCCAAACGCAGCTCATTGGCGATTACAACCTGCCCAATGTATTGGTGGCGGTCGCAGTCGGTAAACATTTCGGTGTAACCGATGACAACATACGCCGGGCTATCGGACAATACACACCTTCCAATAGCCGTTCGCAGTTGATCGAACGCGACGGGAACCATATCATTCTCGATGCCTATAATGCCAACCCTTCCAGCATGAGGGCTGCCATCGAGAATTTTGCCCGGATCCAGGGAACACCCTCACCAGCAGCATCCTCATCCAAAGTATCCAGCGCCGATACCGCATCCTCGGCCGCCGGTTCCACCTCCCACGCCACATCCTCACCCACCGGTTCCGTCCCAGCCAAGGTCCTGGTATTGGGAGCGATGGCCGAACTGGGCGCGGAAAGTCTGGAAGAACATCGCGGCATCGTCAGTCTTATCGGACAGTATCCCTGGCAGCAGGTATTGCTGGTCGGGGGTGATTTCCTGCGGGTGCAGCACCCCTGGCTGAGCTTTGAAAATGCCCGCCAAGCCGGCGAATGGCTGAAGGACGCCGGGCTGAAAGGCGCCTACATCCTCATCAAAGGATCGAGAAGCATGAAGATGGAAGAGGTGCTGTAGGCCTTCGCCCCGCCTTTCGCCGTCATTGGATTTATGGCTGTTCCGCCAATCACTCGTTCTTCCAGGCACACATCCCATCGATTAAAAAAAATTAAATTCTCAATTAACCGATTAATTGACCCTTTATTAATGCTTCTCCCTTTACTTGCAGGTTTATATCTATCATAACGATTACCTATGCCTTACTTGCCTGATTATCTATTGCTGGCCCAAAAATCATCTTACCGGCCGGTCGCCATCGGCACTCAACCATCCAAGGATACTTTCTATAAGCATTGCCTAAAAACATATAGTCAAAAATGAATATAAGATCAACTTTCCGAAATAACCGGGGTGTTACAACTGCAATAATTGTGCTGGCAGGTTTGGGCTGCATTGCGGCTATGGTTTCCAAGGATGATCCCAAACCAAAAGAATCGGGTTCCAGGCCACACACCGAATGGAAGGACTACGGAGGTGGACCCGACCAGTCAAAGTTCGTTGAGTTTACACAGATCAACAAACGAAACATAGGCCAGCTAAAGCTTGACCATGTTTATCCATCGGGCGATACAACGGAGTATTACAAATTCAATCCTATTATCGTTGATGGTATAATGTATGTACTGGCAAAAAACAATTCACTGGTTGCTCTTGATCCTGCGACAGGAAAAGAAATATGGATACATACCGGTTTACGTGGGATAACCCAGCGGGGCATCAATTTCTGGCAAAGCAAGGATGGGAAGCAAAAGCGCCTGCTCACCTGCTTTGGCAACTCGTTACAGGCAATTGATGCTATTACCGGTAAATCAATTTTAACTTTTGGCGATCATGGCTCGGTCGACCTCAAACAGGGGCTTGACCGTGATACCTCGTTGTTCAGTCGCGCGGTGCCTACCTCTCCGGGACATATTTTTGAAAACCTGCTTTTGTTAGGGTCATTCCCAGGTGAAGCGCTGTTTTCAGGGCCGGGCCACGTAAGGGCTTTTGATGTAATTACCGGAAAACAGGTGTGGATATTCCATACTATCCCTTTTCCGGGCGAGCCCGGCTATGAGACCTGGCCAAAAGATGCTTATAAATATATCGGCGGAGTAAATGCATGGGGGGATATTACGATCGATGAAAAACGTGGCATTGCCTATTTCCCGTTAGGCTCACCTACTTATGATTATGACGGTTCCGACCGGGAAGGGCAGAATTTATACGGAAATTGCGTACTGGCGCTCGATGCGCGGACGGGGAAATATAAATGGCATTTCCAGACCGTCCATCATGACCTTTGGGATTACGATGTTTCTGCTGCCCCGCAATTGGTAACGATCATGCACGATGGTAAAAAAGTCGATGTCGTGGCTGTGGCCAACAAGGGCGGTTACCTGTACGTGTTGGACCGCGTTACGGGCAAACCGATATGGCCCATTGTAGAAACGCCTGTTCCGGCGAGCGATATGCCTGGTGAGAAAGCATGGCCTACGCAGCCCATTCAGACGGTCATACCTCCATTTACCAAACATGTAGCTCTTTTAAGCGACCTGAACCCCTACTTCACAGCTGAAGAAAAAGCAAAATGGAGCGCAAGGCTGGCAGCCGCCAAATCCGGCCCATTTCAGCCGTTGTCCGACAAATATGAAACCATCAGCATGCCGGGCGCATTTGGAGGCGCCAACTTTGAAAATACGGCTTCCAACCCCGGTAAAGGGATGGTATATGTATTGTTTTCGAATGAGCCTTGTATATACAAACTTAAAAAGGTAGATCATGGCGCCAGGGGGGCAGCCATGGCGGCACGCATTGCAGCCGGCAAAACAGTTTATGTGCAGAGCTGCCAGGCATGCCATGGCGAAGACCATGCCGGTATAACAGGCAACGGCCCGTCGCTGCTTAATTTAAGCAGCAGGGTAAATATTAATGAATTCAAGGTTATCGTATCTCAGGGTAAAGGACGCATGCCTCCCCAGCCGCATCTGGATGAAGCGGCCATCTCGGCTGTTTATGCATTTCTTGACCCGACTATGGGCCGTGGCGGCCGTGGGGCAGGGGCCGTCCCGGTAAAGGGGCCAGTGGTGGAAAATGGACCGGCGCCTTTGAAACCGGTAAATTATACAACAGGTATGAAAGATTACCCCGAAGGGCACACCGGCGGCCGGTCGGAATATGGCGAAATGAATGGGAATGGTATCAGCGTGGCCAATTTAACGACTCCGCCATGGTGTGGCATTGCCTGCTACGACCTGAACAAAGGCATTCTGAAATGGACGATAGGCCATGGCACCGACCCAAAAGTCGGTAAAGATGGCTTGGGTTTTCCGGCCGGTTCCTCTAACAAGGGTATGGTCGTTACCGCCTCCGGGATGCTATTTGCTACCAGCAGGGACGGGCACATCTACGGCTATGATGCCGAAAGCGGCAAAAAACTATGGTCATATGATCTGCAGCGGATCAATCCTAACGGCGTGCCGGCCATATTCGAGAAGAACGGCCGTGAGTATCTGGTGGTAGTTTCGTGCGGCCCGCTGGCAGACAAGACCAGGAAGGAAGACGAGGTGCCAAGAGGGTATCTTGTATTTGCATTGCCTGAAAAGAAATAGATCTGTTCAATAATTTTTTATCAATTCCAAACTATGACCAAATATACGCCAGCCCAAAAAGCATTGTCAACCGGGTCGTCCGGGTTGCTGTGCATCTTCGTTTTATTTTTATCGCTTACCCATCGGGTGTCGGCACAAGAGGCTCCGACAAAGACGATTTATTTCCTGGCCGGGCCTAAAGACCACGTTGGAGGGGAGGGAACAGGAAGACACGAGACCCGCAGGGACCTACTGGTATTACAACAATGTATCGACAGCGCGATCAACATTAAAGGCGTAAAGATCAAAACAAAGTTTCTTTATGAAAGGGACGCGCTTAATATAGATGACATGAAAGATGTAGCCGCGATAATTGTCGAATGCAGTTCAGAAACCAGCTCTCCGGACCGGACTCATCCCCTTTTTCCACCCAGCAATGGCAATATCAAAAGCTATGACAAACCAACATTAGCTTACCTGGATCAATTAGACAGCTTGCATAAGGCCGGTATGGGAATAATGATATTGCACTGGGGTATTGCTGTTGGCAATCAAAAAGCAGCGAATTATCATTTAAGCTGGTTCGGAGAAACAGCGCTGGAAGGTTATACTCATAATCCATTAGGCTACTGGACAGTAACACCCATAAAAAGTGCAGAAAAACACCCCATCCTGAGAGGTGTTAAGCCATGGCTATATAAGGACGAGATATTTTCAAATTTGTTGGTAAAGGCCAACGACCCATACAGGATCGACCTGTTAACCGGCGAAGCTGCCAAGACCAATCAGGGTACCATCGGGCCTAACTGTATCGCATCGGCTTATGATAAGAATGGAGCACGGGGTATCCTTTGGGGAGGTATGGATTACCACTCGGCGCTATTGAATGAAAATTATCTTCGATTTGTGCTGAATGCAATAGTATGGACCGCAGGAATTGACGTACCAAAGGGTGGTGTAAGAACCGCTGCAAAAGGCCTGCAACTATCGCCCATAAGGCCCGATGGTTTTGACAAGCTAAAGCCGGATAACTTTGATACGTTCAATAAAAAATAGAACGAAAAATGCCCCCAAAGGGGGCACATGATTTCAGTTGGCGGAGAGGGCGGGATTCGAACCCGCGATACCCTTTCGAGTATACACACTTTCCAGGCGTGCTCCTTCAACCACTCGGACACCTCTCCGGAAGGGCGGCAAAAATACAATTTCCACCCTTAGCTGCCGAATATTTTTTGTGCATTTGCCGTCGTGATCCTTGCCACCTCTTCCGCAGCAACGCCCTTGACCTCCGCCAGTCTCGCCACGATCCATTTAAGATAGCTGCTTTCATTTCTTTTCCCCCGGAAAGGAACAGGCGTAAGATAGGGGGCATCGGTCTCCAAAACCATATATTCCAGATCTACCTGCCTTAATGTCTCCGCCAGACCAGAATTCTTATAGGTAAGCACCCCCCCGATACCGAGATAGAAGCCTGCATCGATAATTTCCCGCGCGGATTCATAATTACCCGTAAAACAATGAAAGATCCCGTTCAGCCGGCCATTCTGATGCGCTCTGACTACCCCGATACTCTGGGTCATAGATTCCCGGGAATGAATGACGATGGGAATATTATAGTGCAACGCCAATTCTATCTGCCGGTGAAAAGCTTCATACTGCTGCTTTTCAAAGGTCCTGTCCCAATGAAAATCCAGCCCGATCTCACCTATGGCGGCAAAGGTTCTCCGGCTCAACCCTTGCTCGATCATACTGAGTTCCTTCTCATGATCATCTTTTACTGAACAGGGATGCAGACCGGTCATGGCAATACATTTACCGGGAAATTGCTTTTCAAGAGCCAGGAGATCATCCTGCACACTGCTGTCGATAGCAGGCAGATAAAACTTCTCAACTCCTTCTTTTTCAGCTCGCTGCATCACTTCTTCGATGTCTCCGGCAAATTCTTTGAGATATAAATGGCAGTGCGTATCTATCAGGTGCATGAACCAGTATTTCAGCAAACCTACATCAAAAATGGAATGGGAGTATAAGACAGGGAAGGCAAAAGCGGCTACATATTACAATAAGCGGACCCAACTTATTTGGTTTAATCTTCCTATACTGGGAAATTACTTTGGATAAATAAAAAAAAGGTTTAACTTCGGACTAGTTTTCATAGGGTACGGATTAAAAACGGGCCAGGGTGTCTACCCAGGCCCAATTTATTTTGTAGAAAAAATTCCCCGGTCCTGCCCTTAGCCCCCTTTCCCGGGCTCTTCGGGCACATTTTACCTTCCATTAATTTTTTCGTTCCGACAATTGGCAAAGCTTTATATCAAAAGGGCTGCCAGGATGGGTTACTATCCCGTTAATGAGTATATCCTGACCATATCGGAGCATTCGCGGTCAGCCGGAAGCCGCCAGGCCAGGACAGCGATCACCTGTTCAGCTGCACGTCGCCGGGCATGGATAGCGATTACCTGTTCAACTGCAAGCGGCCGGGCCAGGACAGCGATCACCTGTTCAGCTGCACATCGCCGGGCATGGACAATATTTCCTCACCCAGATGCATATCGCCCGGCTCCGGATCCCCCACCCGGGATGGATTCGAAGCGAAATCCCTTTTCCGAAAAATGACGCAGCACTTCCGGCAAAGCTCCCCGCAGCCGGTCAAACGCTTTTTCACTGTCATGAAAGACCACAATCGATCCCCGACGCGCATTTCGGGTTACATGACGGATACATTTTTCAGGAGAAAGGGCCCGGTCGAAATCCGCGCTCAACACATCCCACATGATCACCCGATAATGAAATGGCGCGGTACGGAGACAGGCCGCCTGAAATGCGGTGATCCTTCCATAAGGTGGTCTGAAAAGATCGGAATCGATACATTTTGCCGCCTGCCGGATATTGGTCAGGTATTTTTCATCCGGCGTTTTCCAGCCATTGAGGTGGTCGTGGGTGTGATTGCCCACCCGGTGCCCTTCCATTAACAACCGCTTATAGAGCTGCGGATTGCCGAGAACATTTTTGCCGATACAAAAAAAAGTAGCTTTTGCCCCATATTTCTTCAGCTCGTCGAGTACGAACGGGGTCGCCACCGGATGCGGACCGTCATCGAAACTGAGGTAAAGGATCTTCTCCGGGCCAGGGATATGCCAGACCAGTTTTGAATACCATTTCTTCAGCCACCAGGGCGTTTTGGCGAAATAGAACATAGTCCGGCAAGTTACGAACAAATCCTGGGCGGGAGAGACAAGAGGCGTGCGATGAGAACGGCGGGGGCGCCTGGCGGGCAGGGCGGGAGAGAGGGCGGCGCCGGGTAGGAGCGAGGTCTATGGATTGTCTTTGAGAAAGGTGTTGACATGAAAGACCCGGCCATTCTGCCGGAAGATCTTCCCATTCTTGCGCACAAAATCTTCCTGACTGGCCTCGTCCTTCAGCAGCTTGTCCATATAACGCCGCACCGGTGGTTCCGGAAGGGCGACGGGCGCCCCGAAGATCAGGGATTCATCGATATAGCCGCGCAACAGCGGCTCCAGCTGTGCATAAAATATATCGCTCTGTGCAAAAATATCCGACCCGATGACCTTATTCCCGGACACACAGACAAAGCCGACGATCGTGCTGTCCGTATTCCTGAACTTGTCGCGGAAAAAATTGAAATATTCATCATTCACCTGGATATATTTCTTGTCCATGTTCCGCGCCAGATAAGCCGTGGTGGTATTCTTGAAATTCCCCTCCTCCAGTTGCTTATCGACCTCCTTCCAGATCAGCACCTGGTTCTTCGTCGAATCCAGCACCTTGCGCAGATGTGGGTTGGCAAAATTGCCATAGGCGAATTTTTTCTCCTTATCGCTCCAGCGCCCTTCTTCGACGCACATGGTCGGGACATACTGATCCTTTTTTGTCGGGGCGAGGATGGTGTCCCTCGTGATCATACGATCCTGCCGGCCTCCTGCGATGATCTCTCCCGATGCTACATACACGGATTTATCCGAACGATTGTTGATGCGCAGCCAGTGTACATTATCCACCGAGGCCGTTCCCCTCTCGCTCACCGTAACCAGCCCCTGACGGATGGCCTGGCTCAGGGACACGATATTATGCTGAGCAGGTTGTTTTTCCCCCCCTCCCTCATCCTTCCGGCGGATCGGGATGATCTTTAAATTCTTGTATTGCCATGCGCTGTCGTACTGGACGGTTAAGGTTGCGTAGGTGAGCTGGGCCTTGGCTGAAGACAGGGACAAGAAAGTCAGGTAAAAAAAGATCAGCGGAGAGAACAGGTATTTCACTATCTGGGCCGTTTAAAGGACAATTAAGAAATCAGCTCTTCAAAGATAAGGCCCGGCCGTCTGAAATCCCCCGTTATATGGTCTCATCATCCGCGGCGGCCCCAGTATGATCATCGGATCCGCAAGATCATCATCGGGCGCCGGGTGGCCAGATATCAGGGATCCACCTGCCGTGAGGGATCGATTCAATAACGGCAGAAAGCGGGTCTTAGTGTATCTTTGCGCCCTATGAGCAAAAAAGTCAGACTCCGGTTTGCCCCCAGCCCTACAGGAGGGCTTCACCTGGGAGGCGTCAGGACCGTTCTATTCAACTACTTGTTTGCCCGCCAGGCCGGCGGAGATTTTATCCTGCGCATAGAGGATACGGATCAGAGCCGCTATGTTCCCGGCGCCGAACAATATATCCTCGACTGCCTCCAGTGGTGCGGGCTGGATCCCGATGAAGGACCTCACAAACCGGGACCATTCGGACCCTACCGGCAGAGCGAACGCAAGGCCCTTGGCATTTATCAGAAATATGCAGAACAGCTGCTCGGTCAGGGCCATGCTTACTGGGCCTTCGATACCCCCGCGGAGCTGGAAGAAATGCGCTCAAAATATAAGACCGCCGAAAACCCCTCTCCGCAGTACAACTCGGAGCTGAGAAAAAAAATGAAGAATTCGCTGACGCTTCCCCCGGAAGAGGTCGAACGGTTGCTGGCTGCGGACACCCCCCGGGTGATCCGGATCAGAGTCACTCCGGGTGAGGAAGTCAGCCTGACGGACATGATCCGCGGAGAAGTAAAATTCTCTACTTCGGGTGTGGACGATAAAGTGTTGCTGAAGGCGGATGGCATGCCTACCTATCACCTGGCGGTGGTGGTGGATGATCATCTCATGGAGATCTCGCATGCCTTCCGTGGAGAAGAATGGCTGCCCAGCGCACCCGTGCATATCTTATTATGGAAGTATCTGTTCGGCGAAGAAAATATGCCTGCATGGGCGCACCTGCCGCTCATCCTGAAACCCGACGGCAACGGGAAGCTGAGCAAGCGGGATGGTGACCGGCTGGGGTTCCCCGTTTTTGCCATGAACTGGACAGACCCAAAGACCAACGAGCTGACGCGTGGCTTCCGCGAGATCGGATTTCTCCCCGAAGCCTTTCTCAACCTGCTTGCTATGCTGGGATGGAATGATGGCAGCGGACAGGAGATCTTTCCACTGGAGGAGCTGATCACAAAATTCTCCATGGAGCGGGTGCATAAGGGCGGAGCGAAGTTCGATTTTGAAAAAGCAAAATGGTTCAACCACGAATGGATCAAGCTCACGCCGGTGGACAGCTATTTGGACCAGGTACGGAAATTGTTCGTGGAGGCAGGGGTGTTCGCCGGAAAGGACGAGAGCGGGCCCGGGGTCCCGAAGGCCTTGCCTGACGCGGAATTCAAAAAAGTGCTGGAACTGGTCAAAGGCCGTTGCACGCTGCTGAACGATTTCGTACAGCAGGCTTCCTTCTTTTTCCAATACCCCGGAACGCCGGATACCGGCGCCGTACAACCGAAGTGGAACGAGGCCAAACAGCTTTTCTTCGCGGAACTGAGCCGTCAGTACAGCCTTATCGGTCAATGGGAGGTCGGCTCCCTCGAAAAAGAATTCACGGAGATGGCGGCGGCCGCTGCGATCAAGGCCGGAGAACTTCTGCTGCCTTTCCGCATCATGCTGGTAGGAGGTAAATTCGGGCCTGGGGTCTTTGAGATCGCCGCCCTGCTCGGCCGCGATGAGACACTGAAACGCATCAAACATTTGCTGAAATTGCTGCATACCTGAGGGCACGGATTGCGTAACCGGACGACAATACGGATTGCGGGCGACAATGACCTCGGACCGGACGACAATACAGGCTGCGGCGACAATGATCGCAGCTACATATCTGGCGGGAATTGTCGGAGCATTGTGTATTTTTGATAACCTAACTTCGATCGCATGCATAATCATTCACCAGATCCATCACCAGGTGCATCGTCCCGACCGGGCGAAGCCGCAAAGAAACGTCCCATCCGAGTCCTGGTAGCCAAGGTCGGTCTTGACGGGCATGACCGTGGAGCCAGAGTGATCGCTACGGCTCTCCGCGATGCGGGCATGGAAGTGATCTATACCGGATTGCGGCAAACGCCGGAAATGGTGGTCACCGCCGCCCTGCAGGAAGACGTGGATGCCATCGGGATCAGCATACTCAGCGGGGCGCATATGACGGTGTTTCCCAAAACGATCGAGCTCATGAAGGCCCGGGGCATGAACGATGTGCTGCTGACCGGCGGAGGCATCATCCCGGAAGAAGACCGGCTGCAATTGCAGAGCCTTGGAGTAGGCAACCTCTTTCCTCCCGGAACCCCCACTTCCGCCATCGCTGAATATATCACCGGCTGGGTCCGGTCGCACCGGAATTTTTAGTGCATCATTTAGCCGTTCACGCATAAAATTGCCTTATGTATACCACATTACTCACCGATCTGACGGATCATATTTTCAGCATCCACATCAACCGCCCCGACAAGCTGAATGCCATTAACAAGGATGTAATGAGCGAACTGAGCGAGGCCGTCCGTGAAATTTATGAGAACCCTGAAATAAAAAGCGCCATCATCACCGGCTCGGGTGCAAAAGCTTTCGTGGCAGGCGCCGACATTTCGGAATTCCTGGGTCTGAGCAAGGAGGAAGGAGAGGCCCTGTCGAAAAAAGGCCAGGATGTTTTTTCCCGCATCGAACATTCAGCCAAGCCGATAGTGGCGGCTGTAAATGGATTTGCCCTCGGTGGCGGCTGCGAACTGGCTATGGCCTGTCATTTCCGGCTTTGCAGCGACAACGCGCGGTTTGGCCAGCCGGAAGTAAATCTGGGATTGATCCCTGGCTATGGCGGCACACAAAGGCTGACCCAACTGATCGGCAGGAGCAAGGCGCTCGAGCTGATGCTTACCGGCGCAATGATCGATGCCCAGACTGCCCTCCGGCATGGACTGGTAAATTATGTGACCACGCCCGGTGAACTGTTGCCCAAAACCAGGGAGTTGCTGACGGTTATCGGTGAAAAAGCTCCGGTCGCCGTCGCGAAGATCATCAGTTGTGTCAATGTAGCGAGTGGCGCAGATGGGTTCGAAGCGGAGCAACATGCATTCGGAGAATGCTTTGCCACAGATGATATGAAGGAAGGCGCCAGTGCGTTCCTCGAAAAAAGAAAAGCTCATTTTAAAGGGAAGTAGCCGGTGGTCTCAGGGATCGCGGCGTCTATGATCGCAGCGTCGGCGCGGTGATCGCAGCGTCGTTCAGTCTGACCGGCCTTACGCGGTCTGTTTTAACCCCAGGTTCATACCCTCGCGGCTGGGAACAAATGATCCAAATTTGGTCATGGATATCCCCATCAGATTCTTCAGCAGATAAAAAGTTACGATCACCAGCGAAATGATCAGCAGCAGACAATAGACCTTGTACTTCCTCAGTATCATGGGCCTTATGGAGATCGTATTTACCCGCTGGCTACCGACAAAAAGAGTAAGCGCCTTTTTCAGGAGAGGCATGACCACCGGGATCTTTTCCCAGTTGGTATACCGGACATCCGCATAACGGTAATCCTGATTATAGTCACCTGGCGTCTGTGTTTTATAGTATTCCCAGTTGGATGAAACGTCGCTGAACGAGGCCAGCCTGCCCGAAGGGGTCGTAAAGAAAAGGTCATTCGATGCATCCAGCACCACCCATCCCTTGCTCGTCTGTACCTCGTCAATGATATGACCGCCCCAGGTATTACCGACCTTCATCTGCGCTATCCTTGTCCTGAACCCCATAGTCTCCAGCAACTCGGCGAGCACATCGGCATAGCTGCCACAGGCGCCATTGGCTGTCATCAGGTCACCGGTCAGTGAACCGTCATATCCGCCACCGCCAATACGGACGGGGCCGTCATTTTTATGAAAGATCTCGGTCCGGTATCTGAGCAGATGGTTGGTGATATGCAGAGCGTCCAGGATACTAGAATCCTCGGCAGGAACGGGTCTTTTTTCCGAGATCTCGCTGGCGATCTCTTTGAAAAAGTTCTTTTCAGCGCTGTCTCTCTGGTTGAACTGGTGAAGAAGGGCGATCATAAACCCTATGATGAAGATAAGGACGTACTTGGCGAGGGGCGCAAATTTGCGTACACGCGGACGGATGCGCGAAAAAGATTGAATGAAAGGGCTTTTCATACGATTCTGTCGATTTTACTATTGGATATTGGAATCTGAACTTTGCTAACACATCATTCAGAGCTATTTAGACGGTTTTTCAGGAAAAATATTTCAGTAAAAATCAATTTTAGTCCCCCTTAGTGGTAAACACTTATAAAATGAAGGTTTTCCCCTCTATATTATTATTTAATTCCATCATGTGTGCTGCTATATATTATACTAAACTTTAATGCATGGCCCCGGCGCGGCAGCAAAAAGCCCCGGAGCTTATTCCGGGGCCGGTAAAAAAAGGTCGTCATTGCCAGCCGTCAGTACCCGAAGATCTGCTCCAGACCCAGTGTCTTCACATCGCCGACCTTCTTCAGGTCGTCCTGGTTGATCTTCTTGTCCGAGGCGACCACACAATAGGTATAAGCCTTGGAGGCCAGTTGGTCCTGATGGAATTTCTTGACATCATCCATGGTAAGCTTATCCAGCGCGGCATATTCATCTTTGCGGTAATCGTAATCAAGGCCTTTCTGTTTGGCCGAGAGATAAGAAAAGATGATCCCGTCCTGGGTTGTGCGCTCGGTCTCCATATCCTTTTTCAGACTGGTCCTGGCCAGGTCAAATCCTTTTTCCGACACGGGCAGGTCATTCAGCAGCTCATTCATGCCTTTCAGGGCATCGTGCAGTTTGTCGGCCTGGCAACCGATATAGGCCAGGATATAGAATGGGTCTTCTTTCTTCGCCGGTGTGCCATAGGTAGCAAATGTCGAATAAGCCAGCGCCTTGGATTCCCTGATCGTCTGAAATACCACCGATCCCATGCCTCCGCCGAAATAGTTGTCGAAGATGTCCACGACCGGCTCTTTGGCCACATCGTATGGTGCGGCATTGCGGATCCAGCAGATCTCGGCCTGCACCATGTCGTAATTCGCAAACAGCACCTGGTTGGCCGTCTGGCTGGTGTACTGAAATGCGGCCTTGGCAGGATAGGGAGTGAACTCCGCCGGCAGCTTGTGCAATCCGCCGATCTCACTGACAAAGGCTTCCACGGATTTCGGACCGTAATAAATGATCGTATGCTTATAGCTTCCGAGGCTGTGCAGGATATTTACCAGATCATCCGCCTTCAGGTTACCGATCTCTTCATTGCTGAGCGTGGTATTGAAGGGATTCTTCTCCCCATACCGCGCGTAGCTGATGAGCCCCTGCAGGATCGCCTGTTTGTTCAGCTTGCTGTTGGAGCGCGCCTTCATCAGTCTGGTCTTGAGTGAGGCCAGCGCTGCCGTATCGGGCTGACAGTTTGCGAGGATCTCTTCGAATAAGGTAACGGCCTTGCTGAAATTTTCCTGAAGGCCCGTAAGGGTCACCGTGGTGATCTCCGCCGTTGCATTGATGGAAAAGTTACAGGCGATATTATAGAATTCCTTGCTGATCTGTTCGGAACTGTATTTCGATGTGCTCAGGTATTGCAGATATTGCGCTGCCAGAGGCAGGAGCTTGTTATTCCAGCTACCCATGTCGAAGCGGTAATACAGATGGAAAAGTTCATTCTCGGTATTGTGGACATACAGGACATCCGCGACCCCCGATCTGGACTTGACGATGCCCTTGCCAAAATCAAGCCATTGCGGGCTTGTGGCCGACACCGGCATGGCCTCGATCTTCTTTACAAATTCCGATTGTTTGCCCGTGTTGGTCTCGACAGGTGTGATGGGCGGCTTATCCACCTTCACGATATTCTTATCCTCGCCTTTGCGTTTGTACAGCAGCACGTAATTATCGCCCATATATTTATTCGCCACCGTTATGATCTCCTGCCTGCTCACTCCTGCCTGTTCGTCCAGCTCGGCTACTTCCTTATCCCAGCGCTGGCCGCGGTGTTTGATGAATGCGTCCTGCAGGGCGACGGCCCGGGTGGGATTTTTTTCCAGCCCTTCGAGCAATCCCAGTTTACTGTTGGCGACGATGGCTTTTACAAGGGCCTGATCAAAATCACCTTTCTTCATCCGTCCGATCTGCTCCATCAGCAGGTCCCGTACCTGCTCGAGGGTCTGGCCCTGTTTCGGTGTGCCGAGCAGAACGAAGATGCCGTAATCTTTATATTGCTGCAGTCCTGCGGAGGAACCCTGGAGTTTCTGCTGTTTGTTGAGATTGAGGTCGAGAAGGCCTGCCTTCCCATTGGACAGGATACTGGAGATCAGGTCCAGCACCAGGGCATCACGGGTATCAGCAGCCGGAGTCCGGAAACAGATGCGCATATTCTCGGCGCTGGGCCCATAGATGTCTTTTACGATGGGGGCAATCAGCGGCTTTTCGGGCGCGGGGTTATAGAGGGCGACTGGCGCCGGCTTCATATAGGCAAATGCCACATCGATCTTTTTGATCAGCACATCAGGATCGATATCTCCTGCCATGATGATCGCCATATTATTGGGAACATAATATTTATGATAATAGTCGCGGATGGCCTTCAGGGATGGGTTCTTCAGATGTGCGATCGTCCCGATGGTGGTCTGCTGCCCGTAATTATGGGTCGGGAACAGATAATAATGCATGGCCTCGCTCATCTTACTGGCGTCATTATCGAGGGTCCTGTTCTTTTCCTCATACACAGCCTCCAGCTCGGTATGAAAAAGACGGAGGATCGGATTGCGGAAACGTTCGGCCTGTACGGCGAGGAACTTATCCATGGCGTTGGAAGGAACATCTTCCTCATACACCGTCTCTTCCACCCAGGTATGCGCGTTGGAGCCCTGGGCGCCGATGTCGGCCATCAGCTTGTCGTATTCGTTGGCGATCGAATATCTGGAGGCCAGCCCCGAGACGCTGTCGATCTGATGGTAGATACCCCTGCGACGCACGCTGTCCGTCGTGGAATTATATTGTTCATAGAGCTCGTCGATCTGTGTGAGATAAGGGGTCTCTTTTTCCCAGTCCAGCGAGCCGAACCGGTCGGTGCCTTTGAAAAGCATGTGCTCGAGATAATGGGCAAGACCGGTATGGTCTTTCGGATCGGTGTTGCTGCCCGCTCTTACGGGGATACGCACGGCTACCCGCGGCTCCTTATGGTTGACGCTCAGCAGGACCGTAAGTCCGTTGGAAAGGGTATACAACCTCGTCTGCATGGGGTCATTGGTAACATAGCGGTAGGTATAGCCTGCGGAGCTGGCCGTCTTCCACTGGTATTTTTCCGCGGGATTGTCATGGGCCTGCGTGGTGGCCGGTGCCGCCTTGCGGGCCGGAGCCGGCGTCTGAGCCTGGCTGCGGACGGGTGACAGAATAGATAAGGTGATGCTGGCGAAGGCCGCGATAGCGGATACGAATGAGGAAAGGGTGGTCCTTGACAATGTCATATACAGAAAAGTTGCGTGAATGAATAGGCGATAAAGTAATGGATTTTTTCAGAAACCCGGGTGCCGTTTATAAAAACGGGGCCGAACGGGTGGATTGAAGGGATTAAAAGCGGGAAGGGATGGATAAAGGCGCGGACAGTGCAGGCCGGTGGAGCGGGATAGTGGGCCCGGCGAGGTGGGCAAGAGGAGGGGGCGGGCCGGGGAGAGAGGACTACGGGGCCGGGGGAGCTGCCTCATTCCAACACCCCATTTGTCCCATAGAGGTTGAACTTTTTCCAAGACATTGAGAATGAACCTGTTGAAAAAAGTTCAACCTCTATAGCGTTTTGCGTACATCGGATGGGCGGCTTTCAGAAGCGATTAACCCCTAACTTTGGCCTCCGAAAAACAAACAAATACCCGGATTCAACCAGAGCTGAATTCGCCACAACCGAAAAATTCAACTACAACCGAAGAAAATTATGGAATACCGGATCGAGAAAGATACCATGGGCGAAGTCAGCGTACCCATCGATGCCTATTACGGAGCGCAGACCCAGCGCAGCGTGGAAAATTTCAAAATTGCGCAGGATATCAACAAAATGCCCATCGAGATCATACGTGCTTTTGCCTATCTGAAGAAAGCGGCTGCCCTGACCAATCTCGATGCGGGTGTATTGTCAAAGGAAAAATCGGACCTGATCGGTCAGGTCTGCGATGAAATTCTCACCGGCAAGCTGGATGCCTGGTTCCCCCTTGTAGTCTGGCAGACGGGCAGCGGCACGCAGAGCAATATGAACGTGAATGAAGTGGTGGCCTACCGGGGGCATGTGCTAAAAGGCGGCAAGCTGACCGATAAGGAAAAGACCCTGCATCCCAACGACGATGTCAACAAATCCCAGTCCTCCAACGATACGTTCCCAACGGCCATGCATATTGCGGCCTATAAAATGCTGGTGGAGATCACGATCCCCGGTCTGGAACGCCTCCGGAACACCCTTGCCGCGAAGAGCAAGGCTTTTATGAAGGTCGTGAAGATCGGGCGCACGCATTTCATGGATGCCACTCCGCTTACGCTGGGACAGGAATTCAGCGGCTATGTCTCCCAACTGGATCATGGGCTGAGGGCGATCAGGAACACGCTCCCCCATCTGGCCGAGCTGGCACTGGGCGGAACTGCGGTAGGCACGGGTATCAACACACCTCCGGGTTATGCGGAGGACGTGGCTAAGAAGATCGCCGCATTGACCGGGCTGCCCTTTGTCACCGCTGAAAATAAATTCGAGGCGCTTGCGGCCCATGACGCGATCGTAGAAGCGCACGGTGCGCTGAAGACGGTGGCGGTGAGCCTCATGAAGATCGCCAACGACGTAAGGATCTTGTCCAGCGGCCCCCGCAGCGGCATCGGCGAAATATTCATTCCCGACAACGAACCAGGGTCTTCCATCATGCCCGGCAAGGTCAACCCCACGCAGTGCGAGGCGCTAACCATGATCGCCGCCCAGGTACTCGGCAATGACGTGTCCATCAACATCGGTGGCGCTACGGGCCATTTCGAGCTGAATGTATTCAAACCCATGATGATCTATAATTTTCTCCACAGCGCCCGCCTTATCGGAGACGGCTGCGTGAGCTTTACCGACAGATGCGCTGCCGGTATCGAGCCCATCGAGGCCAATATCCGCAAACACGTGGAGAACTCCCTCATGCTGGTGACGGCCCTGAATACGAAGATCGGTTACTACAAGGCGGCCGAGATCGCACAGAAGGCGCATAAGGAGGGGACGACCCTGAAGGAAATGGCGGTAAAGCTCGGCTATGTCACCCCGGAGCAATTCGATGAATGGGTAAGACCGGAAGATATGGTTGGCAAGATCGGTTAGGGACGATCACGGCTTCCCGCTGTCTGCCGGTCCCGGGGCCGCACCCGTCCCCAGCCCCCAGTCGATCCCCTTCAGCGTGGCGGGCACCCCTTCGCTGATCCATCTTGCGGCAGGAGCCCCTTTCAGAAAATGGTCGAAGAACTGTCCCATGCGTATGGCCCAGTCCTTCCTGTTCCTCCGCTCCGTCAGCCCATGATCCTCTCCGTTATACTGCATCATCCATACGGGTTTGCCCAATCTTTTCAATGCGCTGAAATATTCGATCCCCTGGTACCAGGGGACGGCCCCGTCCTGATCGTTATGCATCATCAGTAAGGGTGTCTTTATTTTATCCGCGCGGAACAAGGGAGAATTCTTCAGGTAGAGATCGAGCCGCTGCCAGGGTGTGTAGCCGATGCGGCTCTGCGAATGTTCATACTGAAATTGCCTGCTGATGCCCACTCCCCAGCGGATACCGCCATATGCGCTTGTCATATTGGCTACCGGCGCCCCGGCCTCCGCTGCGGCGAACATATTCGTCCGGGTCACGAGATACGCCACCTGGTAGCCACCCCAGCTATGTCCCTGAAGGCCCATGCGGGTCGTATCCACCCAGTGGAACCTGCCCAGATATTTTGCCGCGGATATCACCGAATTATAAGCGCTCTCACCGGGCTGTCCATTCTTGTAATAAATATTGGGATCGAAGACGATATAGCCATTGCTGACAAACCAGGCGACGTTGATGGACGCCCGGATGGGTGACGGCTCGATATAATTGTAGAGGTTGTCGGCATCGCGTTCGTAAAAATATAAGATGACCGGATATTTTTTTGTGCTGTCGAAATCCTCCGGTTTGTACAGCAGCCCTTCGCTCTGCCGGCCGTCGAACATTTTCCAGTGGACCAGCGTGGTGCTGTACCAGTTGTAGTGCTGCTGCTGGGGATTGGTAGAGGAAAGCTGCGTTTCGGAGGCGAAGGCCGCACCTGAGGGGCCGGATGGCATGTCCATGCCGGCGGAGCGGGCGCCTTCAGCTCTGGGAGCCACAGCGGCAGCGGGCATCGCGGGATCCGCTGTCGTGGCGACCCAGAGATCTGGGCTGGCTGAATAACTTTCTTTCGTAAAGATGAGGGTCTCCTGATCCTTTGCCTTCTGATATCCCCTGAACACGAAGGGGACCATCTGAACATCCTTCTGCCAGCTACCCTGGTAAACCCCTGTCCCGTGTTTCTTTCCGGCTTCATCGAAGACGGTAAAGTACATCGGTTGCCTGTTACTGATAAATTTTTCTTCGCGGTTGGTGGTAATATACCGCCAGGACCGTTTGCGGCTGCGACCCCTGCCTGCGGTGAAATTCTTCGGCGCCTCTTTCCCCGAAGGGTCGCACTGCCAGATATCATAACGGTCATAGACATACACATATTTGTCGCCTTCCTGCCAGCCCATCAGTCCATGGGGAGGCGGATCATCGGGGTGATCGTCATCCTCATCGTATAGCGGAACTTTTATGTCCCTTGTGATGTTGCGCACAGCGGCGGCGGCCACATCATAGACGAACCAATGCCGCTGCCGCCAGTCATACCATATCAGGAAATTGCCCTTCGGTGAGATCGAAGCCATTCCTCTTACCTTATCCTGCACCAGCCGCCTCGTGCCATCTTTTGTATTGACGAGCCATACCCGCATAAGATGACTTTCCTCCCACTGCTGCTGGATCCGGTAGTCTTTCGTGCTGGTACCGATCGCATACAGGCTGTTGCCTTCATCCCCTGTCTCTACCGTTTCGCAATGGTCATCCGCCAGGGGAATGATCTTATCCTCGCCGGTGTAACAGACGGCCAGCCAGGATTTCCGCAATTCCATATCGAGTTGTTTCAACTGCTGGGGTTGCAGATAGTCATCCTGGTAATTCCATATATCCAGACGGGCAGTTTCGAAATCCACCAGGGTCGTGTCTTTGGGCGGACGGATGGGCGAGAGGCCGATAAAAAGCCGGCTGCCATCGCGGCTGAAGTTGAGCGCATAGTTCTCGCTGATCGTCTGGCCTGCGGCGACCCCTGCCGTATGACGGTCGCCGCGAAGACGGGCGCTGTCCATGCCCGGCTTGTAATACCATAGTTTGTAAAACTTCTGGAGCGCCTTCGTCACGCTGTCCCTTTCGGCGACAAAGGCGAGTTGGCCGCCCTCTTCGTCCAGCGCCAGGTTGCGGATCTCGTTATAGTTTCTCATGACGGTGTCGGGTTTGGGGACCAGCGGGCCGGGCCCGGATAAGGCGACCCAGAGCACCGTGGCTTTGGACAGGGAATCCCCTCCCTTCCGGGTGGTCGCCAGGACCAGGTTTTTTCCCTTCTTTGAAAAAAGATAATTGCTGACGAGTGGGTAGCCGGTCTCCCGGCCGGTGGAAAGCTGGCGTAGGATCAGTTCCGTTCCTTCGGTGCTGTCGGCAGGTTTTGGGGTGGCCCTCGGTTGGGAGGCGGCAGGGGCGGCGGATGTGGTGGCAGGGGCAGCGGGGACGGCGGATGTGGGGGCGGGTCGTTCAAAAAGCCACGCTACCCAGCCGGTTCCTTTTTCGGGGGTCTTATAATTTTTGACACGCGGGATCCGGGCTATGCTGTCCTTCCCCAATTCAAGGATCGCGAGGCTGTCCTTTGGCATTTCATCCGTCTTCTTCTTTTTGATCCTTGCATCCCGGGTATCCTTAAAGAACGGTCTTATGCGGCAGACGAGCCACCGGCTGTCTTCCGTGATCGTAAGGTTATACCCCCTCGGGATCTCCTTCTTATAGCGCTTATCGGCGGACATGACGACCAGCAGACCATCGCCTTCCTGGGGTGTGACGGTCCAGGCGATATATTTCCCGTCATTGCTGATCGCTTTTTCCCCGATGCTCTGCCAGCCGTCATAGACGGAATGGTCGAGGGGCAATTTCTGCGAAAAAGAGCGGGCGGGGGCCGGGGTCGACGCGGCAGAAGCCTGATGACCGGCGGGTTGTTCCTGCGACCTTGCGAAGAGAAAGGAGGTGATCCCTGAGATCAGTAAAAAAAGAGACTTCATTTAAGCAGTTTTGATGATGCTTAAATGTAATTCTTTTTGGATCGCCCGCGGAACCTGGTCACCTTATTTCCATCCACCACCCAGAGAGCGGTAGAGGTCCACCACGGAGCTTAACTCCTGACGCCGGATATCGGCGAGACTGAGTTCTGCCTGTAAGGAGCTGGCCTGTGCCGTGATCACTTCCAGGTAATTGGCCAGACCGCTCCTGAAAAGCAACTGGGCATTTTGAATGGCATGGTGCAGGGTATCCACCTGCGCCGCGGTGATCGACTGCTGTTGTCTGAGCTTGTCGACCCTTACCAGCGCATCGGATACTTCGCCGACAGCTGTCAACACGGATTGTTTGAACTGGATGACGGATTGCTCCCGCTGGATCTTCGCTATTTCCAGTTGTGTTTTTAGCTTACGCTGTTGAAAAATGGGCTGGGTAATGCCTCCGACCAGGTTACCGAACAGGGACCCGGGGATACTGAACCAGTCGCTGGCTTTAAAGGAGTTCAGTCCGCCCTGTGCCGATATGACAAGCGTGGGGTAGAGACTGCCCGTGGCTACACCCACCTGTGCGTTCGCGGCTATCAGGGCCATTTCGCTCGCACGCACATCCGGCCGGCGACTCAGGATAGCGGCGGGCAGCCCCGTAGGGAGGCTTTCAGGCAGCCCGAGATCCCCCAGGCTGACCGGGCGGCTGATAACGCCGGGGTTCTCCCCCGTCAACACGCTCAGGGCGTTCTCCTGGATGGCGATGGCCTGTTCTATCTGCGGGATCAGGACGGCCGTGGATAGTCTCTGGGACTCCGCCTGCTCCACCGCCAGGGTGGTGACCTCCCCCGCATCGCGCTGGAGACGGGTGACCAGGAGGGTGCTGTCACTCAGGGCGAGGTTCCTGCGGGCGATGCCCATCTGTGCGTCCAGCATCAGCAGGTTATAGAAACCCTGCGCGATATTGGCCACGAGCTGCGTCTGCACGGCTTTCGCCCCTTCATAAGTCTGGAGATACTGGGCGATCGTCGCTTCTTTCTGGCGGCGGATCTTTCCCCAGATATCTACCTCCCAGGAAAGGCTGCCGCTGAGATTATAATCCTCGATATGGCTGGTTCCCAAAAAGCTGTTGAGACTGATCCCATTCAGGCTGTTCTTGGAAGGGATGGATGTCTGCGCGGCGATCTGCAGGCTGAGGCTGGGTAAAAGGGAGAGCTTTGCCTGTTTGACCTGCTGTTGTGCGATATCGATTCTTCTCAGTGCCAGTTGCAGGTCATAATTATACGCGACGCCCCGGCTGATCAGGCTCTGCAGGGTCGTGTCGGTAAAAAACTGTTTCCACTCTATATTGGCGATGCTGCTGGTATCAGAAGTGCTCACCATCCTGAACTGGGCCGGCGATGCAATTTCAGGCCTCTGATAATCCTTGCCCAGCTTACAGGCGCCCAGCCCTGATACCATCAGCAAGAGGGACCATTTGACTATTTTTATCTTGCTTGCCATAATTTTATGAATATGAAATGATTTGAAATTTGATGATCCGACCTAAACCCCTACTCACTATAGGATGACTTGCTAACCTTCGGCGCACCGGTCACTTTCTCCTGCAGGTACTGGAAGATCACGAATAATACCGGGATGATAAATACGCCCAGCAAAACTCCCGTAAGCATACCCCCGACAGCGCCCGTACCGATCGACCGGTTGCCCAGGGCAGACGCTCCATGCGCCCTTACCAACGGCAACAGCCCCGCGATAAAAGCAAAGGACGTCATCAGGATGGGACGCAGTCTCAGTTTGGAAGCTTCCAGCGCGGACTCTACAAGACCCATACCGGACCTGCGCCGTTGTATGGCATATTCCACGATCAGGATGGCGTTCTTGGCCAGAAGACCGACCAGCATGATCAGACCGATCTGCACATAAATATTATTCTCGATGCCGGTGATCTTTATAAGGGAGAACACACCCAGGATCCCGGTTGGTACGGTTAATATGACGGACAGCGGCAGGATATAGCTTTCAAACTGCGCGGCCAGCAGGAAGTAGACGAATACCACGCTGAGGATAAAGATCAGCGTAGTCTGGGTACCTGCATTCTTCTCCTCCCTTGTTATACCCGTCCATTCATAGGAATAACCCCTGGGCAGCACCTGCTTGGCAGTTTCCTCGATGGCCCTGATGGCGTCCCCCGTGCTGTAACCGGGCTTCGGCGAACCATTGATGGTGACGGCATTGAACATATTGTTGCGCGTTACCGTTTCAGGCCCGTATACCCTTTTGAGCGTTACCAGTGAATTTGCCGGCACCATTTCCTCCCTGGCGTTCTTTACATAAATGGCGTTCAAAGAAGCCGCGTTAGCCCGGTAAGCGATATCGGCCTGCGCCACCACCCGGTAGTATTTCCCAAAACGATTGAAATCCGATACAAAGCTGCTGCCGTAATAGATCTGCAGGGTCTGCAGCAGATCGCTCACGTTCACGCCCAGCTGCCTGGCTTTGGCGTCATCTATCTCGATCATGTACTGGGGATTCCCCGCGGCAAAAGTGGTAAAGGCAAAGGCGATCTCTTTGCGCTGCATCAGGGCGCCGATAAAGCCCCAGGCCGTACCGGCCAGTTTATCCAATGGCCCGCTGGTGCGGTCCTGCAGCATAAATTCAAAGCCGCTCACATTACCAAAGCCCTGGATAGTGGGGAACTGGAAGAAGAACGCATTGGCATCCTTGACCTGGCTTACCTTCTGTCCCAGGGACG
>DATHHO010000143.1:0-11733 GCA_035317125.1 Puia sp.
TGGCGGCGCTCAATGAAGAATCGTATAAGGACTTCGGCGATCCCGAGATCAATACCAAGATCAGCCAGTATGAAATGGCATACCGCATGCAGACCGCCGTTCCGGAGATCACCGATCTGTCGAAGGAGCCGGAAGATACGCTGAAATTATACGGCCCGGAATGTCTGGTGCCGGGCAGCTTTGCCGCCAACTGCCTGCTCGCGAGGAAGCTGTCGGAGAGCGGTGTCCGCTTTGTCCAGCTCTATCATCAGGGTTGGGACGGCCACAGCAACCTGCCGGGCGAAATAAAAGGACAATGCAAGGACGTGGACCAGTCTTCCGCCGCATTGATCCAGGACCTGAAGCAAAGAGGGTTGCTGGATGAGACGCTGGTGGTCTGGGGTGGGGAATTCGGCCGCACGAACTATTGCCAGGGCAAGCTCGCGGTGGATAATTATGGCCGCGACCATCATCCGCGGTGTTTTACGATCTGGATGGCCGGGGGTGGCGTGAAGCCGGGCGTCTATGGCGAAACGGATGAATTCGGGTACAATATCACCAGGGACCCGGTGCACGTTCATGATTTTCACGCCACGATGCTCCGGCTGATGGGGCTCGATCATGAAAAGCTGACCTTCAAGCACCAGGGCCGCCGCTACCGGCTGACCGATGTGGCGGGTAAAGTGGTGAACGGGCTGATCGCCTGAGCGGAAATTCCGCCAGGCCGATCTCGCGGGCAGCCTCACCGACCGGGAGCATACTGAAGGCACGCGACGGAATTGCCGACTAACCTTTAAAAATTATACATAATGGACCGCAGAAAATTTTTACAAAGAACATCGATGGCCACAGGAGGCCTGTTAGTTATGAAAGATCTCTTCGCAAAAAAACAAGGCAAGGTCTACGGGTATAATGGCATGCAATACCGGCTGGATACGACCTGGAGCAAGGCAGACACCCAGCAGTACCCGGTGAACGACTGCCACGAGATGGTGCAGGATAAGAAGGGGAGGGTCCTCCTGCTCACCAACGAGACCCATAACAATATCCTCATCTACAACACGGGTGGCAAGCTGCTGAGCTCATGGGGGCATGATTTCCCCGGCGCGCATGGCCTGACCCTGCACAATGAGAATGGTGAAGAATTCCTCTATATAACGGATACGGTCAAGCACCAGGTCTATAAGGCGACGATGGACGGCAAAATATTACTGACGATCGATGTGCCCATGGAGCCGGGCATCTATAAAAAAGCGGAGGAGTTCGTGCCAACGGAGACCGTCATCGACGAGAACGGCGATATCTTTATCGCCGACGGCTATGGGGCGCAATATATCCTGCATTACGATAAAGCGGGCAAGCTGATAAAATATTTTGGTGGCCGTGGAGAGGGCGACATGCACCTGGACAATGCGCATGGCATTACCTTCGACCGGAGGAAGGGCGGACAGGATCTGTTGATCACCGACCGTACACGGAATTGTTTCAAGCGGTTCAGCAAGGATGGCGGGTTGCTGGAAGTCATCAAGCTTCCAGGAGCATGTGTATGCCGGCCGGTGATCAAAGGAGATCATCTCTATGCGGCCGTATTGCGTTCGCCGGATCTGAAGGCGGAAGGCACCGGCTTCGTCACGATCCTGGACAAGGATAATAAGGTCGTCAGCAATATTGGCGGCAGCGAACCGAAGTATGAGGACGGCGCGTTGCAGCCGATGAGCCAGACCGATAAAATATTTGTACACCCCCATGACGTTTGTGTGGACCGGGACGAGAATCTTTATGTGGCACAGTGGGCTTCCGGGAAGGTATATCCTTACAAGCTGAACAGAGTATGAAGTGGAAGTCGGGATTCGGGGCTTCGCTGATCCCCCTGAATATATTATTATTGTTCTTCCTGATCTTCGTGGATAAGATCGCCGTCCCGTCCTGGCTGCAGGTCTTCGGACGGATGCATCCGATGGCCCTGCATTTCCCCATTGTATTGGTCGTTCTGTATGCTATCTGGGTGTTGTTCACGCTCAGGGCCACCCGCGCGGATGCGGAAGTTGCCGACATCCTCCTGCTTGCTGCGGCGTTCACGGCCGTTCTTACCGCACTCATGGGATTATTGTTGTCAAAAGAGCCGGGCTATGAAGGGACAGGGCTTGCCTGGCATAAATGGATGGGCGCCGCTGCGGCTTTTGGATTATTTGTCCTCTGGCAATTTCGCGATGCAGGACAGCGGACGGATGGATCAGGGAGGCTCAATGCGTTGCAAAGAGGAGATGGATCGGGAGGACGCCCACTTATTTCAGGACTGTCCGCCCTTGGGATCCTCCTGGTGACCGTATTGGCGGGCCATCTCGGCGGCAATATCACCCACGGGGAGAATTTTGTGCTTGGGCCCGTCACGCCGGAAAAAACAAGACAGACCGTCGCGCTGGAAGAGGCAAGGATCTACAATGACCTGGTCGGCCCGATCCTTGAAACAAAATGTCTTGGCTGTCACAACAGCAATAAGGCAAAAGGCGGACTGGTCATGGACAGCCGGGAGGGCTTGCAGAAAGGAGGCCGCGATGGGAAATTATGGGATACTACGGAGGCCGGTCTGGGGCTGATGATGAGCCGTATCCACCTGCCGCTGGAAGAAAAGAAGCACATGCCCCCCGCCTCCAGGCCACAGCTTACCGATGACGAATCGGCCGTGTTATACCACTGGATAAAAGGAGGCTCCTTTTTTGAGAAGAAGATCGCGGACCTGCCCCAGACCGACAGCCTGCGCTTACTCGCGGCCTCGATCCTCAAGCCTTCCGACGAAGAGAAATATGATTTTGCCGCAGCCGACGAGAAAAAGGTTCAGGCCTTGAATACCAATTACCGGGCGGTCAGTCCCCTGGCAAAGGGTTCGCCTGCCCTCGCCGTTGATTTTTACGGAGCCGCTTTCTTCCGGTCTGAACAGTTGAAAGAACTGGATGTGGTAAAGACCCAGATCGTCGAACTAAACCTGGACAAAATGCCGGTGGATGACAAGGGGCTTGCCATTATCGCCGGATTCACGAACCTGCGGGTGCTCAACCTTTCCTTCAGCAAGATCACCGGCGCGGGGATCCACGATCTGCTCAGGCTGAGCAAGCTTAAAAGCCTCAGCCTTTCCGGGACTGCTGTAAAGGCCGAAGACATCAGACGGCTTGCGGCGCTTAAGGACCTTCATAGCTTGTATGTATGGAATACCGGGATCAGTTCCGGTGAAGTGGCTGCCATAGTGCATGACAACACCGGGCTGGCGATCAGTACGGGGTTCAGGGCCGATACCGTGCATATCAGGCTGAATGCGCCGATCCTTGAGAATGAGGAACGGATCGTTCTCACACCGCTGACAGTCTCGCTGAGACATTATGTCCCGGGTGCGGTCATCCGCTATACGCTGGATGGCACCGAACCGGACAGTATCGCGTCCCCGGCATACACGGCGCCGTTCATATTGAGCAGCAGGGCTGCGCTGAAGGCAAAAGCGTTTAAGACCGGGTGGTCGGGCAGCGAAGTGACAAAGGCCGATTTTTACAGCGAAAAATACCGGCCCGACTCCGTGCAGATGCTGCAGCCCGTGGATTCGAACTATATGAAATTGAAATCAGGGATCCTCATCGACCTTCAGAAAGGCGATCTGAATTACGGGAATGGAAAATGGCTGGGCTTTCATAAGAATAAGATGGAATGCTTGTTGTTCTTCAACAAGCCGGTGAAGGCCGGAGACGTGACGGTATCCGCGGTTGTGGATATCAACAATGATGTCATGCCACCGGTATCGGTGGAAGTATGGGGCGGCAGTGACAAAGGGAATTTAAAATTACTGGGTCGCATCGATCCGGAGCAACCGGAAAAGTCCCAGGCCGGCTATCTGACCGGTTATCTGATAAAATTCAAACCCGTCAGCGTTCGGGTGCTGAAAGTGGTCTCCGTGCCCGTCGACAAGCTCCCGGACTGGCATACCCGAAAAGGGAAGCGGGGTTGGGTGATGACGGACGAGATCTTTGTGAACTGAACCTATGTCGACAGGGTAAAGGTAGTGCCCATTCCGGGCTGAGATTGTACCGAGATCTTGTATTGGATGGCTTTTGCCAGATCCCTTATCAGATGAAAGCCAAACCCATGCTTTTCATTATTCGCCAGGCTGTCATCGAATAAGGCCTTTGCCTGCTGCTCCCCGATCCCCGGACCGTTATCCGTGATGGAAAAAATAGTTTTTTCCCCCTCGCGACGGGCATTCCATCTGATCTTCCCACCCGGCACACCCTTTACCGCCCTGATGGCATTGGAGGTGAGGTTTTGCATAATGGTCTTTAAGTAATTCTCGTCAGTGGAGACCATCAGATCGGGCGGCTGGGAAAAACTGATCTGTACGGAGCCCGTCTGCGCGAAATTCTTTTGCAGGTATTCAAACAGCTCGCTGACGGGGACCTGCCGGATATTCGGCTTGAAATTCTCCATCTGCTCCTTGCTCCAGAGGAGCATCGACTCCATGGTGTTCAGAAGGCTTTCGGCCGAATCGCTGATCTGCTGACGTTGTGCTTCCCCCTGCTCCTCGCTGAGCAGGGCGGGCTTTTCATTGTGCAGGTGTAAAAAATGGATCAGATTGACGATGGGACTGCGGAGGTCATGGCTGAGGATGCCAAAGAACCGGGCCTTTACTTTATTGGCCTCATCCAGCCGGTCGTTCAGCACCATGAGGGTCGTATTGGTCCTTTTTCGTCTGCGGCTCTGCCAGTATAGCAGGCCCCCGATAACGCCGGATAACAGCAACCCGACGACCAGGCCTATCTGCGTCTTCCGTTGGTCGGACAGCTTCAGCTTACTGATGGCGATCTCGTTGTCCTTTAAAACGATATTGTGTTTCCCTTCCAACCCGGCTATTTCATTCTTTTTTTCCTGGGAGAACAACGAATCATTGATCGCGTTGGCTTTCTTATAATACCCGAATGCCACCTTATAATTGCTCTTTTGCTCCTCCAGGTCCGCCAGCATAAAATACATATGCGCCTGGTATTCGGGGCTGGCATTTTGTTCCGCCAGTTCTTTGGCCCGCAACAGGTAAGCGCTGGCCTTTTTCAGATAGATCTCCTTGTCGGGTGATTTGCTGATCTTCGCCAGTTGACCATACGCATTGCCGAGGTTGCCCTTGTTTGCGTAGGAGATCTCCGAATTCGGATTGATCTGCTCCATGATGCTGTCTACGCGCAGCATGATGGCTATCTGATCCTTATAGCCGGGATAATCCAGGGCCAGATTAAGGAGCGCATCTGCCAGGCCGACACGGTTATTGTCCTCTTCGCAGATCTTTATCGCTTTTTTCAGATACATCCTCGAGCCAGCCGAATCCTTGAGCATATGTCTGACCCCGCCTAACTGTTGATTGGCCTTACTGATCCATTTGCGGTTGCCTGCAAGGGTTGCATATTTTAAGGACATCTCCGTATATTCGGTTGTCTTGGGATAATTATGCTGGGTGAAATAATTACTGCCTATATTGAGCGCGATCACGGAGATCTGGTCATTGTTCTTCATTTCTTCGGCAATGACCAGGGCTTTATAAAGATAGTCGGTGGCTCGGGTAAAATCGGATTCGAACTGATAGGTCCGGCCTATATTGATCATGGTATTGGCCTGTTGGGTTTTGAAGCCCATTTCCTTGTTCAGCGCAAGGCTTTGCTCAAAATGAGCCCTTGCAAGCGGGATATTCCCCGTATCACTGATATAGAGGCCAAGATTATTATGAAAGATGGCCAGGCCTCTTTTCCAGTGTAATTTTTCGGATAGCTCCAGGCCTTTTTGCGCAAAAGGAAATGCTTTCAGGGGGTTCAATCCCTCATAGGTCTGTGCAATACGGTTGTACGCCTTAGCCTTATTTGAATCCTCTTTCAAGGATGGCAACGCAGCCACCAGCGAATCGATCAGGGGCTGACCTTGTTTCTGGGCCGGGGCCACCGCACACAGGAACAGGAAGGGGAGAAAGTACAGGTGTTTCATGGTCATGAGCGTTTCGGCTTATGATGAAAATACCAAATATTATCGGAATTGTCATGCCGTTTTCCGGTAATTCAGTATCGCCCATCCGTTCAGCACGATGGCAAAGGCCGCCTCGATAAAGAACTGGTTCTGGATATCGTGGAACCCACTGCCTTTCAGCACGATCATGCGCATGACCTCGATGAAATAGGTAACGGGCGTCAGCCGCGAGATCACTCTGGCCCAGGTGGGCATATTGTCTACCGAGGTGAAGAGGCCGCTCATCAGAATAAAGATCATGATAAAAAAGAACGCGACGAACATGGCCTGGACCTGGTTGTCGCTGTAGGTGGAGATCAGCAACCCGAATCCCAGCAACGCTACCAGATAAACGGAAAGGAACAGATAGAGTATGCCCAGATTGCCCACCGGGATGATCCCGTATACGAACCGGGCGATTACCAGACCGATGGTGAAGTCGAACATCCCGATGATCCAGAAGGGAATGAGCTTGCCCGCAATAAACTCCCATTTTTTGATCGGCGTTACGTTGATCTGTTCGATGGTGCCGATCTCTTTTTCCTTTACGATATTGAGCGCCGCGATAAACCCTCCCACCATCGTGACCAGGATGACGAGTATACCCGGCACCATGAAGAACTGATAATCCATGTGAGGATTGAACCAGTTGACGGGATCGATCCCGATCGTGACGGGGGCTGAACGCGATGAACCATCGGCGGGCTCATTAAACTTCTGGGGCTGCACCCATCTGATGCGCCATTCATTGTTGAAATCGGCCAGCACGCTGGTCAGGTAGGAGCTGCCAAGCCCTCCTTTTATACCGTTGATGGCATCGGCGGCGAGGAACAGCTTCTGCGAACCTTCTTTTACGAGATTGCGCTCAAAGCCGGCGGGTATTTCGAGGATGATGTCGGCCTCTTCCTTTTCTATGGAATGGAGCGCCTGATCATACGAGGAGCTGAAATGGGTGATATGGAAATAGCCCGAGGAGCCGATCTTGGAAATAAGCTGCTGCGAAGTCGTGGAATGATCCTTGTCCACGATGGCGATACTGATGTATTTGACGTCAAAGTTAGCGGCCAGCGGCATGATCAGCAGCTGGATCATCGGCAGGATGAAGAGGATCGGCAACAGGGCCTTGTTCCGGAAGATCTGCCGGAACTCTTTGCGTAATAAAAATTTCAGTGTCCTCATTGCAAACGTATTTTAAATCTTTTCAGGCTGATGGTCAGCAATATCGCGGTCATCCCGATCAGGATCAGCGTCTCTTTCCACACGTAGGCAAACCCAAGACCCTTCAGCATGATGGCCTTGACGATGGAATAATACCATTTCGAGGGGATGATATTGGCAATCACCTGCAACGGAACGGGCATGTTCTCCAGCGGGAATAGAAACCCCGTGAAGAGGATCGTTGGCAGCATCATGCCCATCATGGAGACCAGCATGGCCGTCTGCTGCGAATTGGTCAGCCCGGAGATCAGCAGGCCAAAGGAAAGACAACTGATGATGAACAGGGTGCTCTCCGCGAAAAGCAGAAAGATATTTCCTCTGATGGGTACGTGCAGCAGGAAAACGCCCATCAGCAGGATGATGATAAAATTGATCAGCGATAGGGCCAGATAGGGCACCGCCTTGGAAAGGATGACGTACAGGGGTTTGAAAGGGGATACCAGCAAGACTTCCATCGTGCCCATTTCTTTTTCTTTTACGATCGACACGGACGTGAGGGTGGTGCAGACGATCATCAGCACCAGGGCGATCACACCGGGTATAAAGTTCATCGAACCGTTCATCTCCGGGTTATACAGCATCCTGGTTTCCGGCAGGATCCGGTACGGTATGGTGACGGTGGCGTTCAGCTGATCCTGATAGCTGCCGATGATCGCGGTCAGGTAATTCGTAAGCGTCCTGGCCGTATTCGGATCGGAGGCGTCAGCGATAATCTGAACCTGCGCCTTATTAGAATGGAGGAGATCGTTGTTGAAATTGGCCGGGAAGACGAGAGCGCATTTTACTTTCCCTTCCCGGAAGCTCTTGTACATCTCCTCATAGGTCATGGCGGACTGCCCGATACTGAAGTAGGAGCTGGCTGCGATCCGGGTGATGATCTGCTGCGAGGCCACGTCGCGGGCATAATCCACGACGACGATCTTTGCATTTTTGATCTCGGTAGTCAATGCGAAGCCGAACAGCAGGATCTGCACGATGGGCAGCCCGAACAGGATCAGCAGGGTCCTTCTGTCCCTGAACACGTGATAAAATTCTTTTCGCACAAATACCAGGAATTGCTTCATGTTTTTATTTTATTTCAATCCGCCGCTCGCTTTGCTCCCCGTGCCAATGCATAGAATACTTCGTTCATTGTCCTGGCCGAATACTGCTTTTTTAAATTGGCCGGCGTATCCAGCGCGTCGATACGCCCATCTACCATGATGGAGATGCGGTTGCAATATTCCGCCTCATCCATATAATGGGTGGTCACGAATACGGTGATCCCTTTGTCGGACGCCTCATAGATCAGGTCCCAGAACTGCCGCCGGGTCACGGGATCCACGCCACCTGTCGGCTCGTCGAGGAACACGATCTTTGGCTGGTGGATGATCGCCACGGAAAAAGCCAGCTTCTGCTTCCATCCAAGCGGCAATCCGCCCACCATTTTTTTCGCCTCCTTTTCGAGGCCCAGTCTGGCGATCAGCTCATCGCCTTTCTGCTGCAGCTGCTGGTCCGTCAGGCCATACACGCCGCCATAGAACTCGATGTTCTCTTTTATGCTGAGGTTCTCGTACAGAGAGAACTTCTGGCTCATATAGCCGATGTTCTTTTTGATGGACTCCTGCTGCTTGTACACGTTAAAGCCGGCTACGGTGGCTTCGCCTCCCGTGGGATAGGATAATCCGCAGAGCATCCGCATGGCCGTGGTCTTCCCCGCGCCATTAGCGCCAAGGAACCCATAGATCTCACCGCTGTTGACCTCGAAGGAGATCTTATCGACGGCGATAAAGTCACCGAACTGTTTGCTCAGGTCTTTGCAGACGATGGCCTTGCCGGTTGTTTCACTGGCCTTGCTGGTCGTTTCAATAGCCTTGCCGGTTGTTTCACTGTTCATACCTGTCCGTTTTATCGCCCATCATGCGGATAAAATTGTCTTCTATCCCAGGCGTTATTTTTTTTATCTCCACTTCTTTATGCCCCTTATCCTCCAGATATTTTTTCAGGCCGGCGGGTTCGGAGGAAGCAGGGGGACCGGCGGCACTTGGGGAGGCGGGTTTGAACGCTACATGCAGGTATTCGCCGAATGCAAAGCAGGAGAGGGTGCCCGGGTATTGCCGGATGTCCAATAATATTTTATGCAGCGATCCGGACTTGACGGCATACAGGTCCCCGGGATAGGCCTTCACGATATTTTGCGGCGTGTCGATGGAGAGGATTTTTCCATCCTGGATCAGGGCGATGCGCTGACAGAGGTCCGCCTCATCCATATACGGCGTCGAGACCAGAATGGTAATGCCCTGCGCCTTCAGCCGTTGCAGCATATCCCAGAACTCCTTGCGCGATACGGCGTCGACGCCGGTGGTCGGCTCGTCGAGGAACAGCACCTCCGGCCGGTGGACGAGGGCGCAGCAAAGAGCAAGCTTTTGTTTCATGCCGCCCGAGAGCTTGCCGGCCCGTCTCGTCTTAAAAGGCTCGATCTGCTGATAGATATCTTTGATCAGCGCATAATTCTCCGTTACCGTCGTTCCGAACAAGGAGGCGAAGAAGTTGAGGTTCTCTTCCACCGTAAGATCCTGATACAGCGAGAAGCGCCCCGGCATATATCCCACGCAGCCCCGGATCTTCCGGAAATCTTTCACCGTGTCCAGCCCAGCCACCGTCGCCTTACCGGTATCCGGGAGCAACAGGGTGGTGAGGATCCGGAAAATGGTCGACTTGCCGGCGCCATCCGGGCCGATAAGGCCGAACAGCTCTCCTTTTTCGACGCTGAGGGAAACATCGGTGACGGCCTTTACCTTCCCCTTGTCGTATGTCTTGCTGATCTTTTCGAGCGTGACCATAGTTACCATTTTACTTCGGCATACATGCCGATCTTCAGAAAGCCATCATTTTTTACCCGCACCTTGATGGCATACACAAGATTGGCCCTTTCGTCCCGGGTCTGGATTGTCTTGGGGGTGAACTCGGATTTGTCGGAGACCCAGGTGATCGTGCCGGTATAGTTTTTATAGGCCTTGTTACCCGCATCGATCCTAACCTGGACTTCCTGGCCCAGCCTGATCCTGGGTAGTTGTGTTCCGGTGACATAGGCCCGGAGCAACAGGGTATCGAGGTTGGCGATCTTGTACAGGGCCTTTCCCGTGGTGGCCATTTCTCCTTCCAGCGCATATTTGGTCAATACGGTGCCACTGACCGGATTTACGATGGAGCCTTTGCTGACCTGGTCCTGGTACTGGGCCACCGATTTCTGGAGAGGGGACTGTTCGCTGAGCACGCTGCGGTTCTGATTGGCGATAACGGTCTCCTGGACGGCCAATTGCTGCCGGGATACGCTGATCTGTCGCTGGAGCTGGTCGATCAGCGCATTGATATCATCCAGTTGTTTGGTGGTCGCGGCATCGGCAGCCACCAGCCGTTCCGTCCTTGCCTTTTCCCTGAGCTGTTGTTCGAGCTGCGCCTGCTGAACGGCGATCTGTTTTCTCACCAGCTCCAGTTGGGGACGCGGGTCGGTGGTCCGCTGATGCAGGGCTTCGATGGAGGCCTGTGCCTGTTCCTTCTGGATCGACGCTCCCGTTACATCGACCTGGCCGACAACGGTGCCTTTTGCGAGGGTATCTCCTTCATGGATTGTAAAAGAGAGCAGCTGACCGTTCTGACGGGCAGAAACAATGGTCTCATCGGCCTCGAAATTTCCAGATGCGTCGTATTCGGCGTTCTTTTGCGAGCAGGAGCCGCACAAGAGGGCGGCGATTACGGGAATGATCAGGTATTGATGGATCTTCAGGTTCATATATTTTACTTAAGATTTATATTCAGTTGCCCGAAATCGTTTTGGTATTGTATCCGGATTGCAACAGCTGGATCTCATGCAGGCTCAGGCTTTGCCGGGCCTGGCTTTCCGCATTCACATGGTTGATATAGTCATGCGAGGTGATGACCCCGTTCTCCAGCTGTGCGCCCGCGGCGTTCTTTACCGAGGCCCGGAGGGCGATGATCTGCTGGTCCTGACCGATCAGGGCCTGGTATTTATCTGCTTCGGCATTCTGCTGGGTAAGGCTGAGGTTGGTATTGAAGAGGAAGGTCTCTTTCTGGATGTCGAGGTCTTTCCGGTGAATATCCAGCAACGCCAGGTCATTCTTCTTTGTGTAGTGTCCGGCCAATGCCCAGGAGAAACGGATGCCGCCGATGCCAAAGAACCCAAACTCATTGCTGATGAAATTCAGCGTAGGCCGCCCATAGGCGCCCAGTGCATAGGCGCTGACCTTTGGCATATAGCCCGTTCTGAGCTGCCGCTCCTGGACGTCGAACGTTTTTTTCTGGAAGTCGAAGAGGACAAGCTCCGGTCTGTGGACCTCCGATGCTGCTGTTGTGGGCGGAGGGCTTTCCAGCACGGCATTTTCGTCCAGGGCCCGGCCGATGAACAGGGACAGCATCTGCGTAAAAGCCCTTCGGTTAGCCAGCAGTTCCGTCCTTCCCTGGTCTGTCTTTAATACTTCGGCCTTCAGTTCATCCAGACTGCTGCGGAAAGCGGTG
>DATHHO010000144.1:0-2377 GCA_035317125.1 Puia sp.
CCCAGCGGGAAGAGCGAGGAAAGGAATCTGCTCAGCGAAGACATCCTGAATCACAACCTCCGTTGCGTAAAGCAGCAACTGGAAAAATACCTCGATTTCGACCCGTCCCTGCCCAATTCCGCGGAAATGGTCAATAACTACGACTGGTTCAGGGACATGAGTTTTCTGGACTTTATCCGGGATGTGGGCAAACATATTACCGTAAATTATATGACATCCAAAGACAGCGTGCGCAAGCGGCTGGACAGTGAAAATGGCATGAGTTTCACCGAATTTACCTACCAGCTGGTACAGGGATATGATTTTTACTGGTTATACAGCAATAAAAACTGCAAGCTCCAGATGGGAGGCAGCGACCAGTGGGGGAATATCACCACCGGCACGGAACTGGTCCGGCGCAAGGCGGGAGGCGAGGCATTTGCCTTTACCTGCCCGCTGCTCACCAAGTCCGACGGGGGCAAATTTGGCAAGACCGAAAAAGGCAATATCTGGCTGGACCCCACCAGGACCTCCCCATACCAGTTCTACCAGTTCTGGCTTAATGCCACCGATGCCGACGCCGAAAAATGGATCCGGATCTTTACGTTTATGACCCGCCCAGAGATCGACACGCTCCTGTTGCAGCACAGCGAGGACCCCGGGACAAGGGCCCTGCAAAAAGCGCTGGCCCGCGAGGTGACCGTGTTTGTACACGGAGAAGAAGAATATGCCAATGCCATCCGCACGACGGAACGGCTCTTCGCCAATCAATCGGCGCCCATCACCTCTCTCAGCGCGGAAGACCTCGAAGCGCTGGAAGGCGTCGTAAAATTTGAATTCCCCAGAGAAAAAATAGAAAGCGGCATGGACGTGGTCAGCTTCCTCGCGGAGACCGGCAGCTTCACCAGCAAAGGGGATGCGAGAAAAATGATCCAGGGAGGGGGCGTCAGCATCAACCGCGACAAAGTGGAGGATACGGCCATGGCCATCACCGCAGCCACCCTGCTGCACGAAAAATATATCCTGATCCAGAAGGGAAAAAAGAATTATTACCTCATCGAGGCGAAGGGATAAGCGTCCGGCAACATTGCCCCTAACTCAGCAACGCCGGCCTTTCCCGGTACAGCTTCAGCACGAATTCACCAAACAGGGTATTCGCCCACGCAAACCATTTACGCGTGAATTTCGAGAAATCATCCTTATGGAACGACTCGTGCATAAAGCCCGTTCCGGCATGGCTCTTTTGCAGCATTTTCAGACAAAGCGACATTTCCTGTGGATCATGGCTCGTCAGCCCACGCATGATGATGCTCAGAGGCCAGATCATATTCAGACCCGCATGCGGTCCCCCGATCCCTTCCGCAGCGGTGCCCTTGAAAAAGAAAGGGTTGCTGTCGCTGAGGAGCATGCGACGCGTATTCTGATATACCTTATATCCCCGCTTATCGGTATGCAGCACCGAGAGGTCGCCCCCGAAAACAGCAGACTGAAGATAGGGCAGCCCCAGCAGGCTGGGGACATTGGCGTCGTCCATAAAAGTATGGTTGCCGAATCCATCCGCTTCGTAGGCGAACACCTCTCCAAAGACCGGGTGCGTAACGATAGCATGTTCGCTGAGCGCGGCCGTCAGCTCGTTCTCCAGGGATAGGCATTCAGCAGCCAGCTCCTGTCCGGTCTTCATCGTCTGCAACATCGTGCGCAGGCTTCGCAGACTGCTCAGCGCAAAAAGATTGGAAGGGATGAGGAAAGGATAGATCGTCGCATCGTCGCTGGGCCGGAACATCGAATGGATCAACCCGACTTTTTTGGTGGGATAGCCATAGCCGCCAAGCGGAACGCCATCCGTCGCCCAGGCAGTATTCCGCTGGAAAGTATATGGACCATCCCCGTCTTTGCGCTGTTGTTCCCGGAAGGTTTTTACGATCTTCTTCATGGCATCCATCCACGCCGCGTCGAAAGGAGAAGCATCGCCGGTCTCCTGCCAGTAGCCGTAAGCCAGCCGGATGGGGTAGCACAGACTGTCGATCTCCCATTTGCGTTCGTGGATACCCGCTTTCATATCGGTGATATCCGTATGCTTCCATTCGCTGATCTTATTTTCATCCTTGTAGAAGGCGTTCGCATACGGATCTTTCAGGATGCATTTCGCCTGCCGGTGGATCACGCCCTGGATCAGCAGCTGCAGGTTCTTGTCGTCCTTGCAAAGGGACATATAGGGCCACACCTGCGCGCTGCTGTCCCGCAGCCACATGGCGTCGATATCACCCGTGATGACATAAGTATCGGGCTTCCCGCCGGTCATTTCAAAATCCACCGTCGTATCCAGCGTGTTGGGGAAACAATTTTCGAAAAGCCAGCCGATCTCTTTATTGCCGATATTCGACCGGACCTCCCGGAT